>JAFRMD010000053.1 GCA_017430835.1 Methanosphaera sp.
AAAGAAGAAAGAAAATCAACAAACAGAGAACCTGTAGACTATGGACACAAATTCACAGACAACAACAAAAGATCTTTCTAAAAAAAAATAATTCACAAAAAAACAGTCACACAAATTGAACATTAACTTGACAGCATTGAAAAAAAAATATTTAAAAATGAATTATGTACAAAAGTAATACATAATTAAATTTTAATACTACCGTTAAAAACTAGAATTCTAGTTCTTTAATTCTTTCCATAGCTTCAACAGTTTTTTCATAAGTATTAAAAGCGGTTAAACGAATGTATCCTTCGCCACTAGGACCAAAACCAGCACCAGGAGTACTTACAACATTTGCTTGGTCAAGTAATATGTCAAAGAAGGTCCATGAATCAATATTGTTAGGAGTTTTAAACCAAATATATGGGGAATCAATTCCTCCATAAACATCCAAGTCAATAGCTTCTAAACTGTCACGAATAACCTTTGCATTAGCCATATAATAATCAATATTTTCCTGAATTTCTTTTCTGCCTTCAGGCGTATAAACTGCTTGAGCAGCACGTTGAACAGGATAGGATACTCCATTAAATTTAGTGGACTGTCTTCTATTCCATAATGGATTTAATTGTACGTCTTCACCAGCTTCATTTTTAACAAATATGTCTTCAGGAACAACACAATAACCACAACGAGTACCGGTGAAACCAGCTAATTTTGAATAACTTCTAAATTCAACAGCTACTTCTTTTGCTCCTTCAATCTCATAAATACTATGTGGAACATTTTCAGTTGCAATAAATGATTCATAAGCTGCATCAAATAATATTAATGCATCGTTTTCTTTTGCGTAATCAACCCAAACTTTAAGTTCATCTTTAGTAAGGGTTGTACCAGTAGGATTATTTGGGAAACAAAGATAAATAAGATCTACATCTTCTTCAGGAAGAGATGGAACAAAATTGTTTTCAGCAGTACAAGGAAGATAAACAATTTTTTCATAGAAACCTTCATCATCAATTACTCCACTACGACCAGCCATTACATTACTGTCAACATAAACAGGATAAACCGGATCAGTGACAGCAATAACATTGTCTTGTGAAAATAGTTCCTGGAAATTACCAGTATCACATTTAGCTCCATCACTAATGAATACTTCACTATTTTTAAGTTCAACACCTAAAGGTTCAAAATCATTCTTAATGACATCTTCGATTAAGAAATCATAACCCTGTTCAGGACCATAACCACGGAAAGTATCAGCTTCTCCCATTTCATCTACAGCATCATGAAATGCTTTAATAACTGTAGGTGTAAGAGGTCTTGTAACATCTCCTATACCCATTTTGATTAAATCTGCATCAGGATTTTCTTCCTGATACTTATCTACGCGTCTTGCTATTTCTACAAATAAATAATTGTTTTGTATGTTACTATAATATTCATTAACATTTACCATAATAATTCACATCCTCTTTTTTTTATTAATTGTGAGTGTAATAGAAAGTTATTCCATCTTTTGTTATATTATCTACTCTTGCAAATCCGAACCTTTCAAGCTGTACTAAATCATCAACATGAACATCTTTTGCATCAGCTTCAATAAAACCTTCAACTTTTGAGTTGTCAGGCATTACAACACAGGCTTTCACAGAATCATCCACAGGACTCCATTGGATAATGGTTGCATGTTTACTCTGAGCATCCTCTAAAGAATCACTATCATAAGAACAGGAATCTTCAGTCACATTAACATTAACCAAATCCATCAATCTTAAAGGATTTCCTTTATTTAATGCTTTTTCATAATCATCCTTTGGAATATATGCAGAACCATTGAATTTCAATGTCCTAAAACCTTTTTTAGGTTCATTATAATGTAATTCACGTTCAACAACAAGTTCCTGTTTATCTTCAGGCAAGTTTTCAACATCTACTTTCACGGCATCAGGGATAAAGAAGTACCTGTTAGTTTCTTCCTCTATGATGTTACGATTTAATCCGTAAATCTTCTTCCAACTAATGGTAGCATCAGCCTGTTTAGTACCAATCTCTTCAATAAGTTCATAAAGAACTTCCTTCTTAATTCCACGACGAGCAATGGCCTTGATAGTTCCAAGTCTAGGGTCATCCCAGCCAGAATAAGTACCATTCTCAATACCTTCACGAGCTTTACTGGTACTAAGAAGAACATCATCCATTTTAAGTCTACCATAATGAATAAACTCTGGAATATCCCAATTAAAGTGTTTGTAAAGATAGGACTGTTTTTCACTATTTGCTAAATGATCTTTTCCTCGAAGAACATGAGTAATACCCATTAAATGATCATCTACAGTCACAGAAAAATTCATCATAGGATAAATTTTGTATTTATTGCCAATACGAGGATGTTCCTGTGTAACAATTCTCATAGCAACCCAATCACGGATAGCAGGATTTTTATGTTTAATATCTGTTTTAACACGAAGTACTGCTTCTCCTTCATCCATATCTGGGAATTTGTTCCATAATTCCATATTTTCTTCAACACTATGGTCACGACATGGACACGGTTCACAGTTGTCTTTAAGTTTCTTAAAGTCTCCACCATCACAGGTACACATGTAAGCAGCACCACATTCAATAGCTTTCATGGCATATTCAT
Source organism: Methanosphaera sp. (assembly GCA_017430835.1). The sequence goes on from JAFRMD010000053.1 coordinate 2,633, forward strand.
AATAAATATCGAGTCGTTCACTTTGAATGTATGCTTCGTCAGCTTCTATACCAAGCCATGCAAGGTCTTCGGGAATTGCTTGGTAAGCATCTACTTCCACACGTTTAGGATCAGTATCTTCAATTCTTAAAACAAGTTTTCCATTATACTTTTTCTGGTATAATAAGTTAAGAATAGCTGCCCTTGCATGACCAATATGTAAGGGACCAGAAGGGTTAGGTGCAAATCTTAGTTTAACGTTTCCATCTTTAATATTTTCAAGTTCAGGTAAACCCTTAGGTTTTTCAGGAGCACGTTTATGTTCTTCAAGTCCACCAAGCTTATCAAGTTCACTTTGTTGTTCTTCAGGACTCAATGCATTAACTTTAGCAACAAATTGACCTGCAAGCTTACTGACAGTCTTAGGATCTTTTCTCATCTCAGGATGCTTACTCATAACCATCCCAATAACAGAACCAACTTGACAATTGTTTCCATGCTCTACAGCATTACTGAGAGCGTATTTATAAATAGTTTCTTCTATATCCATTCATAGCCTCCATAAATATAAATTAAAATGAATAATTAAAAAGTAAATTATATTTATCTTAATAAAAAATTTCTATTATAATATAATATATGTTTTGGAAGCTATAAAAAAATTTAGAAAAAAAGAAATCTTTTAAATTAGAATGTTAATAAAACTGTAAAAGTAGCTGTAAATAAATTCTATTAAAGGTTTAAAAAGAGAAAAAAAATATTTTTAAATAAATTGTTTCTATTCAATTTCTATTGTTATCTCATCATACTTGAATTGGGGGATTGTCATTTGATTTTCATTTTTATCAATTATACCTTCATTTTCAAGTTTTTTAATATGGGGTTTAATAATAGAAATATCTTCATCCAATTTTTCTGATAAAGTATTAAGAGTATTATCTTCTTTTTTTAGTAAAGATAATATTTTAAATCTAATTTATTTAATGATATATCTTTGGATATTAATGTTTTTCCAATATTTTGAGTTTCAGTTGGATGGCTTTCAAAAAATTTCCAATCTTCCAAATCAATAAATAATAAAGGATCATTAGTTAACTTGTATTGTTTTTCTAGTTCTTCTTTTGAGTTATATTTTTTGATTAATGTTTGAATAATTTCTTCTCCATTGTTTTTTTGGTTAATTTGATTATCATTTGATTAACTCCTTTCTTAATTTTTTTAATTTGATGGTATTATGTATTTCTATATGTTTAATAACTATGTTTAATGTTTCATTTAAGCTTTCTGTCTTAATTTCTTTTCTATCTGGATGAATATGTGCATATCCATGCTCATAATTATCAATTAATACTCCTAACATTATTCTTTCTAATAGTTCTATTTTACTTACAATACTACTTTAGAATCAAGGTAATTTTTCTTAAACAATTGTTATCTAATTTTTAATCTTATAAAATAAATAATTATTAATCTCCATAACCTTTTTCAAGATGAAAAACATATAAATAAATAATAATTATAATTGTTGTGATAATTTTGAAAGTAAAAAATAAAATAATTATAATCATATTTCTTGTAATTATTTTGGGAGTACTGCTGGTAGCATTAGATAGTCCATTTTTACATTTATTTGATGGCAAAAATCCAATAGGATCTTCTAATGATATTCAAAGAGGAAACCTATCTGTAACACTAACAGGAGATGTGATGTTCGGTCGAAAAATGCCAGGAGTATTGTCATTAGACTCAAGTCCATACCGTTATGTAAGTAATGTGACTGGAGATACGGATATATTGGTTGTTAACACTGAAAACCCGTTTACTACTAGTGGTAATGCAGTTAAACCTGATGTACCACTAAAAGCAAGTCCAGATTACATACCACTAGTAAATGGAACATCAGGAACAGTAATATCAGCAAATGCAAATAATCACGTATTTGACTATGGAATAGAAGGAATGACAGACTCTATAAAAAACTTGGATAAATATGGAATAGCACATATTGGTGCTGGAGAAAACAAAGAAGAAGCAACCAAACCAGTAACTATAGAAAAAAATGGACATAACGTAACAATATTTAATTACATGGATGGTGAAAACTTCCAAGAATATTCCCAATCAGTTATGCCAAAAGCAACCGATGACAGTCCAGGATACTCTGCATGGGATGATACAGAAAGTCCAGAACAAATAAGAAAAGCAAAAAATAATTCAGATATAGTAGTTGTATATATGCACTATGGAAACGAATACTCAAGAAGTCCAAATGAAAACCAGAAAAAAATATCACACTTAGCAATAGATGCGGGGGCAACCGCAGTAGTAGGTTCACATGCACACGTAACACAGGGAATAGAAATGTACAAGGGTAAACCAATCTTCTATAACCTAGGAAACTTCATGTTTGACCAAAGTAACCCAGCAACACACACAGCATATTTCGTGGACTTTGACGTTATTGGTGACAATATCACTGCAAATGTATATCCAGTATATATTTCAGGATACCTACCACACTTCATGGACTCTTCAGACGGAACATCACTTTTAAAAAGTTTGAACCCTGAATGTCAAGAAATGGAAATAACTCCAGAGGGAACCGGTAAGATAACCTTCCAAAACACAAACAAAACAGAGCAATAAAATGCTCTGAATAATTCCTTTTTTAGAATATAATAATATATTCTCATTTACTTCTTAATTTTAGAACTACTACCTCTGAATTAGTTCCCCATCTCATTGGAGTATCCATTGATCCTATTCCTGTAGTTACGTGTAAGTATTTATCCTTTTCACCTTGTTTTTCATGGTATAATCCCATATTATGCCCTTCAAACATTAAATTTCCCAGCCATTTAACAGGATAGAATTGTCCACCATGTGTATGACCGGATAATTGTATGTCAAAGCCTAGTTTCACGAATTCTTCCCACTTTGTTGGCACGTGGTAGTTTAATATGTTAATCTTATTCTTTTGTGTGAAATCTTTTAGTTGTTCTGGTGTCACGCTTTCTATTTCTCCAAAGCTAAAGCTTAAACCAAATATGTTAAGGTTTTTATATTGCCATCCACTATTATCTAATACTATGATGTCTGCTTTTTTACAAGCTTTAATTACATTTTCTATTCCAATGTAGTAGTCATGATTTCCAGGGGTGAATATTATTGGTATTGGAACATCTTTTAAGGCTATAAAGTCATCTTCTTCCACTTCACTTGATCCATCAGCTAAATCTCCAGATATTATCGCCATATCACATGTATTGGATAATTTCATTAGTTTATCCCGTATGTCTTCTATTATCTGTTTGTGTCTTACTGAACCGAAGTGGACATCAGATAGGTGTGCAATGTTGTATTCTTCTTCCAGAATGTCAAATTTCAAAGTTTTTTCTTTAATGACAATTTTATGAGCATTGTAATATGCATATATTCCTATTAACGGAATTGTTAGTAGTATGATGCTTAGGATATTAACTGGGATTTTGATGAATATTTCTATTATGTATATTACTACAAGATAAATAAATATCATCATTAGGAACCATAACCATATTCCGGATAATGTGGAGAAGAATCTGCCTATTTTTGTGGATTTTTTCTCTTCAAATAGTGTTGGAATGGTCCGGATAGCAGTCAAAATTAACACTAATATAATTAGGTATAGGTCACTTATTCCCCCATATAATGAAAATAAGTATTTGAACAGGAAATATTCAAATATCAGGTAAAAAGGTGCAGTTAGCACTACTCGTCTTGTTCTAAAACTCATATTGGATCATTTCTTTATTTTTTGAATATGTGGAAAAAATTTTTTAATGAATTATAATTCATATGGGATATTGCTCTTTGTGTTGGAATATTCACAGGGCATACGTCTTCACACACTAGAGACTTAACACAATTCTTGTAGAAGTGTTTTTCATAATTATTCAATAGTTCCTCTTTTTGTTCTTTGTTTTCTTCTTGATTTTTTAATTTCGCACTAGTTACAGGTAGGATTACTCCATAGTAATCGTTTTCACCATTATAGTTTGGACAGGCTTCCAGACAACATCCACACATTAAGCATTGTGAAAGTTCATATTCAAGGTTAATGTTTTCCTTTTTTATTTTTGCATTACTTTCCAGCCATTGCTGTGCTTTTTTCATGTTTTCATGAATTTGAGTTCTATCTACTTTCAGGTCCTTAATTACTGGAAATTTGCTAAGAGGTTCGATGGTTATCTTGTTGAAGTGTTTGGTCATGGCTTCTTCGTTAACGAAGGTTTTACATGCAAGTTTTGGCCAACCATTTATTAGCATTGCACAGCTACCACATATTCCTTGCAGACAACTTGAGGAGTAATGAATTTTCTTTTCATGTGAATGATTTATTCTTTCTAGGAGGGTTGTAACGGGAATGTTCAAATCGCCATCGTAGTTGTATTCATAAGTAACTTCATTGTTATCTTTTGTTGTTTTAATGATTACTTTCATTTTCTTTACCATCCCATTTTATTATTTGTTTCTTCAAATGAAATTTTTATATTATTTTTTTCAAGGATTACTGTTGTATTTTTTAAATATTTTTCATCATTTGTTTCTGGGTAATCGATTCTTTGGTGTGAACCTCTGCTTTCTCTTCTTTCATTCGCCGATAGTATCATTGCCTTAGCTAGTGTTATTAAAGAATTCAATTGAATATAATCATAGTAACATTCATGACTATTAATATTATCAATGTTTTCTTCAATTTCCTTAAGTAATCTTATTCCTTCATCTAATTCTTTTTCATTCCTATATATGCCCATAACATTATTCATTATTTCAAATAGTTTTTCCTCTATGGCATATGATGAAATTAAATTATCTTTCTTTTGAATTTCTAACCATTTGTCATAATATTTTAATTCTTTTTCAAGAACATTATGATTTACAACTTTTTCAGATTTTTTCTTGTCTTTTGCTATTTCTTCTGCTGCAATCCACCCTCCATGTATTGCACCTAGTAATGAATTTCCACCTAGGCGATTTGCTCCATGATATTGACAGGAGCATTCACCAACAGCAAACAAGTTTTTAATGTTTGTTTTATGTTCATCATCAGTTAAAATTCCGCCCATAAAATAATGAACACCTGGATAAACAGGTATTGGTTCATGTATTGGATTAATATTTAAATACTGGGTACAAACATCATATACTTCATCCAATTTAACTTTAATGGATTCTTCAGGTAAATGAGTAATATCCAGGTAAACAAAGTTTTCACCATTAATTCTAAGATTCATCTGATTACAAACTTTATAAATGCTTCTTGACACAACATCTCGCGGCATTAAAGCACCAAGTTCAGGATACCATTCTTCCATAAAGTACCATTTCTTTCCATCAACAAGAGTATATAAGCGTCCACCTTCTCCACGTGCTGCTTCAGTAATCAACATTCTCTTCACTGGTGTATTAATGGTTGTTGGATGGTATTGAATCATTTCAAGGTTAGCTAATTTGACGTTTTGTTTAAGAAGTCTGGCTGTTGCACATCCATCATTTTGTAAAGATCCGGAGATTTTACCAAATAACTTGTTCATTCCGCCTGTGGCGATAACTACATAATCAGCAAAAAACTCTTCAATCTTATTGGTATCTTCATTTAGTAATACAACTCCAGCACATTCTCCAGTATCTTCGGTTGTAATCAAAGATAAAAAACGCCATCCTACAAATCTTTTTATCATATTTTCTGATTCATATTTTCTACATTTCATGTTTATGGATGTAACAATTTGTTTTCCTGTTTTTGCTCCAGCATATGCAGTTCTCATATTTTTTTGTCCACCAAAATAACGGAGATCCACATTGCCATTTTCATCTCTTGTAAAACTTGTACCAATATCACTGAGCCACTCTATAATTTTTGGAGCATCTTCTGTTAACTTCATAACAGCATCAGGATTATTAATCTTTTGTCCACCATTTATTGTATCTTTGTAATGTTTTTGTGTTGAATCATCTTGTCCTTTAGTGTTTAGTGCAGCATTTATTCCTCCCATAGCCATGACTGATTGGCTTTGTTCAGAGTTACTTGGTGAAAATAATTTGACTTTTATTCCTTTTTCTGCTAGTTTTAAACTGCAAGTTAAACCGGCTAAACCTGCACCGATAATTATTACGTTTTTCATTTTTTTGCTCCTTATAGTATGTGGAATATTAGTTCAGAACTTATTAGTCCTACTAGAATTATGAACAGTGCTATTTTAATTAGCATATTTATTTTCTGATATGATTGGTCAGCTTTTAAAAATCCGAAGGATATTAGTAAACGCGGAATACTTACTTGTAAGTGTATGTTTATTGAAATAAACAGTAATGTATCAATTATAATATGCATAATTTTAATTGAAAGTGGTAAATTCATTACAGACGCTTGATAACTGATAATGTGTAATATTATGAAAACAATTATTACTATTCCACTGTAAATTTGAATATCTGTGTCTTTTCTAATGAAGGAGTATGTTTTAATGTTTTTTTGCTTAATTTTGTCTTTGATAAACAGGTAGAAACTAATTATTATATGCAATAGTAGACATAGAAATAATTCCCTTCCTGTCTCTTTTAAATTTGGTGAATATTTTATTAATCCTGCCATGCATAATGATGTTATGCTTGCATGCCGTATTAGGATAAATAATATAAGTATTAGGATTATTGAATTAATTTTTCTTAGTGAAAATATGTTTATGATTTTTTCTTTTTTATTCATCTTGAAAACTCTCTTTATAATATTATATGCTTTGTTTTCTTTTCTATTATTATTTTTTCTTTAATTATTATAGAAGGTTTTATATACTAATACTTGCATATACAAGTATATACTTGCATGTGCAAGAATGAGGTTTTATGATGGAAAAAAATTCAAACATAGAAATGATAACGGGAGATCCTAAAAATGCTATAAACAAGCTAGCAATACCAATTATTGCAAGTATGCTACTAATATTTGCAAACAACATAATTGACAGTATATGGGTAGCAGGACTGGGTGCAGACCCACTGGCAGCATTAGGATATATAACACCACTATTTATGGTACTGGTGGGAGCAGGAAATGGAATAGGGGCAGGAGCAAACTCTCTTATTTCAAGATACATAGGAGCACAAGACAAACACAATGCAGACAATGCAGCAATACATTCAATTATATTAAGTATAATAATATCAATAATACTGACAATACTTTTCATAGTCTTCTTAAAAGATTTACTAAACATTATGGGAGCAAGCAGTGTACTATCCTATGGGATGGAATATGGGATAGTAATGTTTTCATGGTCATTTGCAGTACTTATCCCGCCAATAATAGGGGGAGCATTCAGAGCAGAAGGGGACATTAAAAGAGCAACAATACCAATGGCAACTACGGCAATATCTAACATGATACTAGACCCAATATTCATATACATATTAAATATGGGTATTGCAGGAGCAGCATGGGCAACAGGAATAGCAGCATTCCTAGGATTACTAATGATGCTATACTGGATATTCATCAAAAAAGACACTTACCTAGCATATGACATGAAAGATTTCAAAAACAATTTCACAATGTACAAAGATATTCTAGTTGTAGGAATACCGGCAAGTCTAGAACAATTAATAATGGCAGCATTAGCAGTAGTAGTCAACTTCATGTTAACAGTAGTATCAGGACCAGTAGCAGTAGCAGTATATACAGCAGGATGGAGAATCATATCCATAGGAATGTTACCTGCAATCGGTGTGGGAACAGGTGCAATATCAGTAGCTGGAGTGGCATTTGGTTCTAGAAAATATGAAAACCTAAGAATTACAACGAGATACTCAGTAAAAGTAGGATTAATATCATCAATAATAGTATGTGCAATTCTATACATCTTTGCAACACAGATAGCATTAATATTCTCATATTCAGAATCAAGTGCACAACTAGCACCATTAATAGCAGGATTCTTACAACTAATGTGTCTATTCATATTATATGTACCATTTGGAGCATCGGCAGGAAACGTATTCCAAGGAATAGGAAAAGGAACAACATCATTCATATTAACAACATTTAGGGAATTCGTACTAGTACTGGTATTTGCGTACATACTAGGATTTGTAATGAACATGGGAGAATTTGGAATATACTGTGGAATGCTACTTGGTGGATTAATTGGATCAGTAATCGCATATGTTTACATAGAAATATATGTAAAAAAACTAATAGAAAACAAATCCAAATAACAATAAAAAAACGAGGGTTGACTTAACTATGAAAATGGATGACATAATGCCCACAAATGCATATATATCTATAATACACAGAAAACATGCCAGTTACATAAACCAAAAAGTAAAAGATGAAAACTTAACATATGGATTGTATCCCATACTTATAGAAATATATAGACATGATGGATTAATACAAGAAGAAATAGCAGAAAACTTTCAATTAAATGAAAGTACAGTAACCAGAAACCTTAAGAAACTAGAAGATAAAGGTTTAATACAAAGAACCAAAAAAGAAAGAAAAAAAATCATTACAATTACAACAGAAGGTAAAAAAACAGCTCAGGAAGTAATGGACTATGATGGGGAATGGGATGAAAATATTAAGAAAATATTAGAATATGAAGAATTTGTTGAATTTAAAAAGACATTGACAAAAATCTGTAGTAAATTAATATAAATTAGTTTTTAAGAGAATCATTTAACCTCCAAAATAATAATCTTTTTTTGAATGAATAATATCAACAAATTAAAACAATGAATGAATTATTTACCTTCATATATTAAATAGAAGGCATTAGTTGCAAAGAAAAGAAGAAAAGTTTCCAGCAATGCTGATATTATAAAATCACCGAATATTTGTCCTAATACTATAATTATATTAATGACTATGATAAGTATTATTCCAATGGCAATTAAAAACTTAACATATCTTTTATAACCAATATTTTTAATAACTTTAAGTATTACACGTAAATCCAATGCATATAATAGGTTATCTGTTCTAAACAATATTGATTTTCCAATAAAACCAAAAGATGAGAAAACTATGAGAATAACTATTGTAATAATGAGGTTTATTTCAATACTTCTTTGTAAACCCATCATAATGTCTATAGGTAATTCATGAGAAATTTCTTGGATAGTTATAAAAGTAGCATCCGCATTATTTACTTTAATATAATTGATTAAATTATAAATTTTAGAATAAACACCTGTTGGAAAGATAAAAAATGAACTACATACTAAAGTCAATACTAGATAATACATAGTAATAACATATTCCCTGACACCTTCCATAAATGAATCAAATAATCTAATTTCAACTTTTTTATCATAAACTGCTAGATGAGTAATGTGCATCATTATTCCCATGATAATTAAAATTATCAACATATTGATAATTATCTTAACAATTGATAAATCACCTATGTTTATATGATAAAAACTATCAGTAATAACTTCATAAGAAAATGCTAATAAGAAAACTATAATAAATAGTTTCAGCTCTTTAAATGGAAGCATTAATGATTCACGGATAATGTTTCTAATTCTCATTGTATCTTTTATTATTTATATTATTAAAAATATTTATAACATCATATGGTAAACATACATTTAAGTGATTTTTTCACGTAAAGGTTAAAAAAAATTCACCATTTTTTAATATACACTCTATTTTAGGATTTACTATTTTTCTAAACTGAATCCATAACTATAAATTATTTTAACAGTAATATATTAATTGAAATTTTCAGATAGGTGAAAAATATAATGATGGATATTGATAGAATAATAGCAAATGAATTAGATATAAAGCCTTGGCAAGCTGATGCAGCAATAACATTAATTAATGAAGATAATTCTATACCATTCATTGCTCGTTACCGTAAAGAAGCAACTGGTGGATTAAATGATGAATTATTAAGAACATTAAATGAACGATTAGTATACCTGAGAAAATTAGAGGAAAGAAAAAGACAAATATTAAACAACATAGAAAAACAGGGAAAACTCACTTTAAATCTGGAAAAAGAGATAGAAGAAGCTTCAACAATGGTCGAATTAGAGGATTTGTACCGGCCATATAAACAGAAGAAACAAACAAGAGCAACTAAGGCACGTGAAAAGGGATTGGAAAAATTAGCATTAACAATCTATGATCAAAAACTAGACTATCCAATAGAAAAAGAAGCAAAAAAATACCTAAATGATGAAGTAACAAGTATTGATGAAGCAAAACAGGGGGCAAATGATATCATAGCAGATATGATATCAGATAAAGCCACATTTAGAAGATTCATTAGAGACATAACATTAAAAAAAGGAAAAATAACCATAACACCAAAGGATAAAGAAGTAAAATCAGAGTATGAAATGTACTATAATTATTCTGAAGATATTTCTGATATTGTTCAACACAGAATTTTGGCAATAAACCGTGGAGAAAAAGAAAAAATACTGAATGTTAAAATAGATGCACCAATAGAAAACATAGAATTTTTCCTAGAAGATGAAATATTAATAAACTATTCAAATAATCCAAGCAAACCGGAATACAATAAGTACACAACAGACTTTATCAAGGAAGCTATAAACGATTCATACAAACGATTAATAGCTCCGGCAATAGAAAGAGAAATCCGCAGTATACTAACGGAAGTTGCAGAAGACAAATCAATCAAAGTCTTTAAGAAAAATTTGGAACAATTGCTGATGCAACCACCAATAACTGGAAAAACAGTACTCGGATGGGATCCGGCATTCCGTACAGGATGTAAGTTAGCAGTAATTGATGAATATGGAAAAGTACTAGATACCACAGTTGTTTATCCAACAGAACCACAAAACAAGATTGAAGAAACGAAATCAATAGTCAGGGATTTGATAAAAAAATACAAGGTGGATCTTATTGCATTAGGCAATGGAACAGCATCTCGAGAATCAGAACAGATCATCTCAGACATTATAAAGAATACTAAAGTAAAGTATGTGATAGTTAATGAAGCAGGAGCAAGTGTTTATTCAGCAAGTGACCTTGCAAGAGAAGAATTCCCAAATTGTGACGTAACGGAACGTGGAGCCATATCCATTGCAAGACGTCTGCAGGATCCCCTTGCTGAACTGGTTAAAATTGACCCTAAAAGCATAGGAGTAGGACAATATCAGCATGATATGAATCCTAAAAAACTAGACGAATCACTTGAGGGAATTGTTGAAAAAAGTGTAAACAATGTAGGTATTGACCTTAACACAGCATCAGCATCACTTATGCAGCATGTTGCGGGTGTGTCAAAAAAGATTGCAAACAATATAGTTAAATACAGGGAAGAAAATGGTTCATTTGTTGACCGTAACCAACTACTAAAGGTACCTGGTATTGGAGCCAAAACATTTCAGCAGTGTGCGGGATTTATGAGGATATATGAATCAAATAACATCTTAGACAGTACTTGTGTTCATCCTGAATCATATGATACAACATTAGCATTACTTACTGTATACGGTTATGACTTGTTTGATGTAAAAAATGGTGGAGTAAACCTGGAAGTTGAAGATTTGGAAAAGCTGTCAACACAATTGGGTGTGGGAGAATGGACATTAAGTGATATAATATCTGAACTAAAAAAACCTGGACGAGATCCACGTGAAGAACTAGATGCTCCACAACTAAGAAGTGATGTATTGGACATTGAAGATTTAGAAGAAGATATGATATTAGAAGGTGTTGTTAGAAATGTGGTAGATTTTGGAGCATTTGTAGATATAGGCGTGCATCAGGATGGATTAGTACATATTTCACAATTGACTGATACACAATTTGTTAAACACCCTATGGACATTGTTAATGTTGGAGATATAGTTGAAGTCAAAGTATTATCAGTAGATTATGAGAAAAATAGGATAAGTTTATCAATGATACTATAATATTTTAATTTCTTTAACTTTTTTTATATTTTGAAATTATTTTTTTTTCACATTTTTAAAATAAAGTATATAAGCTTTAGAAAACAAATATATTAACATCTATCGTATGATAATAATTAATAATGATTAATCATACAAAATATTTATTTAAGAAATATTTATGAAAACAAAATACTTTTTGAGTTTGTTTTGAAAATATTTAGCAAAGAAAAAATACTATTTGGAGAAATAATTATGAAAGATCTCACAGGATTATTCAATCCAAGAGGAGTGGCCGTAATCGGTGCATCAAATCAAAAAGGAAAATTAGGTTACATAGTAACAGATAATTTAAAAACATGTGGCTTCAAAGGAAAAATATACCCTATAAATATTAAGGCAGAAGAGGATATTTTAGGATTAAAAGCATATAAAACAGTATTGGATATTGAAGGAGATTGTGACTTAGCAGTAGTAGCAATTCCTTCAAGATTCGCAAATGCTGCTCTAGAAGAATGTGGACAAAGAGGAATTAAAAACGTAATTGTCTTAACAGCAGGATTTAAAGAAGTTGGTGGAGAAGGTGTAAAACTAGAAGAAGAATTAGCATCAATTGCTAAAAAATATGACATGAACGTTCAAGGACCTAACTGTCTAGGAAGTTTAGATGCACACACACCACTTAACGCATCATTCGCACAAATAATGCCAGAACCAGGAAATATTGCATTCGTATCCCAGAGTGGTGCAATGACTGTAGCAATTATTGATTGGAGTGTATCCGAAGGTATAGGATTTAGTAAAGTAGTCAGTTTAGGAAATAAGGCTGACGTATCCGAAATAGATGTTATTGAAGAATTAGCTGATGATGACAAAACAGATGTAATTTTAGGATACCTTGAAGGAATTAGTGAAGGAGAAAGATTCCTTGAAGTAATGAAAAAGGTAACACAGAAAAAACCAGTAATTTTACTTAAATCTGGATCAAGTCAAGCTGGAGCAAAAGCAGTATCATCACACACAGGAGCATTAGCAGGAAATGACTTTGCATTTGATGCAGCATTTGAGAACTGTGGAGTAATGAGAGCAAGATCAATGCAAGACCTCTTTGACTTAGGTACAGCATTTTCAAAAACAGACTTACCAAAAGGTAAAAACATAGCAGTAATTACAAACGCTGGTGGTGGAGGAGTACTTACCGCAGATAAAATAGAAGAAGAAGGATTACAACTAGCTGAACTAACAGAAGAAACCATGGCAAAACTCAGAGAAGTAATCCCCGATGAAGGTAGTGTACATAACCCTATTGACGTATTAGGTGATGCTTCCCCTGAAGCATATGAAAAAACATTAGAAATAGTGCTTGCAGAAGACTACATTGACAGTGCAATTATCATGGCATGTCCAACAGCATCTTACAAACCAAGAGAAGTAGGACAAGCAATTGTTGATGCTAAAATCAAATTCAACAAACCAATCATGGTAGTAAACATGGGTGGACCTACATTTGTCGAAGAAAACCTAGTATTACGTGAACATGGCATACAAACATTCGTATTCCCTGAAACCGCTGTAGTTGCTCTTAAAGGAATGGCAAAATTCTCAGAAATTAAACAAAAAAATCATGAATCCGCAATAGAAAACTTATCCGGAATCAACAAGGAAGAAGCAGCAAAAATCATTGAATCAGTTAAAGAAAGTGGAAAAGATGCACTTATCGGAAGTGAAGCATACCAGGTTGCAAAAGCATATGGTATATCAGCAGCTCCTATAGTACTAGCAACTAGCAAAGAAGAAGCTGGAGAAGCAGCAGAAGAAATGCAGTACCCAGTAGTTCTTAAAATAGCATCTGATAAGATATTACACAAAACAGATATTGGTGGAGTACAAGTAAACATCAACTCTAAAGAAGAAGTTGAACAAAAATTCGAAGAAATTATTGCAAGAGCAAAAGAAGCACATCCAGATGTAGTTCCGGATGGAGTGGAAGTACAAAAAATGATGCCTAAAGGACAGGAAGTACTTGTAGGTATGCTCAGAGATGCACAATTTGGTCCTATCATAGGATTTGGTATGGGTGGAATCTATGTAAACCTAATTAATGATGTAAACTTCAAATTAGGTTTAGGAATGACCGAAGATGCTATTGATGAACAAATTAACAGTACAAAAGTAAGTAAATTACTTGAAGGTTACCGTGGAGACGCACCTTGTGACATTGATGCAGTAAAAGATACACTTAAACGTGTAGCAAGATTAACACTTGATTTCCCAGAAATAAAAGAGTTAGATATTAACCCAGTATTCTGTTATGAAGAAGGTTCAAGTGCATTAGATATAAAAATTAAATTATAATTTTTATTCAAACATTCTTTTTTTAATATAACTTTTATTATTTTTTTAAATTGTTACTTTTATTATTATTTCAACTCATTTTAGTAAAAATACTTAAATATCAACTTAAATAAATATATAGTTAAGCTTTTAAAATTTGGAAGTTGTCATATGGATATTAAAACAAGTATTGCTTTAAGAATGGGAAAATTATCAATATTTTTTCTAAACTTATTTAATAAAAGTGGAACAGCATTACCAGGGAATGTTGCTTTAAAGATAGATAATTCCTTCTTAAGTGTTTTAAATGAAAAATGTGATAAAAAAATTCTTATCACAGGTACTAATGGTAAAACGACTACCAATAACCTTATCAATCATGTTTTAAAAGATAATGTTCTTCTTTCAAATCTTAAAGGAGCAAACATGAAACAAGGTGTTGCAACAACATATGTAAGGAATACCAAAAATCATTATGACTATGGAATATTTGAAGTAGATGAAGGTTCATTAGATTATATTAGCAGTTTTATTAAACCTGATTATATCATATTAACAAACTTCTTCAGAGACCAGTTGGATCGATATGGTGAAATTGAAGGAATAATTGAAGAAGTTTTAGAAGATGTAAAATTATTGCCCAATACTAAATTAATAATTAATTGTGATGACCCCTATGTTAACCAATTTGTAAACAAAGTAGATAATCAAATTCTAAAATTTGGTTTAGATATTCCAACAAATGAAATTGTAGAAAAAAATCTATTAATAAAGAAATGTCCAATTTGTGGAGATGAACTAAAATATATAAAGCATACATATGGTCATTTAGGGGATTATTCTTGTTCTAATTGTGGATTTAATAATCAGAATAAAGATTTTAAGGTAACAAATATTGATGAAAGTAATTCTTCACAAATAATTACAATACAACATGATACGGAGCAATATACAATTAATTATCCTTATTCTGGATTATATAATGCATATAATGTAGTTGGTGTATTAACTTTAGCAAATGAATTAGGATTAGATGCTAAAAAAACAATAGAATACATGGAAAACTTCTCATTTTCATTGGGAAGAATGGAAGAATTTGAATACAAGAATAAACAAATAAAAGTAATATTAACAAAAAATCCTATTGGACTAAGCCAAGTAACACGCCTAATATCAAAGGATTCCAGAACAAAAACAGTTGTACATATACTTAATGATAATCCTGCAGATGGAAGAGACATATCATGGATTTGGGATGCAAACACTAACTGTACAAATGATGAAACAATAAAAAATTACTATTGTAGTGGAATCAGAGCAGAAGAAATTGCACTTAAAAAGAAATATGATGAGGTTAACCTTGAAAAAATACACATTATTGAAAGTATGAAAAAAGTTGTAGATACTGCAATAGAAGATGATGTAGAAATAGTTTATGTACTACCAACATATACAGCAGTATTTGAAACAAGGGATTATATTAGTAGTATTGTTAAATAAGGTGGTTTTCATATGCAATTAAATATATTTCATTTATATCCAGATTTACTTAATCTTTATGGGGACACAGGGAATATCAAATGTCTCAAAAAACGTGCAGAAGAAAGGGGAATTGAAGTAAACATTTATAACTTTTCCGATAATGAAAAACCTGACTTAACAACTGGAGACATATTCTTTATGGGTGGAGGATCTGATCGTGCACAACAATTTGTTTACAAGGATTTTCTACAATACCAGGACAAATTTAAGGAATTAATAAATAAGGACAAGGTAGTGCTGGCAGTTTGTGGAGGATATCAATTATTGGGTGCTGAATATATTGATAAGGATGGAAACACACTGCCCGGATTAAAGATACTTGATTATGTTAGTCGTTCTGGGA
Organism: Methanosphaera sp.; assembly: GCA_017430835.1. The sequence continues at coordinate 18,759 of JAFRMD010000053.1, forward strand.
AAGGAAAAAGGATAATAGGAAACATAATTATAGAAAGTACTCTGGACATTACACCAAAAACTATAGTTGGATTTGAAAACCATGGAGGACGTACTTTCAGTAAATATGAGGCATTAGGCGATGTTCTAACAGGTTATGGAAACAATGAAAATGACAAAAAAGAGGGAGTTGTATACAAAAATTATGTGGGAACCTACCTTCATGGACCCATACTGCCAAAAAATCCACACCTAGCAGATTATCTGATACTTAAGGCATTACAAAACAAGTATGAAATTGACTCATTAGTTGAATTGGATGATTCAATAGAAATGAAAGCTCACCAGAAAGCCATAAAATTATATGGAAAAAAAGAGAATTAAAAAGATTTAGTTTTCTAAATAAATCTTAATCATTTTAACTATTTTTAATAAACGTTTTTTAAGTGGACCTGTTTTATTCACTAAGTGTTCTATTAACCCAACATCTTCGGGTTTTATTGCCTTCAATAATAGTATTACTATTATATAAACAATTGAACCTACTATTCCACCAATTATCATTCCGAGAATTGTTTTTGGAATAAGGTACATGACAAAAACCATAAATGCACTTGCAACTAATATTTTAGCCAAATCCTTGTATGGTGCTGATATGCCACTTAACTTATTAAGTTGTGTTACTGTAATCATCATTAAAACAAATGTGGAAAGTGTAGTTGATATTGCAGCACCAGTAATATTGAACATTGGAATTAACAGATAACTGGCTATTGCATTTATAATAGCACCTGTTATTAATGCATACATAGGAAATGTTGGTTTTCCCAATCCTTGACACATACTACTTGCTATTAAGTATATGGAGAAGAAAAACATTCCCCCTACGAGTATCCACAATGCTTCTGCTCCCTGTGCATATTCTGAACCAAATAATAAAACCATTACTGGTACAGCATATACCATTATGAAGGCAGATATAGGTAATGATGTAACTGCAGTATACCTGAATGATTGATGCATATACATTTTAAGTAACTGTTTATCTTGCAGACTATCAGCTTCACTGGTTGCTGGTAAAATTGAAGTGGAAACGGAATTTGCAATCATTAAAGGAATTCTTGCAATAGCACTGGCATTTGTAAAGAAACCAGCAAAGAATGCAGGTAAAAACATCCCAATAAAGAAAGTTCCAGTATCATATAAGAATATTTCTGCAACACCAGATACTACTACTGGTATTGAAAATTTAAGAATTTCCTTCATTAAAGATAATTCGTCATGAAAACTGATTTTTTCAAAGTTTCCTTTGGAATAATAATCTTTTACATCTCTTCTATACAAATAATAGGAACCTAACAATGATACTAAAAATCCTAGAGCAGTACCTAACACAGCCCCTGCAGCATACCATCCAAGAATTACTAATAATGAAGCAAGTATAATTGTGAATATTTGTTCAATAAACTTAGAATAAAAAATACTTTTCATATCATAGAAACCTTGGAATACTCCACGTATTGCCCCAACAATAACACTAAAAGGTATAATTATTGAAACTAATCTAAGAGGGAGTAATGCTTCAGGTTTATTCCACATTCCAATTGCAACAGGCTCAGAAATTAAAAACATCAGAACTGCCGCTATAATCGACATGAAAATCATCAATTTAAGACCAGTTACAATAATCTGATGAACCATACGTTCATCATCTACTGCCTTATATTGGGATACGTACTTAGCAATGGCTGGTGGAACCCCACCTGATGCTCCTATAATGAAAATGTTCTGAAATGGTAATGTTAAACCAACAATTCCATAACCTGTTGTTGTCAATAGTCTACTTAGTATAAAACGATAAATAAATCCACCAAAACGAAGAATTACAGAACCTAAAAAATTTATAATACTTCCACTAGCTAATTTGGATTTTTTATCTGACAAGTATCTACCTCCATCAATAATTATCAAACTCAAATTATAAGTTAATAATTTTTACTGTATTAATTTTTATTAATAATATTATAAGATATTTTTGATATGAAAAATTATATTAATCTCAATTAACATAATATTAATAAGCTATGAATATTTTATTATTTAAGGGGATTCTATGACAGATAATGTTGAAAGATTAGAGAAACGTATGGAAGAACTCAGTGAAGCTTTACAAAGGCGTAAAGACAATCCAGATTCAGGATTTGAAGAAGTTGAACGTGTTGACATGCTTATTAAATTTGAAGTATACCTTAACTATGCAGAGATAGGCATTACTGATGGAATATATGTGTACATGGATGAGGATGGAGCAATAGTTAACGCAGAATACTTCGTAAAAGAAGATGGTGAAGTAACAATCATTAGTTTCAGTGATGAACAATTAGGATTAATTATAGAATTATTTGAAGATGTTTTCACCGTTAACGTTGAATAGGATAAATATAAATTTCCATAAACTATTTTTTTAAAAACAATTATTTTTTATATATAATCAAACTTTTTTTAATATAAGTTATTTTTAGGTAAATATTATGTCATTAACATTAAACGAAATAACAAAAAGAGAAAAAGGACTAAAAATAATTAACAGAAAAATTAAAGAAGAAGGAATAAATAGTATTATTGATTTAACTGGATTGGCAGGCGGATTTGATATAACACCAGAAGACATCTCGCTTCTTGAAACATATGCTGGACCAGCAGTATTCGATGAAAAAATTCAAAAACTTGGGATAGAACATTTGGGTGGAGAAAAAGTATTACCATTAAATCGTACAACAAGCGGTATAGCAGCAATAATAATGACCTATGTAAAAAAAGGAACAACAATAGTCCATTATTTATCTAAGAAGCCTGGACATCCTTCAATACCAAGAACTGCAGAATTGGTTGGAGCAGATTACATAGAATATACGGATATTGATGATTTTGAATTACCCGATAACACTTCCCTAGTTGTAATAACTGGTTCAACAATGGATCATGAAGTATTGAATTTAAATGATTTCAAATATGTAATCAAAAAGGCAAAAGATAAGAATATTTTAGTTTTTGTTGATGATGCATCGGGTGCAAGACTTAGAAGGGCAATATACAATCAACCAACAGCAATAGACTTGGGAGCTGACTTATCTGTAACCAGTACTGACAAACTGATGGAAGGTCCACGTGGTGGATTAATGGCAGGAAGTAAAAAGTTAATTGATGAAATAAAACTTACAGTAAACCAGTATGGACTTGAAGCACAAGCACCATTAGTTGCAGGCATGATAAAAGGGTTGGAAAAATACTCTCCAGAAGCAATCAGAAAAGCTTTCAAACAGAAAGATGAATTATACAATAAATTATGCACTCAAGGATTAAATCCACTTAAAACTCCAACGGGATTCATGTTTAAGGAAGAAGAAATTCTTAAAGAAATAGAAAAACGTGGAGTAAACACAGAGTTTTCTGGAGATGTTGTTGCAACAGTCTATTCAATGATACTTCTTGAAAATTATAATATCGTGACAATTCCAGCAGTAGGAATGCCAGGCGCATCAAAAACTATACGTGTTGACTGGTCTGCAAAAGATTCAGAAAAACTTAGCATGGATGAACTGGTTCATGCAATAGCAGATACATTTAATCTAACAGTTATAGCATGTAAAAATAAAATGATAGAACAAGTGTTATATGAATAAATAGTTTTCTGACTATTTACACTCTTTTTTTAGAAGGTTATATGATGAATAATATTATTATTCATCGTCAATAATTATACATTCACCAGAAGTAATTTTTTCTAATTTTTCATCATCAGTTTCAACAATTAATGCTCCTTCATTGGTTATACCAACAGCATCAGCTATTAATGCCTTACCATTACTGTAAACTTTTACTCTATTTCCAGTAGTGCTGGATAATCTTCTCCATTCGGATACTATGTATTTAAAGTTATCGTTTTTGAATTCTTCATATAACTGCTCAAATATTTTAAAGAATTCCCTCATTATTGCAGCCCTATTAAATTCAGTATTTAACTCTTTTTTGACACTGGTTGCAACCTTTTGTAGCTTATCAGGCATGTCCTTTTCATCAATGTTCACGTCAATACCAACACCTACTAGGACAGCATCTAAATTATCCTGATCCGTGACGGCTTCAGTAAGGATTCCACAAATCTTTTTATTTCCAATTAATAAATCATTCGGCCATTTGATTCCAACATTGATGTTAAATACATCTTTTAATGTTTTTGCTATGGCTACTCCTGTAACAATAGTAAGTTGTGATGCTTCAAGAAGTGTTACATCCGGTCTTAAAATCATTGTCATGTAAATTCCACCTTCAGGTGAAACCCAATCGGTTTTTTTCCTGCTTCTTCCAGCTGTCTGATGTTCTGCAATGATTACTGTACCCTCTGGTGCACCATTTTCTACAAATTTCTTTGCGGTATTGTTTGTGGATTCAACTTCTTCATAAAAATGAAGGTTGTGACCGATATATTCAGACTTTAATCCACGACCTACCTCAAAAGGTTCAACAGTATCTGGAGTATCTTCCAATTTATAACCTTTATCGTCATCATGTATAATTTTATATCCTGCTTCTTTCAGTATTTCCATATTTTTTATTAATTTTTCTGGGGAAATGTCTAAACGTTTTAACAATTCAGATTCAGTAGCATATTCTTCTTCAATATTTTTAAGTATGTGTTGTCTAATCATCTTAAACCCTAAATAAAAATGAATTAATATCAATATCTAAACATTAAATTAATGAATTAAATATTGAAAAATTATATTATACTATTATATTGTTTTGAATAAATAAATAGATTTTCAATTAATCAAAACTTCAAAAAAAATATTATTAAAAATATACTTTAAAATGATTAAATTAAAAAATAAACTGAATTATCCTTGTTTTTTGATTCAAAAATTCTATCTTCATATTCTGGGATTTTTTTCTCAGTATATTGGTCAGTTTCATCATCATAAGCCATATTGAGCTTAATTTTTTTAAAATCCAATAATTTCATAATATTTTTCAAATGATGCAATATCGTTTTCAACATTAATATTCAATAATACAACTTTATAAAACGGGTATCCTTATAATCTCAGATATTTCGGTTAAAAAGTCCTGTTTTTCACGCCTTTAATTGAATTACTTTAAAAGATATTATTTTTGAATTGTTAAACAATTAAACTAAATTCTTATGAACAAATAGAAAATAATATAAATTTTACATTTGAAACTATAAATTAATAATAAATTATTCGGTGTTTAGGATGGGATTTTTAGATAAAATAATAAAACCTAAATATAAACATAAAGATGCTTGGATTAGAGAAGAAGCAGTCAAAACCTTAACAGACCAGAATATCCTAGAAGAAATAGCTGAAAATGATTCTAACGATCATGTACGAAAAGAAGCCATAGAAAGAATTACCAGTGAAAAAAAGTTAATAGAACTTGCAAAAAAAGAGAAAACAGAATATGTCCTCATAACAATTTCATTAAATCCATACCTTACAAATCAGGAAATATTAGCAGATATCATAAAAAGGATAGATAAGCCATACAAACTCACGGTTAATGATAGAGATAAACGTGAATATATCCTTGATAAGATAACAAATCAGGAATTATTGGCAGATATTGCAAAAAATGCAACATTCAATTATTATAACAAAGAAAATCATACAAGTGAATTAGCTTTTAACAGAGTTGAAGATATTAATCTACTGGAAGATATCTCAGAAAATGCCAATGATGAAGAGGTAAAAAAATATGCAATATGGAAGATAAAAGATTTAAAGGATGAAAATATAGTAAATAAACTTTTCAAAGATGAAGAGGAGTTAATCAAATTTTTAGAAAACTCTGATGATGATGAACTTCGTAGTAAAGTCGTTAAAGAAGTAGATAATCAAGAAATATTATTTAAATTAAGTAATGACGAAAATATGTGGATTCGTTATGACGTAGCAAGTAAAATAAATGATAAAAAAGTTTTGGAGGATATGCTTAAAAATGATAGTGATGTTCTTGTACGTAAAGAATGTTTAAAAAGAATTATTTCACTTGATAATGAAAACTTCTTAGATGATAATATTATTGAAATACTTAGAAATGAAAAAGATTCTGATATTATTGATATTGCGTTTGATAATCTAAACTCCTATAATCAAACATTAATCCTAGCTAAGGATTTAGCCAATAATACTGATGATTTCATTATCCAAGAACATGTAATAGAACGTGTCAATGATAATGATTTAATCCATGATGAAGATTTAATAGTGATGTATGAAAAATATTTATCCAATCTTGAAAGTTCAGTTGCAATAGACATTAAGAATGCAGAAGAAACCCGTGATATAATTTATTATTCTAAACGTGTTGTTGAAAAATCTTTAATTCTAAATGAAGGATATCAAAAATTATCAAATTACACTAAATCCAATGAATATGATAAAATAGCTAAAAAATATCAAAAAAAATAATTTAACAAGAGGGAATAATAATGGCATTTACGGACTTATTTAAACCAAAATACAAACATAGTGACTGGAATGTTAGATTAGAAGCAGTAAAAGAAATAACAGACGAAAAAAAATTAATTGAAATTGCAAAAACTGATAAAAGCGATAAGGTTATCATAGCAGCAGTAAACAAAATTTCAGACGAAGGAGTATTAAAGGACCTGGCAAAAAAGGATAATAGAAGTATACTCCGTGAAACAGCAGTAGACAAAATATCTGATGAAGCATTTTTAAACGGGATTGCTGAAGATGAAAATGAAAATATTAATCTTCGTTATGAAGCAGCAAAAAAAACAGGTAATCAGGAAGTATTGTATCAAATAGCTCAATCAGCTACTAAGTATAGTTTTGGAGGAATAGTCTATTATATTACGGATGAAGAAAAACTAAAAGATTTAGCAAGAAAATCTAAAGACAATCATATCCGTAAAACTGCAGTAGAAAAAATAGGGGACCAAAAATTCCTAAGTGAATTTGCAACGGAGGTTAACGATAACGACCTTCGTAAACAAGCCGTAAATAATTTAACAGACCAGGAAACATTAAGATATGTTGCAATACATGATGATGACTCAGAAATTCGCAAATTAGCATTAACGAAAGTAGATGAAGATAAAGAATCAATAATAAAAGAAATGGAAGAATATCAGAGAGTAAAAAAAGAACGTGAAGAAGCAAGACATCAACGGTTTGAAGCAGATATGGCAAAAAATAATCAATATAGTTCCAACAGGGAATCTGCAATACACGAAATTACTGATGAAAAATTATTGGAGGATATTGCATTAAATGGTAATTATGATGATGCAAGACGTTGGGCAGCACGTAAAATTACCGATGAAAGTATATTAATCAATATTGCAAATAATGCTAATGATAAATGGGTTCGAAGTAGTGCTGTTGATAATATAACAAATCAGGAAGTTTTAAAATTTATTTTTAATAGTGATCATGGTATAGTTCGTGAATCTGCAATATCAAATATTAGTGATGAAAAATTACTGATTGATGTTGCAATAAATGATTCTGATGAACATGTTCGTGAAAATGCTAAAAGGAGGTTAAAAGTAATAAATCCAAATTCAATTTATATTCTAGACAAACAGCAAGTAGACGCAATAGATGATAATATAAAATTATTGGAAGTAATGGAAAATACGTTAGATTCTAGTGTTAAATTAGAAGCAGTAAAGAACATAACCAATGAAGAATTTTTAATAGACATAATAAACACTAATAAAAATGAAAAAATTTGTGAAGAAGCAATAAGAAATCCTAACTTCTCAAATCAGGATATAATATTGGATATAATAAATAATAATTCTAATTGGCATCTAAGAAAAGAAGCTGTTAAAAAAGTTACAAATCAAGAAATTTTGTTAGAAATAGTAAAAAACGATGAAGATAGTAATGTTCGTAAAGAAGCAATACAAAAAATCACAAATCAGGAAGTATTATTTAACTTAGCCGAAAGTGATGACAGTTATGACATCCGCAGAGAAGCTGCATCTTGTATTGAAAATGAAGAAACACGAATAAAAATGCTAGATAAAATAACCAAACAAGAAACAGATGAAAGAATAAAAAATAATAAAAAAGAAGGATTCAGGTGTCCAGTTTGTAATAGTTATGATCTTAAATATAGTGAATATACTTGGCTTATTGATGAATATAGGCCAGGATTTTATTGTAACAACTGTCATGAATCTATAGCATATGGATTGGCTAAAATTAAAAAGTAGGATAAAACAAATTATATCATAAAAAAACCTTAAAAAAATATTAATAACAGGATATAGAATAATTACCAACAGAAATAATAAAGTGGTTTATATGGGTTTATTTGATAAGTTAAAACCAAAATATAAAAATAATGATAGTGAAATTAGAAAACAGGGCGTACTAGAACTAGTTAATGATAAAAAGAACATAGTAAAAAATCAGAAAATATTAATGGACCTGGCAAAAAATGATCCTTCAAGTGAAGTACGTATAGTGGCAATAGAAAATGTAATAGGAGACTCTTCAGTCAGATATGCTGCATTAAATGATTCAGATTCTAAGGTTCGCAATGTTGCAGTCAATAGGTTGGATGACTTTATTGATGGCAGTCTTTTTAATTATTTGATCCCTGCAGGTGATGGAAAATCAGAACCTCAAAGCATAAAAGAAATTTTAGAAAACATAGCAGATAATGATTCCAGCGACGAAGTTCGCCAGTCCGCTAAAAAAATTATAGAAAAATATGATAATATCAACTTTGGTACACGCCATGATAGTATACAAAGAGCCAGTGAATACTGGACAATGAGAAGATTTGGATGGAAAAATAAACCACAATTCACATTATTTAAATTTGAAAACAGTACTGATGCAGAAAAAGCTCTTCTAGAACTGCCATTCATACATAAAAGTACTATAACAGGCGAATTAATATGTGATAGGATGATGGAATTCGGATATTATGAAGCCGAAGAAGGTACATATGAAGCAATAGTGGGTGGTTTTGATTTAACTTTAGAAGAATACAATTTAGCCGAAGAAACCTTTAAAAAGTATGGTGGTGAGTTGAAAACTCATTTGGAGCCAAGTGCTTCCGTAAAAGCCTGCCTGGTAGAAAATGGAAATTCAGTGAATGTAAAATTCAAGGAAAAAGTTGAAAATAACGGCAGTACATATGAAGTCTATGAGGCACCTAAACCAGAAGATGCTATGATGTTTTTAGGTGGAAAAACAGTTATACAAGACTTTTATTATGTTGTTGTCGAAACACCACAGGGAAGTTTTGCACGGGACAAAATAGGAATGTATCAGGAAATATACCTTTAAAGAATTATAGAAAAAAATGAATGAATAAAAAGGAGAATAAAAATTAGATAATGTGTTTTAGTCACATTTTTTCTAATTCTTCTCTTGCCTTTTCTCTAACATCTGCATCAATATCGTTATTAACCAGATATATTAAATCTTCTTTATTTAACAGTTCAACTGCTTCTCTTCTTACAAATTTACTTTCTTCTTCTTTTAAAACTTTTAACAACATATCATAGTCCGTTATTCTTTTAATAGCTTGTTCTTTAACAATGAAATCTTTATCATTTTTAAGAATTGACAAAATTACTTCTTGATTTTTTAGATTTGGGTTTCGTACTGCTTCTTTTCTATCTGAATAATGGGATGCATTTGTTGCAACGTCTATTAATATGTCTTCTTCTTTAAAGTTTGGATTTGAAAGAATTGCACGTTTTAGATATTCATCATCCTCTAGTAAGTATCTTAGTCTTAAGAAGTCACTCTCAGTAACTTTATTTAGAGCACTAATCCGTACATACTTATCAGAATCATTTGTTGCAATTGATTTTAATAATTCCTCATTTGTAAAATTTGGATTGGCTACCGCGTTATATCTTGTTGCAGAATCAGGATCATATTGTGCATATTGTTCTAATACTTTCTTGTCAGTTATTCCCTCAATTGCACTTTGTCTAAATGAGGTGTTCTCTGATTTTAATAGCTTCATTAAAATGTTTTGATTATGAATCTTTGATACTGCATTGGATACAGCATATTTATCTTTTCCATTTTCTGCTATATCTAATAGTATATTTTCATCTGTTAAAGATGGATTTTTAACGGCACTTGAAGCATTTTTATCATGTGATTTGGCAGTAGTAATCAATAAATTCATATCATTCATGTAAGGGTTTTTAAAAGCTTCCCTTTTAATTTTATCTCTTGTTCTACTGTTTATAATACTTTTTAATATATTGGAATTTTTAACTTTTTCTATTGCATATGTACGTACTGAATCATCACCTTCTCTTACATATTTATCATAATCATAGTTTAAATTAGTTTTTGCTATGCTATTGAGGACATCTGGATTAGTAATCTTTTTAACACATTCTATACGTACATTGTAATCAACATAAACATCTTTTGCAACATCAAATAATAATTCTTCATTTTTAATTTGTTTTGCCGCAGCAATTCGCACATCACGGTTTTCCTTCTTGTCTTCCAGAATATCTTTCAGAACTTTTTCTACAGTGATTTTTTCTATTGCAGCAATTTTCGCATCTCTATCCCCAGCATTTTTTGCTATGTCAATTAAGGCAGTTTCATCATGTATTTTCAGTGCTGCTTTCACATTTTCAGGGTGTTCTCCATGTTTTGCAACATCCACTAAATAATTTAAGTCATCACTTATTTTTTCAGGATTAATTTTCTGGTAGCATTTCTGCCTTACTATGTTGTTTGAATCATTTTTTGCAATTTCTAGTAGTAATTCTTCATTGTTTATTTGTTCAACAATTTTACAGCGTATATCATCATTCGCTTCCGTTTTCATCAAGTCCATAAGAACATTTTCATCACTAATTTTCTCAACAGCTTCACTACGAATCATCCAGTTTAAATCATTTTCTGCTATTTTTATAAGAGTATCCTCATTATCAATTTCATTTACTGGAGGCAAATCATATTCATCATACCACTTTGGATAATATTTTTTATCTAAAGATGTGCAATCAGAAAGAAGGCGATATAAATAATCTACTTTGTTGATGTTCCAGGAGTCTAAACCATACAAATACTTTAATTTTCCACAATAACTAAACATTCCATTAATGTTTTCCACATTGCTAACATCACAATCATTAAATGAAATTGTTTGAACTCGTGAGGAAGTAAACATCATACCTAAATCTGTAATGGATTTGGTTATTCCTGATATGACAATAGAGTTTATTTGATTAAATTCATAGGAATGTATTTCTTTTTGATGCCAATAGTCGGTGGCAGGATCCTGATAATCTTCATAGCCCACGATCTTATCAGTGTATGCATACTTTTGTTTTACTATTTTATCGGCATTTGACAGGTTTTCACTAATAAATTTTATTCGATTTGTATCAGTTACTTCACTCCAATCTGTAAGGTTTGTTCCATTATCCAATATTATCAATACATCATAGCTTCCAAGGTCATATATGCTCTCAGTAGTAATGTTTAACTTTTCAAATTCCCTTAAATCATCATTATATGTTTGTTCACTACTGTTTATTACTTTATCAAGGTTTAATTCTTTCAATTTATATAATGCGATATTTCTTACCTGAATATCATCATCATTATTTGCAAAATAAGTTAATTTATCCTTATCAGACCATTCAGATATAACTTGTTGGCGAAGATAAGCATCTTTCTCATTTTTAACAATCTCTAATATAGTGTCCTGGTTTGAAATTTTTTTAAGAGAATCAAATCTAACATACTTATTTGTATCATTTTTTGCAGATTGTATTAATACATCCTGCTTTGTTAAGTTAGGATTATTTATGGCACTTCTGCGAACATCACTTTCCTTGTCATTAAATGCAATCCATGTCAATAAGTCTTCACTGGTAATTTTTTCAACAGCTTTATCCCGAATACGGTAATATGGATTATTTTTAGCAATATCACCTAATATATCTTGATTGATGGAATTTTCAATAATTTTTTCCAATTTTTCTTCTGCTTTTTTTCTAGTTGAAGAATAGGTGTCTTCTTTTTTAATTACATTACCCAGAACTATATGATTTGTAAGGTAGGGATTATCAACAGCACTAAAACGTACATGAGAATCCGTATCATTTAATGCAATGTCCGCTAATATTTCCGGATCGGTTAATTCTTTAACAGCTTCTTGTCTAACTTTTGGATCACTATGTTGATACTTCGGTTTGAACAAATCCTTAAATCCCATAAAAATTACTCCATTATAATATATTATTGGTTGATAATATATGGGATAGATTAGATATTAAAATTTTCTAATACTCACTCAAAAAAATATGAATTATACAACTAATGAAAATGGTATAATAGTCACGAATTGAAAAATAAAAAAGAATTAATTAATATAAAATAATTATTATGGGGATAATTTGGATTTTTTAGGCATATCCAAGTTCTTTTAATCTTTTATTAGCTGCTTCACGAATAGGATATTCTCCAGTTTTTATTACTTTGCTCATATCCAGTTCAGGATGCCATACACTTTCTCCTTTTTCATAATCGTCCTTGGAGAGTTTAACAAGAGTATCCTTATCAGTTAATTTTGGGATGACAGCACAAACAACTTCATAGCCCCATTTTGTTAATTCGATTAACCTACTTTCATCTTTAAAATTAGGGTTTTCAACAGCTGCAATTCTTATGGGAATTTTTTCATTATAATTATTAGCAATATCAAATAATAAATCTTCATCTGTTATTCTTTTAACAGCAAACAATCGGATATCCTTATGACTGGTATATACTTTTTTCTTATCAGGGTTTTTAAAGTAAAGATTACGTAGTTCATTCTCGCTAAAGGATGTGGTGTCACTAATCTTATTAATTGCTATTGAACTAACACGTACTTCGTCATTTAACACAATTTTCTTTAAAACATCCTGATTGGTTAAATTTGGATTTCCAACAGCTATTCTACGAATACTTTCATTACCATTCAATGCTATATCTATTAATAGTTCTTCATTTGTAATGTTTCTAACAGCATTTTCGCGAACAAACTCATCATCATCATTTTCAACAACATACTTTAATGTTTTCTGGTCATGAACTTTTTCAACAGCGTTTCTACGAATTCCTTCATCAGCATTATTTTTAGCAATTTCACATAACAATTTCTCATCACTTATCTTTTCCATTGCATTTTCACGAATTTTATAATCCTCATCATTTAATCCAATATGGTAAAGAATTTCTTCATTTTTTAATCTAAGCATAGCATGATATCTAATTTCAGTATTTTCGGCAGTTAAGGCTATGTCTTCGAGAATTTTTTCATCAGTTATTCTATTGAGTGCCAATAATCCGGTTTGTTTTTTTCCTGGAAAAGCATTAAATTCATGTTTTTCTGCAATTCTTGCATTTTTTGCAATATCTGCTAGTATTTCCTGGTTTTGTATCTTATCTAAAATTGTTTCACGCTTATCATCATGTTGAATACGCATTCTCTTCACGATTTCTGCCAGAACCCTTTCATCAGTAACATCGTCTTTTAGTGCATACTTTACTTGTAGGTACTCCTCTTTTTCGTTTACAAGAAGTCTGTTGAATGTTTCTTTATCATTTATCTTGTTTAATGCTTTTTCACGAACAGGAGCTTTGTCATCATTTTTAGCAATTTCTGTTAATATGTTTTGGTCATCAAGTTTTTCAACAGCTTTTAATCTAACTTCCCAATTATCACTTTGCCATTTTGGCTTTGTAAATCTATCAAATAATCCCATAATAATACTCTCCACAATTATGAATATTTATTATTTTTATAAATATTTTAATTTTATCAATGAAAATCCAACAAAAAATGGATTTAAATAAAAAATTTGTATATCAATATATTGTGGTCTGTTAATATAATTCACAATATTATATAATATTAATCCTTAGAAAAAACTTATTGTATTTTACAATAACTATATTTCTTATTGTATTTTACAATAACTTTGGAATAAAATTCAGGAGTAATGTTTTAAACAAAAAATTGTAGTTTTTAAAGATTTTACTTAATTTTATTATTATTTCTATTTCTATAATGTAATACATTCTCTATATATTATTAAATTTTTAAAACTTTTTCTATTCTATTGATGTTTAAAAATTTTCTAAATTATAATTATTATTTATTATTTTAATCATATTTTTTTATTCATTGTTTAAAATATTGTATTAATTTTAAATATTATTAAAAACATACTTTTTAATAGGAATATTGAATATATGAAAAATAATTACATATTCGAAACTTTGAATTCGAATCACGATTTATCATATTTTAAATGTGAATCAAAAGATTTAACCAATTTTATTCAAAATGATGCTCTAAAACTTCAAAACAATTAATTAAGTTTAACAAAAGTGGTTGTTTGTGATGATGAAATTATAGGTTATTTTTCATTACTATCTGATACAATTGCATTTAAGAAAAATAATGAGAAAGAGATAAAATTTGATATTAAAAATCAGTTAAATATAACCTCAAAAAATAAGTTATTACCTGCAGTAAAAATTGGACGATTTGCTATTGATGAAAAATATTCTAATTGTGGAATTGGGACAGAAATATTATTTAACATATTATATAATATAAAAAAAATCGCTGAAACTGAGATAGGACTAAGAATGTAATTGTAGAAGCTTATGCTAAAGCATTAAAGTTTTATGTGGAACATAATAATTTTAGTCCTTTAGAAAAAGATTTTGAAAAAATAGAAGATAAACTGGATATAATAATAGAAAAAAATCCTACTAAAACTTTTTATTTATATTTAGATTTGAAAAAATTAGAATGATACTTTTCTAATGGAATCAAATCTTTTTTTAAATTCTTTATCCTTTTTTGTTAGAGGTTTATTTATATTATTTAAAAATTCAACTGCATCTTTACCATATAATGTAGGAGTTTCACCAATTGGCTTAGCCATAAAAACCACTTCCTTATTAATAATTATATAAATTTTAATATTTATACTTTTAAAAAATTGTTTCAAAAAAAAATAATATTATATATATTTAATATCATATTTCATCAAAACAATCTAAATATTTATATAAATGATATTATTATTGAACATTAATCAACTAATCGTCAGATACATTAATTCTTAAATTGATAATTTTAAACGTTTAGCTGACAAAATAGCTACTTAATATGTTTTTTTATTGAATTTTTGAGATAATATTTCTTTTTTTAATTCTTTAATTATACGAATTTTGGTATTTCCCCCAAACCTTTATATATTATTATTTACATAATATTCTTAACGACCGGTAGGTAGGAAATATGAATACTAAAGAAAAAATTTTTGAGGTAGCTTTGGATCTGTTTTCAAAGAAAGGATATGATTCAGTTTCTCTTAGAGAAATTGCTGATGAAGTGGGAATTAAGAAAAGTTCCATATACAGCCATTACTCCTCTAAGGAGGAAATATTGATGAGTATATTTGAATACTTCACAGACCTTTTTGAAAATAATGTTTTTGTAAATGATGAGGATAATAATTTATCAGAAGACAATGAAGTTTTACTCCAAAACCCGGAAATATTCTATCACAAAGGATCGGAGGCTATAAAACAAATGTTATCAGAGGAGAGAAATCTTAAAATCTGGAAATTAATTTTTATCCAGATGAATTATAACAAAACAATAAGATCATACTTCCAAAATGAGGTACTCGTTAAGCCATTAACATTCTGGGAGGATTTTTTCACTATTTTAAAACAAAAAGACATAATCCGGAAAGATTCTAATCCAAAATTGTTGGCTAGGGAATATTATAGTTTTCCAATTTTTTTACTCTTGGAGATGTGTGCAAAATATGAGGATATTCCTAAAAATATGATAGATAATTTCTTTGAAGAAACAGAAGCACATGCAAATTTTATATTGGATTCAGTGAAGGTGAAATAAAATGGAAAAAGTCATAGATATTCAAGATTATCTTGCAAACGGAGTTGAAACTATCCTAAAAGATGCTTTTAGTGCTTCATTTAAAAATCCTAAGGAAAATTTCTTTTTACTGAAGTTTTCAAGGCATGCTAGAAAAGCTACAAAAATTAGGCAAAAGTATGATGAAAACGGTAAAAATATTCCCGTGTTTTTAATTGCAAGCATTACAAGTAGTTGTAACCTTCATTGTACCGGATGTTACTCCAGAGTAAACGGTGCATGTAATGATAACATTCCATCTAATCAACTTTCGGCAGAAGAATGGGAGGATATTTTTAGGCAAGCAAGCGATATTGGAATAAGTTTTATTGTCTTGGCTGGTGGAGAACCATTGCTTAGGGAAGATATAATAATTAAAGCCAGTAATTTTCCTGAAATATTGTTTCCAATCTTTACTAATGGAACACTATTAAATAATGATTATTTAAAGTTATTTGATGAAAACAGAAATCTTGTCCCTATCTTATCCATAGAGGGTGATGAGGATATCACCGATTCAAGACGAGGAGTTGGTGTTTATGACAAGTTATTAAAATCAATGGAATTAATGAGAAACAATAATATAATTTTTGGTGCTTCACTCACATTCACTAAAAGAAATTTATCCTATCTTCTTTCAAATGAATTCATTGACAATTTACATGCTTTTGGATGCAAGGTAATATTTTTCATAGAATATGTTCCAGTAAGTCCAGATACTATAGATTTAGCACCTACTGATGAGGAAAGAGAATTATTGTTAAACAAATTAAATTTCTTGCGTAATAAATATGGGGATATGTTATTCTTGTCATTCCCGGGGGATGAAAAGACTAGTGGAGGCTGTTTGGCTGCCGGAAGAGGATTTTTCCACATCAATTCCCATGGTGGTGCAGAACCATGTCCAGCTTCTCCTTTCTCTGATATTAATGTAAAGGACTCTTCCATCCTTGAAGCATTGGATTCAAAGTTATTCAAATCACTTAGAGATGGCGGTATTCTTATCGAGGATCATGAGTCTGGCTGTGTATTATTTGAACATAAGGATGAAGTTGAACAATTATTGAATACAACAGAATAATCATATTATTCTTTCATTCTCTTTTTAACTTTTTTTCTGTACTCTTTAATTTTTTAGTTGTAATTTTAGTTAAATTCTAAAAATAAGTGTAGTTAATTTTTTAACACATGAATTACTTTTTTAGAATATTTTTGTAAATAATACTTATTTTGAATAAAGTTAAAATCTTATAATTACAAATATATTAGTAACTTATTTAATCCTTTATTAATTTGTGGTAAATTATGCTAGTTACATTAAAATTTATAATAAGAAATCATTGGAAAAAGATTAGTGTAATCCTATTTTTACAGATTATTTCCATATTCTCCCAATTTATGTCAGTTTATATTATGGGATTAATATTTAGTAAAGGTGTTAAAAATTCAAATTTGTTATTTGTAGAATATTATGGAGTTATAATGTTAATATTCTTGCTTGTAACTATTTCCTGTCTTATATTGATAAATTACTTATCCATATCGGTAGCATCGGATAGTGCAATTGAGATACGGAAAAGGTTGTATAACATTTATCATAAACTTCCATTAAATGAAATAATTAAATACAACAGTACTGATTTAATGGCTCGTAGTACCAGGGGAGTATACAATCTAAGAACATTCATATTCAGCTATCTAACTCAAGCTATTATTATTCCTTTAATAATTATTGGTTTATTCTTTGATTATTATGAAATGAACTCCTTTTTTGGATTAGTTTTCACTGTGTTCTTTGTCATTATGGCAATTTTTTTAATAATCGTAACCTACTATGCATGCAATGAATATTTTGATGTAAAAAAATCGTTGGGTGGAGTAAACTTTATATTTAGGCAGGGGGCATTGTTTTTCAATAACAGCAGACTCTTTAATAAACTTGATTATGAAAAAGAAGTATTTTCTGAAACTGCTGATATTGCTCATGAGAAGAATTTAAAGTTTTTATTACAAACGGGTTATATTCCTCCATTATTCGTGTTAGCAATAAATATGTTTCTACTTTTAATATTATACTGTTCCAGTTTTATGATTCAGGATATTAACTTGGACATGATAGAATTGGTGATGAATTTCCAGTATTTGCTATTTCTTATTACTTCACTAAAGGCATTGCCTCAATTATTAAGCATGTTTTTTAAGGTCAATGCTGCAAACGAGAAAATAGAAGAAGTTTTTGCATTAGAAAATTTGATTATGGATAAAGAAGAAGTTCAAACAGACACCACAAGGAATATAGTGGAATTTCATAATGTATCATTCGGTTATTCTGAAAAAGCAGTATTAAAAAATCTAACCTTTGATGTTGAACGAAGTTCTACAGTGGCAATGGTAGGAAAAGTAGCCAGTGGAAAAACTACAATATTATCATTAATTAGTGGATTATATCATTGTAATGAAGGTGAAATACTGCTTGACGGAATAAATATTAAAGATTTGCCCAAAGATTTTTTACGGGAAAAGATATCAATTGCAACACAGAAGAATTTCTTGATAAACGATACTGTTAATGCAAATATAAGCTTTGGTGATGAGTCTATTACTGAAGAAGTTATAAAAGAAGTTTCAAAAATTACGTTATTGGATGAATGTGAGGATAATATTCATAAGAATTTAGGATATGAATTATATGAAAACGCTTCAAACATATCAGAAAGAACAAGACAACGAATAAACATTACTCGTTGTTTGGTTCAAAATGTTGAATTGTACTTATTTGATGACGTGTTATATTCATATCCAAATCAAAGTGAAGTATTCAAAAACATTAAAGAATACCTTAAATCCAAAACCATAATCATAGCAACGGATAATGTTGAAATATTAAAAGAAGCAGACAACATAATACTATTGGAAAATAATACGGTTAGTCATATGGGAACACATGATGAATTATTGTCTGAATCAGAGTATTATAGAAAGTTATGTCAAATTCAGGGAGAGAATTAGTTATGGTAAAAAAAAGAGAGGAAAGATTTTCATACTTCTTATATAATTTGTTTAAACCATATCTACCAAAGCTAATCTTAGTAATTGTTCTAATAATAGCATATTCTGTTGGAGTAGTGTACTTTCCAAAAATGTTTGGAACTTTAATAAAGATGTTTGAAAATTTCACTCCAGGTAACTTTTCTCTTCCACCAACATTTTATAATCAAATTATAGAATTAGCAGTAATGTTAGTGATTGTTTATGTTATTAAAATGATTATAAGCTATTTGATTTTCCCGATAAGTGAAGACGTTACTCAAAACATAAGGGAAATGTTGCATAATAAGATAAGAACTATTGATATTGCATATTTAAGTTCAAATAATTCAGGAGATATCCTGGGAAGAATGAATCATGATACTCTAAATATACGTAATCTGATAGGAGAATATCTGTACTTTATAGTATCAAAGTCACTTTTAATGATTTTTTCATTAGTGATGATGTTTCTGACAAATGTTAAACTGGCAGCGATATACTTTGTAATATTAATCGTTTATGTCTTCATATTATATTTCCTATGTATTAAAACAGTAAATCATTATAAAGAATCAGAAAAACAATTTGGACGAATGTTGGCATTAATAGGAGATACAATACTAAACAAGACAATGTTGAACGTTTTTAATACACACAAGTATAACAAGGAAAGATTCAGTGAAGTAATCCTAGAAGAAAAGGAATCATATAAGAATTCCACATTCATTTCCATGGCGGTAGTACCATTATCACAGCTAATTTCAAACCTTGGTTATATTCTAATATATCTGCAAGCAACCTACCTTTTAATAACAAAACAAATCAACATGGACGTATTATTAGTATTTATATTATATGGCCAAATATTCATCAGCCAGGTAAGGTACATTGGAAAGGCTTTACGAGTACTTGAAGTAGCATATGCAAGTTTTACCAGAATATATGAAATCATGAAAATTCCCGATGTTGGAGAATATACTGAAAATATCAGAAAGATTGAAGGAGATATAGAATTTAGAAATGTGAACTTTGCATATGAAAATGAAAAGACAGTACTAGATAATTGTAACTTTAAAATAGATAAAAATAAGATTAATCTAATCAAGGGTGGAGTATCAAGTGGAAAAACAACTATCATCCGTCTAATTACAAAATTCTATAGGGTAAATTCCGGTGAAATATTAATAGATGGAATAAATATAGATCAGATACCACAGGGACAAATAGTTAGTGAATTTACACTAATAACAGAAGGAAATTATCTGTTTAAGGGTACAGTTGAAGAAAATATAGCATATGCTGCAGATGACATATCAAAGGATAAATTGATTAAAGCCGCAAAAGAAGTGGGAAGCCATGAATTTATAATGAATATGCCAGATCAGTATGATACAGTAATATCCGAGGAAGAGGATAATATAAGCCAGGGAGAACGACAATTAATCCTTCTTACCAGAGCATACCTGAAAGACTCTAATGTACTCATAATTGACAATCCAACACTTAATATTGATATTGTAACAAGACAAAAAGTCAAAAAAGCTTTAAATAATTTGATGAAAGATAAAACAACAATAATATTTTCAGAAGATTTGGATATTGAATATGATAAGATAATTAGAATATAATTAATCTATACTTTTAAAACTTTTTTCTTACATTTTTTGAGTAATATTTAGTAATTAATGTAATAGTTCTTTTAAATTTTAAGAGTTCCTATAATTCTATATATCATGAAGTAAATAAAATATATTATATAATGTTAGATAATGTAAGAATAAAAATAATTTTTTTAATATGAATTTTTTTAATCAAAAAAGGGGAGAGATAACACATGTTTGACAAAGTATTAATAGCCAACCGTGGAGAAATAGCAATACGTGTTATGCGGGCATGTAAAGAATTAGATGTAAATACAGTAGCAATTTATTCAGATACTGATGAAACAGCACTCTTTACAAAATATGCTGATGAATCAAAACCTTTAAACTCATCAATTCTTGCTCAATCATACTTGGATGTTGAAAAAATAATTGACATTGCCCTAGATACAGGTGCAGATGCTATTCACCCAGGATATGGATTTTTATCAGAAAATCCTGTTTTAGGTGAAAGATGTGATGAAAATGGTATAACATTAATTGGACCAAGAAAAAATGCAATACAGTCAATGGGGGATAAAATAACTTCCAAACAATTAATGGATAAAGTTGGCGTACCAACAGTACCTGGAGATAAAGAAGGTATCACCGATGTTGAAGTAGCAAAACAAAGAGCAAAAGAAATAGGATACCCAATAATAATCAAATCCTCAGCAGGTGGTGGAGGAATAGGTATGAGGGTAGTTTACGAAGAAGATGAACTAGCCCGTGCAATAGAAACAACCAAAAACCTAGCACAATCAACATTTGGTGACGGAACAGTTTATATAGAAAAATATATTGAAAAACCAAGACACATAGAATTCCAGGTATTGGCAGACAATCATGGAAACACCATACACGTATGTGACCGTGAATGTTCAATCCAAAGAAGACATCAAAAATTAATAGAAGAAGCACCATCACCAATCATGACAGAAGAATTAAGAGAAAGAATGGGTGAATCAGCAATTAAGGCAGCAAAAAGTGTGGATTATAACAGTGCAGGAACAGTAGAATTCATGTATTCTAACGGGGAATATTATTTCCTAGAAATGAACACAAGAATTCAGGTAGAACATCCAATTACAGAAGCAATAACTGGTGTAGACTTAGTAAAAGAACAAATTAAAATAGCATCAGGAGAAAAATTAAGTTACGAACAAGATGACATTTCAGTAAATGGACATGCAATCGAATGTCGTATAAATGCTGAAGATCCATTAAATGATTTTGTGCCAAATCCTGGAAAAATCATAGGTTACCGTTCGCCGGGAGGAATAGGTATACGTATGGATAGTGGAGTATACACAGGTTATACAATTCCATCAATCTATGATTCAATGATTGCAAAACTAATTGCACATGGAAACAATAGAAATGAAGCAATTGCACGTATGAAAAGGGCGCTAAATGAATTCATTGTCGTAGGAGTGCCAACCACCATACCATTCCACAAAGCATTGATGATAAACAAGAATTTCCAAGAAGCTAATTTACACACCAATTTCATTATAGAAAATAAAAGAGATTTGATAATGGAAATTGAAAAAGTAGTTAAAGAAGACGAAGAAAGAATTAGTGACTTAAATGCAACATTCTTACCAAGTAAAAAAGTTGCAGCAATTTCTGTTGGTGTAAATGATTATATGCAAAGAATTGTAGAAGATCAGAAAAGGTAATAAAATCAATCCCTTTTTGATATTTTTTTTATTGATATTTAACTTGACAAATTTCTTTTCCTAAAATATTTAGTCATACTTCATATTATAAAATAGCTTTTAAGAATTAAATAACTTCTTTAAAATTGTATGTAAATATGTAGTATTACATTTTTCAAATAAATAACCATAACATTAAAAGATGAACAATCAAATACGATACCAAACCAGAACATTATACTACAAGTAAACGAGGGGTTTATTCAAAGATTAAAAACAAACGAAAATGGAATATGTACTTATGTATTTAAAAGTGACAGTACTGGAACAAAAAACATTACAGTAACTTTCTATGGAAGTAACAAATACTCCTATAGTACAAATTCATTAAACATAATAGTTAAAGAGGATTTGGTTATAAACACAACACCAACAACAAACAATACAACAAATCCAACTAATGGTTCTTCCAATCCAAATAAAAACAATACATCCTCATCAAACACCACAAACACGCCAACAAAACTAAGCACAAAAATCACAGTAAACCCAGTAACAGCAACAATAGGAAAAACAGTTACAATCACAGCAACAATCAAAGACCAAAACAATAAACCAGTAAACACAGGTAGTGCTGTCTTTAAGGTAAATGGTGTAAAAATCGGTGAAAGCAAAGTAACAAGCGGAACAGCAAAAGTAACATATCTTGTACCAAACTCTTGGATAACCACAACACCAAAACTAGAAGTAACATACACAGGAAACAATAATTACAAA
>JAFRMD010000054.1 GCA_017430835.1 Methanosphaera sp.
AGAAAATGAAAATCAAATAGAAATATAAAATATAAAAAAATATAAAATATAAACTAATTATAATAATCTAATAAGAGACACCAACTCGGCTTGGAGTAGGAATAGAACATACTCTCAAATCACAATTGTTGCACGGTCTCATATTCCCTAAAAAAAAGGAAAAATCCCCCCTACTAAAAAACAAGTATAATTTATATATTTTTTGGAGTTAAATCTATGATATCAAAACTATCAATATTTGGTTCATGTGTCTCAATCGATGCATTTAGATCATTTTATAATAAAGATTATAAAAAACATTTTAAATTAGAAAATGTACAAACAAGAATATCATTTATAAGTTTATTCCAAAATCAAATTGATTATGACTTTGAAAGTATCCGTATAACTCCAGAAAATCCAAGAACACGTTTTAGTACAAATGTCATCAAAAATGAATTGGAAAAAAACTTTTTTAATAACATTGACACATCAAAATACCTTATTATAGACATCTTTTTTGACATATATTTTGGACTTATCAATACCGAATATGGGTTTTTAACCAATAATACCTGGGATTATCCTCAAACAAAATTCTATGACAACTTAGAAAAAAAAGAAGAGTTTAACATTAAACTCTATCCGCACAAGTATTATGAAATGTGGACCGAATCATGTGATAAATTCTTTGATTATATGAATAAAAATTATCCAGATATAAAAATTATCCTAAATAAAATAAAAATCGTGGATAAAGTTAAGGATAAGGAGGGTAATTTTTATACGGAAGAAAAATATACTCAAATTGGAGAGGACTTAAACCCGAAAATTAAAATATTTGAAGAGTATATTGAAGCCAATTATGATGTTATTGTAATCGATTTGACAAATGATATCTACAGTGAAGAGGAACATATCTGGGGAAAGAATATTGTTCATTATAACAGAGAATATTACGAACTTTTTGAACAGGCCATGCTAGAAATAACTTCTGATAATACATGTAAATACTATTTTAATGAAGATAATAAATTGAAATATTCTCCCGAAAATGTAGATATAGAGAGAAAATACATGTATAATTTAAGAAAATTCAGAAATAAACATGAATCCTTCAATAAATTTATCCATTTAATTCGAAATGATTAAAAAAAAATAACAAGTGAAAAAAATAAAAAAAAATCATTTAAACTTGGAATTTATTAGTTTAAGTCTGTTTATATCTTTAGTAAACAACTCATTTACATTAGAAATCTGTCTAAAGTTATCAATCCTACCATGAGTTCTGATATCCAAAGGAATAGTCATATAATTACCATAAATAGCTTTTAAATAAGCATCATAATTGTTAGGAACTGGGAAAATCTTATTAGCATATTTATTTTGTTTCAATGGGAATAAATCTTCTTTTTTAATAATAAATACATCATATAAATTAATTAATCCACAAGAACCTTCAACACCCGGAATAATATCCCCTGATTCAAAACTTAAATTTAATTTCTTATAATATTCTTTAAGAGCCTGATTATAATCTAATCCCATATATAAAGAGTTTAAATCATTACCTGCAGTTAACTGAGTGTAGAAACAATTTTTTGATTCCTGATAAACATCTTCTATATTCTCTTCATCATAATCAACTATATAATCATAGGGGAAAATGTCTACTCCTGCAAATATTGTATTGTATTTAGAATTTTCAGGTTTATGAAGAATAAAAATTTGGATAAATGATGTAATTCTCTGTCCATTAAATTTACGTTTCCTATAAGAAACTTTTATAAAATCTTCAAGATTATTATTTTTAATTTCCTCTAAAAGCACTTTATTGAATTTATTATACTCAGATCTCATCATACCAATATCAATATCATCATCCCAAGGAATAAAATTTTCATGACGAATAGCACCTATCAATGTACCATAATCCAACCACCAAGATAAATTATGTTTTTTACAAACATTATCAACAAAAGACAATAATTCTATAGACAACCCTTGCACATTATTTAAAAGTTCATTAGGGCTTAATTGATAATCCAGATATATATTATTGAATAAAAAATTAGCAGATTCTAATCTATTATTTGTTATTTTTTTGAAATCATCAAATTCATCTTTAAATTCTTTAATTTCGGATAACAACTTTGGATAATGATTTTTAATATTCATATTTTCCTGAAATATTTGAGCCAACATTAAATCATTCTTATATATTCTAAAATTTTTATAAGATACTGAAGAATTATTTGGAAGTCTCCATGTTAAATAACCCTTATTTTCGATTAATAAAAATGTATATGTCTTTAACAAGTTATTATTTACATATACTTCAACAATACCATTTTTATACACAATAACCAGAGTATCCCCTTCGTTTAAATTAAAATTATCTAAATTTATATTTAAAAATGACTCCTGTAAATTCGCAAATCTTAATGAAGCAGCAACACTGTCAATATATTCTAACTCTACTTTAAAAAATGTTGTAGGCAATATAAATCTATTACCATCTTCATCTAATAAAAAAGGAAGATAAAGATTATCTGAAGAATTATGAATTAATGTATATTCATTTTTTCGAGTAAAAAATTGCAAATCACTCCAACAATCATTGTAATTTGTTAATATGCCCTCATCACCATGAATAAATTCACATACATTTAAATTATTTAACATTTTTAAAAAATCATCGGCAGTACCTAAATTTAAATCATTATTAATAGTTGAATCGCTATATTTAAATTTTGATGATTTTTCATCATAAAATATCTCTGGAAATACTTGTTTATTACTTGAAATTTTTACCACCTGAAAAATATATTAATATAGTTAAGATAATATATATAATTACATATTAATAAATTATGTCTAAGTGTTAATTGATATTGAGATGAATCTTTTAAAGAAATCTCATTAACAATTAATTTCATTTAAAAAAAAAAAAATCTAAGTGATAAAATGGATAAGAAAATCTTAATTGTAATTATTGCCCTATTATTAATAATAATAGGAGTAGTTGGTTTTTTTGTATTAAATGCTGAAGGTAACTTTGGTTCATCTTCTATAAAAATTCCTAAAGGATTTAATGTTACGAAAGAGTATAAACATGGTATTGCTTTTGAAAATAATAACACTACCAAGTATCTTGTCAAAGAATTTACTAATTCATCAATAGATAAATTATACGATGATTGTTTTTCAAAATATGATGAAAATGATACTGTCATTAACGAAACTGTGACTATAGCTGATACTCCAGTAAAAACAATGACATTGAAAAATAATAAAAATAAAACAGTACATAAATATTATTTTTATAAGAAAAATAATATAGTATATGAATTATTTACATCAGGCCCATCAAATGATACGACAGTTACTGAAATAATATCATCAACTGGAAATTTAAAATTATTCTAGTTTTATATGATAATTATTCAAACACATGTAACTGATTAATTAGAATACTTGATGTTATACTTTTAAAAACATGTCAAATAATTGATTTAAAGTAAGTTTTTCCTTGTGCAAATTAAAGATATATCATAAGCATATATCTTTCAACTTTTTTTTAATTATGCAATCAATTTATCACTTGATTCTTGAAAAAAAAACTTTTTTAAAAAAAACTGTATCCCTAATGATAATAAATAAATATTTAACGATTATTTTACGTTATCAAATCACAAAGATTACTTTAAGAAGTTTAAATAATATTTTACCTACTCAAACATGAAAAAAATAATTAAGGGAGGTTACTTAAATTACTCAAAGGTTGCCATTCAACTTCAATTTCAATTTCTTCAGAGTCTTTAACCTCTTGAGTAAAGACATAATTCTTAGTATATGTCACTACTTTACTTTCAGATAGAATAACTTCATTATTAACAACTATTCTTCTTAAATCCATATTAATTTGAATACGTTTTTCATTATTAGATTTATAATCAATACTTCTGAATTTAATACTCAATTCTCCATCTTTTATACATTTAATTTTTAAACGTAATTTGTTTTTTGTACTACTAATAAGTATTCCTTGACCTGATTCATAATGGAACCATTCTGGAATTAAAATTACTGAACTGTCATCACTATTTTCCAATATTTCTATAGAATTATCGTTACCTTTATTAATTAAATCAATTCTTAAAGTGTTATAATTTAATAATAATTCCACAATTTGTGGATTGATTTCATTTTTATCAAGATCAAAACTATTTAACCAAGCCATTAAATCGTAATCTTCTTGTGAACTAGTTTCAACAGCATTAATTACTTTTAACGTAGCTAATGATGGATAAATATCTGAAAGAGGGAAATAAGTTCTTGTTTCAATTGTATCTGCAATATGATTATATAAATTTAAAGGTAAATGTTTCTTAAATTCATGTTCAAAATCTCTGGAATAAAAAATATTTTTAAAATATTTTCTAAGATCATGTGGAGTAACACCCTTTTTATTTTCATATTCATTTAAATCCAAGTCTGGACCGGATATATATTCATATTCTTCTGGTTTATATGGATACATTTCACACAATTTTTTGACATAATTCATAGTGCCTTCATCAATTGTACGATCTCCCTGTATTCTAAATTCCAATAGTTTTGGATAATATCTAAGGAAAATCAAAGCCATCAATATAGATTTATCATCACAATCATTCGTTGTTAATTTAAGTTTATGTAAATCCGGATCAAGTAAAGGCATTAAAAGTATACGATTGGAAAAATAATCCTCCAAAGAAAGTTTACCGAAATGTAAACAGGAACGAATTTCAGAAAAAAGACGATCAGGTAATTCTTTAGATTCCTCATCGGTTATATTGAACTCCTTTTTTAACTCATTAAAAGTATATTTTAAATTATTTTCTAAAGCAGGAATAAATGATCTTTCTACTCTTTTTGTTCTTTCAGAAAAATACTCTATTAATTCACTAGGAGTTCTGTCAAAATAAGAACGAGTAGTTTCACCAGCACCTCCGGAAAAATAATATACTGGTTCTTCATATCTAAAATACCTGTAATTCATTTGATTATGGAAACCTAACTTAAGATAATTTGAAGTTTTTAAAGGAGTTTCAATTTCTTTGAAAAACTGTTTTCCTTTAGAAAATACATCTTTATTCAGTTCAAAGCCCAAATCATTAGCGATTTCAGTAGCTATAACATAGTCTTCAGCATGTGTATGGTTTTTACTGTTGATTGAGTATACATTAACTTTATTTAAATCAATATTTGCAGATAACATTATTGATACAACCATACGTGAATCAAAACCACCACTCAAACTAAACTGTATGTTATTAGTTTTTGATTTTATTGAACGTACAATTTTAATCCATTTATTAAACCAATCATCCAATATTTTAATTCCTTCTTTTGAATCAATATCAACAGAATGTTCTTGATAATCAATTTTTTCAAAAGAAATCTGTTTATTCTTTTTATCTATCAAAATATATTGGTTTCTAGGAATTACTTGAATTTCATTTACTAATGTTTGTTTATACCCTAAACCATAACCAATACCAATAAATGATTTGGAAAATTCTTCATTAAATGTTAATGGAACAATATTTTTAAGATAATCAACCAATTTCACAAAAGAATTAGATATTGCGAAATATTCTTCATTTTTATAAAAATATAAACCATAACAACCATTATAATCCTGATATATAGATATATCTTCCTTATTGTCAATATATATATAACTACCCAAACCACTTATGTCTTTTATTAAATCAATATCTTCATTTTGAATTATCTGATTATCAGATACAATAAAACCATATAATCTTGATTTAATATTGTTTAAATTGTTAGAATCAATAACAAAAAATTCTTCTCCAAAAATATCTTCAAATTCGGACAATTAAACACCTCTTCTAAAAATTTAATTAATTAGCACATACAATAATCATTTATATGTTTATTATTTTAAAACCATAGCCCCAATTTAGATAATGGAATGTTTTTTATTCAAAATATTATCCATTGTTTAAATAATGGTAACCATAGCTTAACCTATATAATAATATTTGTACTATGTTTAAATAAATTTTATTATATTTAGTAACCTTTTATATTGTAGTAATACTATTATTTCATGACAAAAAAAGGTTAGGATTTTGAACTAGTAGACTATTTAACAAACATCATATTTTTAAAAAAAAGAATAATTTATTATAAATGAAATTAAGAATAATACAGACATCAATTTGAAAAAGTAGTATAATTAATTTCACAAAAATCCATTTCATTCATTGATTAATCCCATACATTATACTACTTAAGATACTACTCAATTAATTAACAACAAAAACCTAAATATGGAGATTATTTTTGAAATTAAATTAATAAATGACAAATAATATACTCCCATCATCAAGCAATCCACTCAACACAAAACAAATTTACAATACATAAATAAAAAAAATTCCAAAAAGATAAAATAACATGAAAACAGATTTCAAAAGTCAAAAATAATTCCACCAATGACATTAAACAATTTAATGAAAATATTTATAGTATAAATAAGAAATATCATATCATAATAAATAAAGAGATATCATTTTAATTAATGATTATTCAAACATTTATTTTAGAAGAAAAAAAATTTTATGGAAGTTAATATATGGTAACGGTTTCAATAATAATGCCTGTTTATAATGCTGAAGAATACCTTGAAAGAGCTATCAATAGTGCTGTTAAGCAAACACTTAAAGATATTGAATTAATATGTGTCAATGATGGTTCTACCGATAAATCAGGTGAAATATTAAACAAATATAGTGAAAAATATGATTTTATTAAGATATTCAATATAGAAAATAGTGGTTCTGGTTTTGCTAGAAATATTGGAATAGAAAAGGCTTTAGGTGAATACATTGCATTTTTAGATGCGGATGATGAATTCATAGATGCAAATGCACTTGAAAAAATGTATGCATATGGAAGTAAAAATGATGCCGACATGATAGGAGCCAATCTACAAAAAGTAACAGAATCAGGTAAAATAGAAAATAATTTTAATTATTCTGTGGGAAATTATGCATATTTTTCTCAAAAAGAATGTATTGACCCGATGGATTATGGAATACCATGGGCTTTTTATAAAAACATATATAAACGAAATTTCATTAATGAACATGACATCAAATTCCCTAACTTATTAAGAGGTCAGGATCCTGTATTCTTATCAGAAGTATTAATAAATGTTGATGAAATATATGGAGTGAAAACTGATTTATATGGATATCATTACCAAGTAGCCGGCGGACCAGATGAAAAAATAAATACTTATGAGAAAAAGTATGATTACTTACAACATTTTAAACAATCATTTGACTTACTTAATAGCGGTAATTTTATTTCAACCTGTGAAAACTTCAAAGCGATTTTCATTAATTTTTTAAAAATCAAAAACAATTATGATGATGAAGATATCAAAGCTATAATTCCGCAAGTATTCGACAACTTATCAGATTACTTTGATGAAAATTCTTATGAATATATGTTTATTAAACAAGTAATTGGAGAAGATGAAGAATTAAATAAATTCAACGAAGAAATAAACGATTTTAAAGCTTTAAAGAAAGAATTATTTGAAGAAACTTTAATCAGTGATAATTTCATTGAATATGAAAAACTTAAAGAATACATTACAGTAAGAAACGAACATGAAAATAACAATACAGAACTTAGGTTACTTTCATTTGAATCTTTGAAAGACATTGAAAAAGAAGTTAATAAAGATTATGATTATATTAGTGAAGAAATTGATGGAATAAATGCAGAAATCGCCAAACTCAATGAATCTAATGATGCCATTTTAAGTTCAAACAGCTGGAAAGCAACTGATTTCTTAAGGAAAATTAGACATTTATATAAAAAATAATGGTGAACAATATGGTTAAAGTATCAGTAGTTCTTCCCGTATATAATGTTGAAGATTATCTGAGGGACTGTTTAGACAGTATTGTAAATCAAACATTAAAGGATATTGAAATTATCTGTATAAATGATGGATCACCTGATAATTCATTAGAGATTCTAAGAGAATATGAAAAAAAGGATAACAGAATCACAGTGATTGATCAAGAAAATGGTGGTCATGCAGTTGCTACAAATAGAGGAATAGATTTAGCTACTGGTGAATGTTTATTTTCAATGGATTCCGATGATATTCTCGAATTAAATGCACTGGAATTAAGTTATAATAGACTTAAGGAAAAAGATGTGGATTTTGTAATGTTTAAAGCCATCAATTATGATGACAGTACAGATAGATACTACGAAACCGAAGTTTATTCCATGAATAAAATATATCAAAAAGTAGGTGACAATGTATTCAATTACAAAGACATCGGCGAGTTAATGTTTGAAGCCAGTGTTACTCCATGGAGTAAATTATATAAACGAGAATTCATAATGGAAAACAACATACGTTATCCGGAAGGTTTAATCTTTGAAGATAATGTATTCTTTTACAATGCATTGTTAACAGCAAAGAGAATATGTTTTTTAAACGAATTTTTATTCATTAGAAGATGGTATGCCACATCATCAACGACAAATGGGGATTTACGTTTT
Source organism: Methanosphaera sp. (assembly GCA_017430835.1). The sequence continues at coordinate 8,590 of JAFRMD010000054.1, forward strand.
CTGGATTCACTGTCCGTGTCTAATTTAGTTATTGATGTGTTTAAAGATAATGATGAGTTAGATAATTATAAAACAAACTTATTTAATAATAAAATAAGTTTAAATTTCATGAGATATAATAAAATTAAAACAGAATTTAAAGAAAAATACTTTGAAGAAATGAAAAAGGATTTCTCTAAATTATTAGATGATGAAGATTACTTCAAAGAATTCTTTGAATCATTATCTTATAGAAATAAGAAAATTTTCGAACATGTTGTAATTTCAGAAGATTCTTCAAGTTTTCAAGAATTAAGAAAAGCCTATGACAAACAGATGAAGAATTATTCTATGATAAATAAATCCCAAATTAATAGAAAACTCGTCCCATTAACAATTGACAGATACTTATCTTTAAGTAAATATGATCAACAGTACAAATTTAATGAATCAAAGGATTATTTGTTAGAGATTGCAAACTTAGAAGAGATTTATAATGAAATATTTGAACAGATTCCATATAAATATAAAAAATTATTCGAACAAATAATAATTTCCGAAAGTGCTGAGGAATTTAACAAATTAAGAAATGCTTATGATAGTAGAACCAAACAACATAATCAATCCAACCAAATTGTAATAAAACAGTCAAATGACATACTACATAAACTTAATGAGCTAAATAAAACCAATAAACAGATGTTTGACAGTTATAAAAGTTTCTATGGTGAAATGTTAAATAATTATGATTTATTTGACTTTGTCTATTCCAAACAAAGACCATATAACAAAAAGTTATTAGAACATGTCATTATATCAGAGGATTATGATGAATTTACTAGGTTGAGAAATATTTATTTGAAAGATTTCCACTTCAAAAAGAATAAAGAACAATTGGACAATAACATAACTGAGAACAAGAAAGAATTAAATGATTTAAAACAATTGAATAATGAACTAGTAAATTCAAATAGTATGAAATTAACAAAAATGTTCCGAAATTAATAAAAAGACTACTTGGAGTGTAATACAAAAATATTCATACTTAAACAATTTACAGAACCTAAAAATCCAATCCAATATATTAACTTCTTTTTTTCTATTTTTTGATGATGTGTACCAATTATCTGCCTTGTGTTGTTATCCTATGACCCATATCCTAAACAAATATAATATAAAGTATAAACATATTATCAAAACATGTTAAAATACTTTAAAATGGGATTGATGCACATTCTCATTTTTAATCCGGCATTTATCCGATTTTAACTAAACTTCTTTAAAAGTTTTGTTAATAATATAATTAAAGATTATTTTAGAACTATTCTTCCATGTGACGTTGATGACATATCCTTTCCAAGCATCATCAAATTGGGCATAAGATTTTGGATAAATAGGAAAATTAGAAAAATAATAATTAACATAACAATAAATACTGAATACTATTCAAAAAATATATTAGAGTTAAATAGTGAAAAAACATGAACCCATTTAAATATCTTTTAAATTTATTTTTAAATAAAAGCAAAAATTATACTTTTTATAAAGATAATTATAATCAATTAATTAAGAAAAGCGAAGGCGACTCTATCAAAATAGAGGAACTTACCAAACAGTTAGATGAACTTCGTTTAACTAATGCCAAGTATAAAGAAAATATAACCTGCTTGAAAAAGTCAAATCAAAAGTATAAAATACAAATAGATAAATTTGATACATTATTAGAAAAAAATAACAGCTATCTAAATGAAATTAAAAGTATGAACAAATCTTTGTTAAATGCAATAAATGAATTAAATAATAATTCATTGGAGATAAATAACAATATTAAAAACATCAATGATTCACATAATAACCATTTAAACAAATCAATTGATAAAATTATGGACGAAATTACAAATAACTCCATGAAAACAAAAAAGTATATCGCAGATACCAACAGATTGACAATTAATGAAATCAAAAAAGAGAACAATAAAAATTTGGAGAACTTAAATCGTTTAAATGAAAATATGGATAACAACAATGATTATCTTTTAAAATATTTAAATAATAATCTAAATTTAGATAAAATAGACATTTTTAATGATATTTCAAAAGAGTTACATGAAAAAAATTTTACAAATTTAAATGCTTACCAAAAAATCAATAATACAAGATTATTCGATGAATCATATTACAAAAAAGAGTACAATTACAATTCAGATATAGATCCATTATTACATTACATTTATAAGGGTTATAAAGAAAATAAAAACCCTAGCAGAATATTTGATAACAATTTTTATAAAAATTCCAACAAATCCATTATGAACTCAAAACTTAGTCCATTAGTTTATTTTGTAACTAAAGGATTAAAAGAGGGAAATGTAAAAGTCAATCCAGAAATGATAAATGTCAATCATATCAATAAGTTTGAATTAGATGATAAACTATCTGATTTCAAATCAAGAGGTATTAAAAAAAGAAAAAGAAAACCAAAAATTATTGTATCATTAACATCATATCCTGAAAGAATATATGATATTCATTATTGTTTGTACTCCTTATTAAATCAGTATTTAAAACCAGATAAAGTTATATTGTGGTTAGCAAAAGAGGAATTTCCTGATGGAGAATTAGATTTACCTAAAGAAGTGTTGATACTTAAAAATAACGGTTTAACTATCAAATTCTGTGAAAATATCAAGTCATACAAAAAATCCATTCCAACTTTAAAGGAATATCCTAATGATATTTTAGTTACAGCAGATGATGACATATATTATCCACCAGATTGGTTACAAAACTTATATGAAGAACATAAAAAATATCCTAAATCCGTGATTGGCCTGAGATCAAGACAGATGCAAATAAATAACAATGATGAGTTTATTGACTATAATAAATGGAAATTATCTAATGAAGAAAAAGAAGAATCTTATTTAAATTTTATGACTGGTTCTGGAGGTATACTCTATCCACCAAACTGTTTTTATAAAGATGTTCTTAAAAAAGAGATATTTTTAGACATTGCAGAAAATGGTGATGATTTATGGTTATGGGCTATGGCCGTATTAAATAAAACAAAATACAAAGTACCTTCAAAAAGATATAATGACTTAATTTATATTAATCCGGCTAGAGAACGACAGTTAATTAATGAAAGTACATTATGGTCATCAAATATGAATGAAAATCAGAATGATGAACAATTGAAAAGGATAATTAAAAAATATCCGGAAATCATAGACATAATTAAAGAAGGCAAAAAATAGATATTCATAAAAACATAAAACAAGTAAAGGAGTATAATCCAAATTGAGTTATAACTATACATCCATTAAACAAGGCAAAAATAATATTTTTTTATCATCAGATGATAATATTCCTCATTACTGTCCATACATTAATATTCATTGATTAGATACCATTTAACAAATGAAAAAAAAGCTTAAAAAAAAGGATAAGTTAATGAAAACATTAACTTATTGTTTTAATATTTCTATATTTGTTGATTTAGCTTGTGAACTTTTATATGCCACTCTATCCTGTGTTACCATTGTTATTTCATTGAAATTCTTGTATGGTGGAATCGTTATATTCTGCAGATTGATTTTTCCTTCCACTACTTGGTAGTACATTGGTTGATTGTTTGAATCTTTTAGTGAAACTCCATTGATTTTTATGATAACCTTGTTGTTTCCACGTACAAAGTTGTTATTGTAATCTTTTATTGTACCTGTTATTGATAGTTTCTTAGTTTTATTGTATACCGTGATTTTTTGCATGTTGATTTTAATATCAGAACGTTCTACTTGGAAAGTGCTTGTATTTTTTATGTCAGATACATAATTAGGATTATAATAACCAGCCATTACTGTATGGTTCTTAGGATTTAATGTTTGACAATCCGTTACTCCTGATAATCCCAGTGGTACCTTATAATCATAGGTAGCTACTCCATTGACTACTTTAACTTTTGCTACACTTCCATCGGAATTTTTAATGGTTAAACCGTTGACTTTGAAGTAAACATAGTCAGTTCCATCACTCATCATTTTTGTCGTAGCCTGTTTGGTTATATCACGTACGTTAGCTATTAATTTTATGTACTGATCCTGTTTAACCTTTGTGACATTTGTTGAGACAACAAGACTTGCCTGCCTTCTTTGGATTTGTGCCGTTGCATTGTTTGATCTTGATGCTGCATATCCGTCAGTTCCGGCATAAACAGCAGTTAATTTTTTACCGTTTCTAACGTTTAGATATGCTATTATGTCATATTGGGCTACTCCATTTACTACAGATACTTTAAGTGGTGTCGTACTTCCGTTTATCTGGCCATTGCTTTTTACGGTTATATCATTTATTTTAAATAAGACATAACCTCCATTGACGTTTTTACCGTTGGCGTCTTTAACTGTTGCTTTAAGGGTAATTTTTTCTCCGACAATTCCTTCAGTTCTGTAAACTGTTGTGGTTGTTGAGATAAGTTTTATTTGATCTTCAAAGATATTGTTTATGATTTTTCCATTGTTTCCGTCATTGTATATTGTTGAAGAGTACTTCGTTGCACCATAGTTTCTGTTTCCAGACATGGTTACACCAGTTCCATAGTTTCTTACAGGTGCCCCAGTACCTGTAGCACCGTTCATTGTAAATGTATTTGAGTTAACATCAAAAGTGTTTGCACGGTTTGAGATTGCAGCCCCATTGGTTGCGTTGTTGTTGGTAAATTGATTGCTGAGGATGTTGATGTTTGTTGCATTGGTGTATAATGCTCCACCTGATGCTACTGCAGTATTTTTTGTAAACGTGTTTGACATTATTCTTACAGTACCACTGATTAGGTTGGATACTGCTCCTCCATTACTTCCCGCATTATTTGAATCGAATGTGTTAGTTGATATGTCTACTATTTTACTGTCGTAATTGACTATTGCTCCACCGGCACTTTTAGCTTTATTTTTACTGAAAGTGTTGCCTGTAAATGTTGTATTGTTAGCATGACTGGTCATTACAGCACCACCACTTTCTGCTGCATAGTTAGAGGTGAATTCATTGTTTTTAAACGTCATGTTTTTGGTTGAGTATAGGTATATTGCTCCTCCTCCAAAGGTTGCATTGTTTTCTATGAATTTGTTATTTGATAGCAGTGCATGATTTCCATCGAAGTATGCTGCTCCACCAGAGTTTTTTACAACATTCTGTTTAAATAGATTGTTTGAAATTGTTGAATGATTAGCCCTGATAAAGAGTGCTCCTCCATCGACGTCAACGATATTTGATATGAATTGATTATCTGTAATGGTTAAATATTTTCCTTCATCATATAATGCACCAGCACTTCTATATGCATGGTTTTGTGTGAATATGTTCTGTGTAAGGGTTAAATATTCACCATCACTAAATATGGATGCTGCTGCTTTCTCACAGTCATTTTTTGTGAAATTATTTGCCTTGATTAAAGTAGTTTTGGATTGTAATACACCAATTGCTCCTCCACCAACGGTTGCTTTGTTCTGTATAAACTCGTTGCCAATTAAATTAGTATTTCTTGAATTTGTGATTGCTAAAGCTCCATAACTGTTTTTAGCAGTGTTTGAATTGAATTTATTTCCAGTGATATTGACATTATTGGTAGTGTAGGTTACCATTGCTCCAACTGTATCGTTTGCAGTGTTTTTATTGAATTGGTTATTAGCTATTACGGAGTTGTTTCCGTTTGAATATAATGCACCGGAATTGCTTGCAGTATTTTCAGTAAATATGTTATTTGATACTTTTAAGTTATTTCCTGCATAATCTTCTACTGCTCCACCAATTTTAGCAGAATTTTTCACAAAATTGTTTTTATCGATTGTTGTGTAATGACCACTTGTATAAACTGCTCCACCCATTGTACCGGCAGAGTTTTGTGTGAAAGTGTTGCCGGAAATGGTGGTACGATTTGCTAAGTTGTATATTGATCCACCGGATACTGTGACAACATTATTTGTAAATACATTGTTTGATATTACTGCATTATTTGCCCGGTTATATATTGCTGCACCGTATCCTGCTTTGTTGTTTTTGAATGTTGAGTCGCGAACAACAAATGATCCGTCATACTGTTTGAGTATTGCAGCTCCTGCATCACTTGATGATACAAATCCATTTGAAAATACAATTCCGCTGATAGTTAAACTTACATTATAACCAACAGTTAATATTCTACTTTTAGACTGTCCATCAAGTATTGTTTTATCCTTTTGACCAGTGATAGTGTAAGTACCAGCCGTATTTAATGTCAAAGGATTGTTTATCTTATATGTACCGGCATTGATTACGATATTTCCACCTTTTGTTGACTGTACTTTGGTAAATGCTGTGTTTATATCGTATGGACTTGCTTGAGTACCGGCGTTTGATGATTTACCGTTTGTTGCAACATATACCGTTGCATCTTTTTTAATATCTTTACTTTCTGTTTTCTCTATAATTTTTTCATGATTATTATTAATACTATTTATTTGACTTGCTTCTTCAATTTCTTGAACTTGGTTTGATTGAAGATTATCTGAATCAGATATCATATCAGATACGTCTGATGTAGCTGAAATGACTGAGACAGACAAGAAAACAAGTATTAAACTTACAAATAGCATTAATACTTTTTTGTTAATTTTCATTTTTGCCACCTGAATTATTTATCATAGCTTCCAATACTAATTTAAGATTATTAAAAGTAGCGTATGATAATGATAATATTTTTATTTGAAAAAATATTTAAATATATTCACATTCATTGAACAGACAATTATTATAAAGGATTTAAAACAAATCGATTATTATAAAGCTATTTCTAAATTATTAGATGAAAAAAGTAAAAAGTAATAAAATAATAAGTGATATCTGATAAAAGTACTCATCTAATTAATGATAAAAAAAATACATTCCCCCAAGATTTTTACTAAAGGCATCTGATATCTATATTAATTATAAAATAGAAATAACAATATAAGAAAAGTCTCTGATAAGACCATTATCAAAAAGTTTTTTTTTATTTTTCAAAGCATAATATGGATGAATATCATGAATTATCAATTCAAATTTTCAATTATAATAGCAATCTATAATACCGGTGAATATTTATATCAATCTTTAGACTCTGTGATTAATCAAACATTAGATTTTGAAGAGAATGTTCAATTAATTTTAGTTGATGATAAAAGTACGGACAATTCAAGGGATATTATTACAGAATATCAGGAAAGATACCCAGATAACATTGAATGCATTTTCTTAAAAGAAAACAACGGTCAATCAAATGCTAGAAATCAAGGATTAAAACACGCAAAAGGTAAATACGTTAATTTTTTAGACAGTGATGATTACTTATCTGAGAATTGTTTAGAGGAAGTTTATCCATTTTTCGAAGAACATTACGCAGAAACCGATATTGTTGCCATTCCAATTTATTTTTTTGAAAGGATGAATGGAGAACACATTTTAAATAAAAAATTCAAAAGAAGTAGAGTAATTGATTTAATTGAAGAACCTAATAATCCACAATTATCCTCTTCTTCAGCCTTTTTCAAGGAAGAAACTCTGCGTAGATATGAATTTCCTACAAACGTATCTTTTTCTGAAGATTCAATATTAATCAATAAACTGCTATTTGAAAAAAAGACCCTTGGTGTACTTAATACTGCCAAATATTATTATAGAAAAAGAGCAGATTCATCATCTACCATTGATACTTCTACATTAAAAGAGGATTACTTCATAGATAGATTGAAAAATTATTTTATTCATTTGATAGATTTTAGTATCGAAAAGGAAAATGAAGTACTGAAATTTATCCAGTACATGTTTGCATATGAGATTCAATGGACTTTAAGACAACCAGAATTATCATTAGAAAATACGAAAGATAAAGAGTTATTTTGGGAGTTATTGGATTATATCATTAGTTACATAGACTTTGAATGCATAGCAAAAAATCAATATGTTACCTATGACTTATGCAAATTGTATTTTATCTATTTGAAAAAGAAAAACTTACATTTTGATTATGAGGATAATGAACTAAAAATCAAATCAGATGATTATGTATTGGATAATTTGAATAGGCATAAATTATGGATTGATATAATAAAGATTGAGGACAACACCCTGTACATATCAGGATTTTTAAATAGTTTATTTGATATTGATCATATATCTGTTGTCGCTACAAGAATAGATTCTAAAAACAATAAAAAAGAGTTTATCGGCAAATATGTTAAATATACATCTAGAAAAGATGTTGTGTTTTTATCACAAAAATGGCAGTTTAAACATAACTTTGACTTAGAAATTCCATTGGATGATAATGATTTTACAAATGTACTTCTTAATTTGATTTTCCATAAAGATAAAGACAAAGATAATTTCAATAAGGATAATGTGATAGCAATTGACTTGACAATTGATTTTTCAAAATTGTCCAATCTGTCAAATATCAGCAATTACTTTGTTAATGATTCGAAAATATTATTGTTCCAATCCAATATGTTTAAAATATACCCGTATAAGTATAAATCATTGATTAGAAGGGAATTAGAGGTTTTAAATAAACTTATTAAACAAAAGCATTACAGGTATAAAGAAGCGGTTTGTTTAAGAAGCATTTATTTATTCACATATCCTTTTATTAGACATATGAAAAAAAATAAGTCAATTTACATTTTCATGGATCGGCCGGATTCAGGTGATGATAATGCGGCACACCTATTTAAATATGCAAATACAATTGATGATGAAAATATCAAGTATTATGCTCTTGAAAAGACGGGAAAACGTTTTAATGAACTTTCACAAATCGGTAAAATTTTGAAATACAAATCATTCAAACATAAACTAATGTATCTGCATGCTGATAAAATTATTTCATCACATCCTTATCAAAGTGTAATTAATCCATTTTTTGAATATGACAAGATTACAAATATGTTCTATAATGGTTTGATAACATCAAAAATATACTTTTTACAGCATGGAGTGACACTTGGTAATATTTCAGGATGGCTATCCAAGTTTGATAAGGATTTATCATTGATTACAACGGTATCTCAACAAGAACATGATTCATACTTGACAGAAGGCTATAACTATGATGAAGAGATCATCCAGATACTGGGTTTTCCAAGGTATGATAATTTAAAGGACAATTCAAAAAAGCAGATATTAATTATTCCATCATGGAGAAAATATTTGAAAGGAAATAAGAATTTCTTTTTGAATTCACATTATTATCATAATTTAGAGAAGCTACTTAACAATGAGAAATTATTGAAATTATCTAAAAAATACGATTACAATATTGTATTTAAAGCACATCCAGAATTAAATAGGAAAATAACGAAGGATGAAAGATATTTGGATTTATTAAATATCAATGAAGATATTTATATCTCGGAAAAGGAATCTTATCAACAATTATTTGAAGAATCAGCTATAATGATTACCGATTATTCATCCGTTTTCTTTGACTTTGCATATCTTAAAAAGGCTTTAATATACTATCAGCCGGAAGATGATTATCATTATGAGGACAGTTATTTTGACTTTGAAAGCATGGGATTTGGTGATGTAATACACGATGAAAACAAATTACTGGAAAAGATAGAGTATTACATCAAAAATGAATGTGATAATGAAGACAAATACAAAGAACGCGTGAATAAATTTTTCAAATATAATGATAAAAATAATTGTAAGCGAGTTTATGATTGGATTAAACATCATTAATAAAATCTAAATATATCAATAAACAAACAATAAGCATAAAGAGGGGGTGTAATTATTAAAGTAGACTTATTAAATATTGATGAAAAAAATGAAGGACGATATCACTTCAAAGTAAACACCAATAGATTTCAGATACATTACAGAATTACCAATATTCCAGAAGGATATTATCCCCATTTAGGTGTAACAGCAAGAGAAGGAATAATTCTACTGTATAAACATCCTGAAAAAAAATTATGGACAAGCATTGATGCATATCACAATGGAAACATAGCTAATGTTAACATGAGCCACATGTTAAACAATAATGTATGCTATGAAGTTTTATTATATGTTCCATTGTTAAGTGATGTTGAGGAGCTAACTGTTGAATTAAATGATGATGCATCATTAGAGATAATCAAAAAGAGCAATGATAGAAGTATCCTGCTATGTGGTGGACCAAGCAGTTTTGGTATTGGTTGTACTGCTGTTAGTCTGATGTTTTCCAATATCCTCTCCAGAAAGTTGGATGTTCCAATAACTAATGTAACATATAATCAAGAGGATTACATGAAAAAGCTACAAGAACACTTTTCAAATAATGAAGACAAATATGATATAGGAATTATAGAATTAAATACAAACGAAAATGATTGTTTGGAATATAATTTAAAAGAAATAATTTCCCAAATGAATTCCCGTTGTAATGTAGTTATTGGATGGTATTATTTTAAAGAACTAGAACCGGTTTTCAAAAAATTACTTAAAGATGAAATTGATAATGACAAGATTATCCTTAAAGATATATCCTGCATATTTGATGAAAACAATAGGGACATTTGTACCTATGGTAACAATATAATAAACGATACAGGCAATATCCATATCTTTAAGATATTATTTTCTACTATTTGTGAGGTTTCAAAATGGAATATTTAAATTCGACGGAAGATAAACTGAAATGCATAGACGAAAAGAAGATACAGTACTTAGATTTATTTGATTATCCTGAATATTTCTATGGAAACATCAATAATACAGAAAATACTGATTTTTGCAAATACCCTAAGCTAATTCAAGATGAAATGAAGGACTTTGAGGCTATCGCCATAAGAGAAATGAGTAATTATAACAGATGCCCTACAGGTGTTAGATTACGCTTTAATACTAACAGCAAACGATTGATATTTAAGATAGAGCTTAAAAGAAAATGGGACTATCAAAAATTAAATAACTTAAATTCCTCAGGTTTTGATGTTTATACTATTGAAGGGGAATCATATATACACCAGGAGGTTTTTTCTCCAGGACATGGACATAACATATTTGCTAAAGAGATAACTACTCCTCCAAATGGAAACATATGCATATTCCTTCCAAATTATAATAGCATAAATAAAATATACCTCGGAATAGAAGAGAATTCAAAAATCAATCAACTGGATTATCCTGAAAACAAGCAGTTACCTATCATATTCTATGGAAACTCTGTCACACAAGGAGCATCAGCATCCAAAAGTGGAAATTCATTCGTAAATATGACAAGCAGAATATTAAATAGAGATATCATCAATTTATCCTGTTCGTCATGCTGTAAAGGTACATCCAATACTGCCGAATTAATTGGCATGATGAATTGCCATTCAATTGTTATAGACTATACTCAGAACGCTTATGATACAAACATATTTAGAAATACCCATGAACGATTTTATAAAAAAATACGTGAATATCACCCTGATATAAAAATAATACTTATGACAACGGCAAACTTTAACTTTTGGAGAGCATATGATGATTTTGATGTCATTGTAGAAAACACATATAACAATGCCATCTACAGAAATGAAAACACTTTCCTAATTAATCAGAGAAAATTATTTGATGAAAATGAATATGATTATATCTGTGTAGATAAAAGTCACTATACGGATTATGGTATGAAAAAAATTGCCGAAAAGATATGTGAAATACTTGATGAATAAACCTGAAGGATTGTGTTTATTATGGAATATTTAGAATCTGTTGAAGATAAGTTAGATGCAATAAATGAAGAAAACATGATATATTATGACATTTTTGATTATCCAGAATTAGTATATGGTACTATTAATCTAGCATCACATAATGTAAACTTTTCAAAAATACCTCAAACATTGCGTAAATCAATTACTAACGAAGAACAACTGAAAAATATGGACAACCTAAGCCATTCCTCATATGGTTTAAGATTACGATTCCATACAAATGCCAAAAGGATTATTTTTAAGATTAATCTAAAACAAGATTATCACTATGACAATATCCCACGAGCAAATTCAAGAGGTTTCGACGTGTACTCCTTAGATTACGATAGATATATCCATAAAACCACGATTATTAGTGAAAACAGAAAAGACTGTTTTGCAGAAGAGATCATATTTGAAGAGGAAGACAACAACATATGCATATTCCTTCCAAACTTTGATACTATTAATAAATTATTTATAGGAATAGAAAAAGGTAATTCCATAGATGAACTTCCATACCTAGGCCATAACAAATTGCCCATAATCTTTTGTGGAAATGAATACACAATAGGAAAAACAGCAAGCAAAAGCGGCAATTCATACCCCAACATCACCAGTCAAATTTTGGATCAAAACATAATCAACTTATCATATTATCAAATGAATAAAGCAGAAGAAAAATTAGCTACATTTATAGGTAAATTTAATTGTGAAAGCATAATCATGGATTATAATGGACAGGATATAAATAAAAATGATTTTAAAGAATCCTATGAGAAATTTTATGATAAACTTAGAATTTTCCATCCCCACAAGCAACTCATAATACTAACATCTTTATTAGATGATAATAATGAATACAATCCAACCATCTATGAGTTCTATAATGATAAAAAAAGAAATGATGATAAAATAATATTAATCGATAAAAAAGAATTGCTTAAAGAAAATGGAATCCCAACTGATTGTTCTAATCAAAAAAACAACGATGAAATATTGAAAGTTATCGCAGAAGAAATTTGTAATTTAATGAAAAAATACTGATAAATATTTTATAATTATTCAAACTGGTGTAATCATGACAAAAGTATCTGTTATCATCCCCGTTTATAATGCCGAAGAATTCTTAACTGAATCAATAGACAGTATAAAAAATCAAAGCCTCATCGACATTGAAATAATATGTGTAAATGATGGTTCTACGGACAATTCATTGACTATGTTAAACAACATGGCAAAAAAGGACGGTAGAATTGTTGTAATAGACAAAGATAATGGGGGCTGTGGATCAGCAAGAAATAGGGGTTTGTCTTATGCCAATGGCGAATATTGTTACTTTTTTGATCCGGATGATTATGTTTTACCAGATGCTCTTGAAAAGTTATATGAAAATGCTTGTAACAATAATTCAGACATCGTTTTGAGCCAAATAGCCTGGTACAAAGAAGGCCATACTATAAATTATAATAAACCAGGATATAACATTCAGGAAGTTTTTCCGGATGAAAATTTTAATGATTTCACCTTTGATTATCATGATGTGAAAGAATATGTACTGAATTCATATTATGCCCCATGGACTAAGTTATATAAAAAATCATTTTTAGATAGAAATGAATTCAAATTTGATGAAAACATAGCATTTGATGATGTACCGTTCCATGTTAAAACACTTCTCAAAGCAGATAAGATTTCATTCATAAAAAAAGCATTTTATCATTACAGAACTACAAATAAAAAATCAGTTAACAATACCGTGACAAATGCAGTAGACATCATGAGAATATGTGATATTGTTGAAGAATACCTGAAAGAAAATGATTATTATAATGACTTTATCGCTGAATTTAATCATTTTAAAGTAACCCAAATTTTACTTTATATCATATTTTCAAACTCTGAATGTTACTACAAATATGCCAAAAATGAATTTATCAAAATGAATGTTTCCAAAGAACACCTGCCTGAAAGTTTATATGAAAATTACAGACTAGTATTATCCACGAACAGCTATAATGAATATAGAATTAAAAGTAATGCCCCACCTATTCCGAATAAAAATCAGGAATATCTGGAAAAAATTAAAAAGCTTGAAAACAAGATAGACTCTTTGAATAAAAATAATGATGAATTAATAAAACAAAAAAATAATAACATAAAAGAAAAAAATCAAATCAAAGTCGAATATGATGATTTAAAGCAAAAACATGATATTATATTGAATAAACATAAACAATTGGAAGAGGAATCCGAAAAAATTAAAAAAATCAATGAAGATATTTTATCTTCCAAAACCTGGAGGATAAATAGACTTATGCATAAAATAATAGCTATGTTCAAATTTGGTAATAAATAGATATTATTTGACATTTAATGATAATTAAGAAAAAATAGATTATAGAACTCAGATAAATATATAATTAGATTTAAAATATAACACTTTATCGTTACAAAAAAAATTTAGGAGTTGAGGATATGAAAGAATATGATTATTTGATAGTTGGTGCAGGACTTTTTGGTTCCATATTCGCATACGAAATGAATAAAATCGGTAAAAAATGTTTAATTATCGAAAAACGAAACCATATTGGGGGAAATATCTATACTGAAGAAAAAGAGGGTATAAATGTTCATAAATATGGAGCCCACATATTCCACGTGGATGATAAGAAAATATGGGAATACATAAATCAATTCGCAGATTTTAACCGTTATACCAATTCCCCAGTTGCCAATTATAATGGAACATTATATAACCTACCTTTCAACATGAATACCTTCTATCAGATGTGGGGCGTTAAAACTCCTCAAGAAGCCAAGGAAATGATTGAAAAACAGAAAAAAGAGGCCAACATTTCAGAACCTAAAAACCTTGAAGAACAGGCAATCTCTTTGGTTGGTAAAGACATTTATGAAAAACTCATTGAAGGATATACCGAAAAACAATGGGGTAAAAAATGTAGCGAGCTACCATCATTTATTATTAAAAGATTACCAGTAAGGTTCACTTTTGACAATAATTACTTCAATGACTTGTATCAGGGAATTCCTATGGGTGGATATACTAGAATAGTTGAAAAAATGATTGAAGGTATTGAGGTTAAACTGAACACTGATTTCTTTGATGATAAAGATAGATGGCTGAACATAGCTGATAAAATCGTATTTACCGGTATGATTGATGAGTTTTATGACTATTGCTATGGAGAACTTGAATATAGAGGATTGGAATTTGAAGAGGAAGTGCTTGACATGGATAACTTCCAGGGCAATGCCGTGATAAACTATACTGACAGCAAAACACCATATACCCGTATTATTGAGCATAAACACTTCGATAATGCAGAATCCGAGAAGACCATAATTACAAAAGAGTATCCTAAAACATGGTCCAAAGGTGAAGAAGCATATTATCCAATAAATGATGATAAAAACTCCGAATTATTCAAAAAATATAAAGACAAAGCAGATAAAGAAGAAAATATTATTTTCGGTGGACGTTTAGGAATGTATCAATACTTTGACATGTGGAAAGTTATTGAAGTAACTTTAGAAGCTGTTGAGAAAGAGAAACATAACTTTTAGACATTCTTCAATATATTTTAAAAAATATTCGTCCTTCTTCATTTTTTTTTAAGTATATTCTATTTTCTATTAGATACAATTCAAGAATTGCATTGATACTTAAAAAACTATTTCCTGTTCTTAATAGCTTCCATTACTATCCTATCCAACTCCTCATCACTTTTATCAACAACAAGATTTTCATTGGAGTTATCATTTGCCACGTATTCATCAAAGTCTAAACTGATTACTTCAATATAAAAACAGCGGATATGAATCGGCAACTGATTTAATGTTGTGCCGGATAAGTTCATTTTTAAAAATTCATCTTTGATTTTTCCATAAAGAACCTCTTTATTTTCGGGATGGATATATTTAAACCTGGCCTTTAATTCAGTTAGTTTATATTGAATATAATTTAACCGTAATTCATCCATCTTATCAGTTTTAACTAGAAATTCCTCAATATCTTTTAAAATATCGAAAAATATGAAACTTTCAGTTGTTCCTGCAATGTTATTCTGTAAAGAGTATTGATCATCTTTTCTATAGTGATACAATATCTTTGGTAGATATGATATTCTTTTTGCATAAATTATTACCTGGATGTGAAATAGATTATCTTCAAACAATTTATACTTGAATTGCAGATTATATTTATCTAAAAATGATTTTTTGAAAAAATGTGTCCATATAACCAGATAAGTGTTCAATACTAATTTTTTATTAAAATTATAATCAAATGAAAAGTTATTCCAATCAATATCCTTATTGTTTAACGGATAAATTCGTTTACGTTGTTTATCAGGGTATTCTTCTATAGCATTATATAGCACCAATTCAGAATCGTTGTTTTCTGCATTTTCATACAATAGTTTTATCGCGTCTTTTTCAATCCAATCATCACCATCAACAAATAAAATGTATTTACCATTTGATTTTGACAATCCATTATTCCTAGATTCGGAGGCACCACTATTGGATTGAGTATAAATTTTAATCCTTGAATCTTTGTTAGAATATTCATTTAATATATTTAAAGAATTATCTGTCGAACCATCGTTAACGCATATGATTTCTAAATTTTCATATGATTGATTCAACAGGGAATCTAAACAAGATTTTAAATGTCGTTCTTCATTATATACTGGAACCACTATAGAAACTAAATCAGTCACAATTATCACATCCACTTTATACATCAGTTATTAAATATCCATTCATAAACACGTTTTCTATTGTCTTTATCCTGATATGTGAAAAATTCATTTACTCTTTGAATGTACATTTCATCCATAATGCAGTTATTTTCAATGTATTTGTCAATCAAATTAATTAATTCATCTTCTGTTTCAATTACCTGTCCAAATCCCATTTTTTCATAATCAAAATATCCCTTATCATAATGATAATCTTCATCTTTCTGATAGTAGATTACGGGTTTTTTTATGTATGCAAAATCAAAAAATACCGATGAATAATCTGTTATCAACAGTGAAGATTCCTTAAAGAGTTCCTGATATGATTTGTTGGTTGAAATTTTAACATAACTTGGTATGTCAAATAAATCTATATACTCCATTAATTCAGGATGAGGTTTGAATATTAGAGCATAACCTGTATCTTCAAGTAAAACCCTCAAATTCTCATTGTTTAAAAAAGAATTTATTGTCTTGTAATAATCTGATTCATATACCTTATTTGGATGATTTAATCCTATTCTCCATGTTGGAGCAAACAATATCTGATTTTTGGAGTTTTCATTTGCTAGGTTATCAAATCTTGGAAAACCTAATGTTTGTATTACTTCATCATCAAAGTTATATCCTTTTTTCATGAAGGATTGTTTTTCCAAGTCGGATACACATGTAATTAGTGATAGATTCTTGTCATATTTTTTAATAAACTCAGATACATCATCCTTTGTTACTCCGTGTTGTAAAAAGTATCTTTTTGAAGTTATCAGTCCACTGTATAATGAGGGCGTGAAGTAATGGAATGGGTTTATGAAGTTTTCATTTACATATGATGATATGATTTTTTCGGCAAACAAGTAAAGTATTTCGTGTTTAAATGATCCGAATGCCACTACATTCTTGTCAATCCTTTTCATCTGGTTATAGCTTGGACTATCCTTGTTTACGATAAAATATTTGCTTACCCCGTCATCGATATTGGATGAATATTCAAATAATGCCTTTGCATTATCATCTGCATTGTCTGGCCTATCAGAGTATAGCCATATTCTCCTGTTTTTCATGAATATATAAAGTAGGAGATATATGATGTGGGTAAATATCGCAAAGTGATAATGGTGCTCCTTATCATAGTTTATTCGTTTTAGATTACTTACTTCGTATCGTAACATTGATTTGTATGAATACGGCAGTATGTTGAACTTGTTGTTTTTAAACAGTACAATCTTTGAATCCTTAACAAAGTATGCACTTGATGTGGATAAACCACAGTTATTTCTAAAACTTATGTGAGGTATTATTGTATTTTGTAAGTTGCCGTCATTATATTCAACTTCAAAGGATATCTGTGTATTATCTGATGGCAGTATTGTATTTACGTCAAAGTTGTAACTGTATATCCAGTCTGTGTCTAAAAATTTTTGGGTCATACGCTTTGGATTGTTATATTCAACATATCTACTTTCAGTTACTTTCCTTTCGCCATTTTCATTGATGACTAAATTAACCGACAGGTATTCATTTGGAAAACAGGATTCGAAATTTCCTGAAAAATTCAGAGAACCCTCATCCAATTCAACAATATCAAAGTATAAGAAATGATCAGACAGCCTATCCAATATCTGTTTATCTGAACATATTCTCATATCATTATCCTGTTTTTTCGTTATTTTAGCCATATTGTTTTTTAAATAAACAAAAAATGATCTTACATCCTCTTCTATAAATGGATTATCATATATGACATCGACGTCAATATACTCCAATATCCGATGCAACACATTCCAGAATTCATTTAACTTATCCTCACTATCAAATACATCAAGTGTATCTACCTTTAGCAGCCATTGCAGGTCATAGGCAAATAAGTATTGTATAAACTTAGGAATAAATCCCTCTTTTTTATTGCAGTAATCAGCCAATTCAAGGTAGAAATTCTTTAAACGTGGGGTGAAATAATTTTCATTTTCCTTCATCAGGTCAACCGTACTTGTTGCATCCAGCCGTTGTCTATAGAAATATTCGACATCACTAACTGCACCATATTTCTTTTTGTCCAAAAATATCTTATTGATGATTAATGCATCCTCTAGATTAACCAGTTTGGTACTGAATTCATAGTCTTTAATGGAATCATACTTAATAAATGCTGAGGAGGAGGATAACTGTGGAGTATTAGGTTCAATTTCCAAGTCTATCACACGGGTAGTTTTAAATTTATCGTTTAACCTGTGCGGCATGTTAACCCTTTCAAATAATGTCATTGGAATAGCAACAACATCCACTTCATTGAAATGATTTTCAAAAAAGTCATATACCACTTCCAATGTATTGGTTGAGATATAATCGTCACTATCCAAGAAGTTTACATATTTTCCCCTAGCATGTTTGAGTCCATTGTTTCGTGCCGTGGATTGTCCCTGATTTGATTGTGACAGCACCATTATATTTTCAGGATATTTTTCTTGATATTCCTCTGCAATCTTTAATGAATCATCACTGCTTCCATCATCAACAAGTATTAACTGGACATTCTCCCTAAAGCCTAATGATTGATTTAGTACCGAATCAACACACTCTGACAAATAGTCTTCAACATTATATACCGCTATTATTATAGAAAATTTATATTGATAATTCATTATTCGACACCTGAAAATATTATTAACAATAATTAATTATCTATTTTTTCAAAGATATTAAATTTTAAGTATAACAAAAATAATATCATTAAAGAAATTAGTTAAGTGTCAACATGAGTGAATGTAAAATATCAATTATAATACCAGTTTATAACAAAGAAAAATACTTGGACAAATGTTTACAATCCATATTATCTCAATCATTTAAGGATTATGAGGCAATATGTGTGGATGATGGTTCAACAGATTATTCGTTAACCATACTGAACGAATATGCTGATGATTACGAGAAGTTCAAAGTCTTTTCCAAGAAAAATGAAGGCCCGGGTTCTGCCAGGAATTATGGTTTAAAAAAAGCAAGTGGAGAATATATCCTATTTTTGGATGCTGATGACTACATAACAGATGACACACTGGATAGCTTATATAACACTGCATATAATAATGATTCTGATTTAGTGTTATTCAATGCAACCGAACATTATAATGATAAAACCAGTGATAGGATTTATCACATACATGTGGATGAAAATACCGACTTGGATAATTTCACGTTTGACTATGACAACAACATTAACCTTGTGATGAACGGATATCATATCGTATGTACAAAACTTCATCGGCTGGACTTTATTAAGAAACACAAACTGGAATTTTCAAAAAGCGGTGAATTTGAGGATGTGATCTTTCATATTAAGAGCATGATATTTGCTAAGCGTATCTCATATAATCCCAATAAATTTTACCAGTACAATAGGGAAGATGAGGATAGCCGACAGAACAAGTCAATCAGAACGGATAAAAGCTTTGTATTGTTTGACATCTATGAAGAAGCATATGACTTCCTACAAGAAGAGAATTTATTCAACAAATTAGAAATCAATTACTATAAGTTTGTCATAAATGAATCACTCAACATATACAATAATATTAAAGAGGAGTATAAAACGGAGTTATTTAATAAAATCAAGGATAAATTCATACGAATGAACCTTACTGATGACAGGATTCATAGACTTCCTGCCATTCAACAGGCCTTCTACACGAGCATAATTAAATCAGGAACCCCCGCTGAATTGGATCATAACTTTTTGAGAGAAAAAATTACTAAAAAGACCAAGTTTTCGATATTGAATCTAAAAAATAGGATTTTTAAATAAATCAACATGAATAACTTAAACAAATCATTCAATCCCTTCTTCACCAATAACACAACAGTATCCATTTTTTTTAATTTTTTTTAATCATGTTTAATAATAATGCACTATTCGGATAAAATCAGTATAGACCTTATGCTTTACAATAGAAATATTGAATATGATTAGAGAGATGTTAATTATAAAAAAAGTAGTTAATTATTAATACAAATAGAAGAAATATAATATTTTAACGAAACAATAGGTGAGATATGATGTCCGAAAAAGACTATAAAAAGATACTGTTAATTTCATTAATATTATTGGTATTTCTTTCTTTAAGTGTCATATCAGCTCAAGAGATTGAAACACAAAATGATAACAAATTAGAAGTTGATAATTCAATTGAAAATAATGTAAATATTGAAAATAACATAGAAACAAGCAGTAATGAAAAAACATTAAAAGAATCCCGAGAGAATAATAGTTATAGTGAATCAGAAATAACTGGTGAATTAGATAATGAAGAAGCAGAAGAGATACTGGATGATTTTGAGGACTGCAGTTCAAGTATCGTACAAAAAAATGAAAATGAAACCGCAATATCCTTCAGACATGACTCCTCCGAAGATATTATCATCTACATCTCTCATGATCCTGTTGTAAAACACTATAAAACACAATCCACATACTTTTTCCATTCTATGATGAGTCCAACCGGATGGGTAGTTGGAGTTGGAGGCAGAGATTCGCCCACACAAAATAAGAGAGTGGAAGAACTTGCCATGAAAATGATTAACAACAACTATATCGATGACTATTCAATAAATGAGATATTCAACATTAAAAAAAGTACAAATAGGGGTCACTTCATAATTAAGGCACCTAACGGTACATATGCTGCGATACAATACTTTTATGGAAAATATACCAAGGAAAGAGGAGTATTGAAAAGTGGAGAATTCATAACATGTCCTAATGATCCAAAATACTATCGTAAAGGAAAATATGAATCATATACAGGATTAAGTGATGTTGGTGATGCTACAAGGTCCTTAGCGGCCCGTGACAGATATGGTACAATACGAAGTCAAATAACAACATTCGTATACAATAGAAAGAATCATCAAAGCAACATCTCAGTATACCTTGCAAATGATGATGGAAGATATGTTGGAGTAAACAGTAGACGATATTGTCATGACATCAGCATAAATGGTAAAATCATCAGAAAATCCCAAATACCTGTTATCATGAATAAATTACATGCCGCTACATTTACTTATAACGATAAGAATGTTAAAACATTCACGACAACACAGGA
Source organism: Methanosphaera sp. (assembly GCA_017430835.1). The sequence goes on from JAFRMD010000054.1 coordinate 30,178, forward strand.
CATCACTACCGTCAGTCCAAAGGTAACATTAACTGCCAATATCGTAGATGATAATTCAGTCAACGTTAACGAGGGAAATGTAATATTTAAAGTAAATGGAGAGACTGTCAAAGACAATAGAGGTAATGTCATAAAGATTCCAGTAAGAAACGGTAAAGCAAGCTGCATCTACTCTATACCATATGTGTGGAAAAACAATTTCACGTACATGGCCAAATATATTCCTACAAAGAATTATGTGGAAAGTTCCAGCAAAAATTCAATGATAACGACAAATCTCATTAAAACACACATCACTGTAGATACCAGTTTAAGTACTGCAATAAAAATAACATCCAACGTTAATTATATTTATAGCAATGCAAATGTAACCGGAGGTTATTTCATATATAAGATAAATGGAGTAACGTTAAAGGATAAAAACAACAATATTTTAAAGAGTGTTGTCAGAAATGGAGTGGCAGCAATAATGCTGGATAAAAAGTATTCACCCAACAAATATAATCTCACCTTGTCCTACATCAGAAGCAATTACAGACAAAACTTCCAGACCACATTTACAATAAATGCATTGAAGACAAAAATACTGATAAATCCTGTTACAACCAACTCACTGCGTGCAAAGATAACCGGACAGATAGTTGATGAGAACAATATGAAAACTACCGGAACAGCTAAGGTATGTGTTAAAATTAATGGATTAACACTTAAAAATTCCAATAATGAAGTCATGCTATTCAAAGTAGAGGATGGAAATATCAACTTTGATGTCAACCTTCCAAATAATTTAAAATCAAGAGTTTATAATCTCACAATACAAAGTCAGGGACAGAAGATATATCTTCCAACCAGTGCTACAACCACATTAAACTTGCAAAGAACATGAATGATTTTCATTAATTATCACCTCCCCATTATTTTTTTATGAAAATCGTTAATATATTAGACAAATAAACCATATCCATTAAACAGTGAAAATAATCCAATAAATTACAAATTACAATAAATTAATCCCAATACCAGTATATTTTCATCAAACAAGAGATGTTAACTATTTAAAAAATGTCCTTTCACATGTCACGACAAAAAAGATATGTTTAATCCTTTTAATCATGACAACAGTTATCAGTATTTCTTTAATGAAGAAATATAGTTATTAAAACATAAGATTTATTAAAGATGAGAAAACATAATGTATATTGATTATGATAAAATGATGTTATATTTAATAACTATTTTATTATAATTATAATTAGAAGGAATGAGAAGTATGATCAATAATAATGTTAAGAAAATGTTATTATTTGTTACATTATGTGTAATTCTTGCAGGTATCGTATCCGCAACGGATGGAAATCTTGATTCATCCAATGTTGAAGATACAATATCCGATCAAACAACAGATACACCAAATGAAGTATCTGAAGTTAAAGAAAACACAATAACGAATGATAACAAAAATATTGATAATATCAAAACTGAAAAAAATATCAAAACTGCAACAAATAAGATAAAAACCAAAGCATCCATAGATTATGTTTCAAATGTGCCCGTTGATAATTGGGTACTCATTTCAGGAACATTAAAGGATGTTAATAACAATCCTTTGAGAGATACTTCAGTGAAATTGGATGTGAATGGTGACAGTTACCCTACAGAAACCGACTATTATGGAGATTTCTTTGGAGAATACCTTGCATCAATGCCAGGTACCAATACAATCACCGTATCTTACTCTGGAAATAACAGATATGAACCAACAACTGCAAAAAGAACATTCAATGTAACCGGACAAGCAAAAACATACATAGAATTAAACAGTTTAAAAGAAACAACCGTTGGAAACACCGTTTCAATTAGCGGACACTACTACTACGGAAACAATAAACCATTAACCTCAACCACTATGCGTCTAAACATCAATGGACAAAGTTTCACTGCAAAAACAGACAACAACGGATACTTCACATACAACTACAAAACAACAAAAACCGGCACCAACACAGTAACAGTATCCTACCCGGGTAATGCAAAATTCAAAGCGGCAACAACCACAAAAACATTCAATGTTAAAGGTGCAGGCCCACAATACACCTACATAACATTAAACAACATAGCCGATGTAGCATTTGGAGGATACACAACAATAAGCGGACACTACTACTACGGAAACAACATACCACTAACATACACCAACATGAGACTAAACATAAACGGAAAACAAGTAACAGCAAAAACAGACAAGACAGGATACTTCACATACAACTACAAAACAGATAGAATAGGAAAAAACACAGTAACAGTAACATACCCCGGAAATGCTAACTTCAAAAAAGCAACAGCGACAAAAACATTCAACGTAAAAATAACAAGCCCAATACCAACATACATCACACTAAACAACATAAAAGAAGTAAACAATGGACAAACAACAACAATATCCGGCCTCTACTACTACTCAAACAATATCCCACTAACACAAACCACAATGAGACTAAACATAAACGGACAAACATACACAGCAAAAACAGATAACAATGGCTACTTCGCTTATAACTACCGAACAAGTAAGGATGGTTCAAATACGGTTGTAGTGTCATATCCTGGAAATGCCAACTTCAAAGCAGCATCAGCTACAAAAACATTCAATGTAAAAAGTGTGGGACCACAATACACCTACATCATACTAAACAACATACCTCAAGTAGCATATGATGAATATCTTACAATAAGTGGGCACTACTACTATGGAAACAACATCCCACTAACATATACTCCAATGACAATAAATATTAATGGATACAAATATACTGCCAAAACTGACCAGACAGGATATTTCAGTTTAGGTTATTGGACCGAAAAAGTAGGATCAAATACAGTAACTGTATCATATCATGGAAACAATAATTTCAAAGCAGCAACAGCAACAAAATCATTCAACGTAATAATCACAAGCCCAATACCAACATATATCACACTAAACAACATAAAAGAAGTAACACAAGGACAAACAACAACTATATCCGGCCACTACTACTACTCAAACAACATCCCACTAACACAAACCACAATGAGACTAAACATAAACGGACAAACATACACAACAAAAACAGACAACAACGGATACTTCACATACAACTACAAAACCAACAAAGCCGGAACAAATACCGTAACAGTAACATACCCAGGAAACAACAATTTCCAATATGCATCAAATTCCAAGACGTTCAACGTAAATTATCCTACTTTAGAATTGAAAACTGAAAGTGCACATAATCCTTACCCTTCTATTATTTATTTGAAAGGTGATCCATTCGTAAGTTTTTACGAAACTAGTAATCACGCACAATATGATAGAGGAGTTTATGTAGAATTAGATACTAGAGGATTAGAAGCTCCCCCATACCATAAAATTATAAAAGTCACATTTTATTTCAGAAATAATTATGATGATAGCGTATATACAAAAACCGTAACTGATGTTCAGTGGTATGGAACGGTAGTTAAAACAAGTTTGGTTAATGGTTATACACCATACAAAGCAATAGTATACTATTCGTTAAGAACAGATGCGGAAAGACGAGCATTCCCTTGGTAGATGAATAAAATTTAATTGTTAAAATTTTAAAAAAATCAGTTTAAAAATATTTTTAAACCAATTAACCCTTTTTTTTATTTTTTTTACCCGCATTTAATCAAATAAGGCATTTTAATCAATTAATCATTTAACAGCATTAACTTCTTTTTATGGAAATTAATTTAATTTCTCTAAAAAAAAAGTATTAAGGGAGAATTAATAGTAATACTCACCAGTATATGGATCATATACTTGTATCCATTCTTTTGATCGAGGATTATATTCATAACCATAACCCCATAAGGATGATTCATAATCGGTCATTCGTCGATATGTTGCTACGGTTTTAAACAATGTGTATCCAGGTATTAGTTCATGTGATAAGCGGACTCCATTTCCATCAGTAAATGTTCTTGATATTACATTTCCTTTTGAATTTTTGAAGTAAAATGTTGCATTTATCAATAAATTATCTGCCGGATCTTCAAGTTCATCAGCATAATAATCATAGACCAGTACATAGACCCCTTGATCAAATTCCCCATAAACATCTTGAATCCAGCTGGTAAACATGTCTTTTCCGATTAATCTTTCATCATTGCTATTTAAAGTTGGATAAAGTGTTACTGTATGTGTTTGAATTACTGTTAAATAATCGGAAGCTGTACTTGTTTGATAGTTTTCGTTTCCATTGGCTGTTACTTCTACTTGATTTGTTCCTGCTTGTGTTGTCTTATAGTTATAACTGTATTCACCATAGTTGTTTGTTTTGACGTTGTATCTGTTATTGTTTATTTTTATTGTGACATTAGCGTTTTTTATTGGATCTTTAGCGTTATCGGTTACTGCACCTGTTATTGATACAATATCTCCTAATGATACAGCTTCTGGAAGGTAATCTAAGAATACTCTTGATTCCAGTTTATATACATTGAATGTTTTTGTTTTACTAACATAATTGTAATATTCTGTACCATTAAATATTGCCGTTATACTATTTTTTCCTGATTTTTTTGTTTGATATAGATAATTAAACTGCCCGTTTTCATCTGTCCGTGTGAAATATGTTTCACCATTGATATTCAGTATTACTCTTGTTTTGATTAAAGGATTATACCCAACATCTTCCAAATACCCATCAATCTCAGTATAATCCCTGTAGTCTACATCATTTACCGTGAAATCAATTATTGTAGGTTTATGTATTACTTGGAATGTTGTTTTATTGTTTGTGGATAGATAATTGCTGTCTCCGTCAAATTTTACAGTGAGGGTATTTGTTCCAACCAAGTTGGTTTTATTTGTGAATTTGAAGTTTCCCTTGTTATCTGTGTTTATTTTTGTTGTTTGTCCATTAAAAGTAATGGTTAATGTTTTATTGTTAAGTATTTCATTGTTTTTTCCTATGATTTGACCTGTTAATGTCATATTATTATTGTAGTCTGTTTTTGTTATGGTATTTAGTTTTATTATTGTGTTTTGCTTTATTATATTGAATTTTGTTGTAGTATTTCTTTGGTTTTTATATGAAAGTCTGTCTTGGGTTACTATTTCTAGTGTAGTGTATTTGTCTTGTAGGGGGATTGGTGTGTCCTTTATTGTTAGCAGTCCATTTGTTGAATAATAGTACATTGCTTGTGTACCATTTTTTAGGCTTACTCCGTTTATTTTTACTATGCACTTGTTTGGTCCTGATACTTTGTTTCCCAGATAATCTTTGATTGTTGCGTTTAATGATAGTTTATGATTTTTATTGTCTATTGTTACTTTGTCTATGTTTATGGTTATTGGAGATCTTTCCACTTGGAAGGTGCTTGTGTTTCGGATGTTTTCCTGGTAGTTTTTATTATAGAAACCTGCAAGTATTGTATGGTTTTTAGGTGTTAGTGTTTGTGCATCTGTTACTCCGGATAATCCGAGTGGTATTGTGTAATTAGTTGTTGCAACACCATTAACTACTTTTGTTTTAAGTACTTCACCTGCAGAGTTTTTAAGTGTTAATCCATTTACTTTAAAGTATACATATTCATCATCGAATGGAATTTGATTAATACTTTTTTGATTGTTTGTTGTGTCATATATCTGTGCTTTAAGTGTTAGTTTTTGTCCTTGTTTTATTGTTTTTGCATTACTTGTTACTATTATTGATGCATTTCTTTGCTTGATTTGTGCTTTGGCCGTGTTACTTCTAGATGCTTCATATGTACTTGAACCGGAGTATACAGCAGTTAAATTCTGTGCATATCTCATGCTTAAATCGGCTGTTACAATTGTTGTGGCAGTTCCATTATTCACATTAACTTTCAGTGGATTGGAGGAACCTGTGAGTTTACGATTATCTTTAATTGTTATTCCATTTAGTTTAAAGAGCACGTATCCTTCTTTTACCTTTTTATTATTTGTATCTGTAACTTTCGCATTTAATTCCAGATTTTCACCTATTACAGATTTAGTTGTAGATACCGTGGTTTTTGTATCTATTTTATCATTTGTTGCCATTTTTTTATCTTTTACTTCTTTAATCATATCCTGTTCTATTGTGTTTGTTGTGGATGTATCTTTTTGCAGAGACTGCGTTGATGTATCATCAGATATGTCGCTAGCATGTACTAATCCTACTAATAAAACAATCAATATGATTAGAAAGATTGTTTTTCCTATTTTCATTTTTATTTTTCTCCATGATATTGAATAATTTTCAACTACATTTATTATTATGACATAATGATTATATAATACCTACTCTTATTTTTTCATTAGTCGATAATTATAGAATATTTTAGAAAATCATTCGATTAAATGTATATTTTTATATTATAAAAATGGTCGACCACAAAAAATGTAGTTTAGTCAAAAATATAGAAAAGAACACGAGCCATAGAAAAATCTGCAGGGAAAAAATTAATGATAGGAATAAATCCATAATGATTCTTTAAAATATTCCAATAGCCATAAGAAAATAAAAACACAGATTAAACCATTCGAAGAAATAAATATTAGCACAAAGATGTTTTTTAGGATAATACTGTTTTATTAAATGAATTTAATGAGATTAATCTTAATTATCTGAATTATATAATTTTTAAATGGAAGAATATATTTTCTTATTTTCAATAAAATCATTTTATAAATACTTTTTTATAGGATTAATTAAATAAATAATGGTATGGTTCAATTTTTTTAAAAAATCCAAAAAACGAGACAAGGAGGCGTATGATGAGAAAATATGTTTATTTGGGTATATTCATATTAGTATTATTAGTTTCAGCAAGTATTGTAACGGCTACGGATAATGATACCATTGAAACGAATAAAAATACCGTTATGAGTAATACTTCAAAGATGGACCATTTCTCAGAATCTAAAAGTGATGAAAAAATTATTAAAAAGGATATTGGAAAATCAAATATCAAATCAGATACTAAAAACATGCAACTGAAATTAACCTAAAAACATCAAATAATTCTAGCCATATAATAATGAATGCTACATTGAAATCAGATATTCCAGTCAATAATGGTTATGTCATCTATAAACTTAATGGGGTTACATTAAAAAATTCAACAAATGAGACCATTAAAGTACAAGTAGTTAATTCACAAGCCACTTTAACACTTCCTACCCAGCAGTATAGGCGTGTTTATACTAGTTCAGAGGCTGTTTACTCAGGAAGTTCATTATTTGAACAATCAAGAAGTAAACAAAACAATACCATCAATACGAGGATAACACCGACAATCAAGCTAACACAGAATCAATCATCATACTTTATTGGACAGACTGCCAAGATAGATGTATATTTATCCAGTAATCCAACCAATGCATTCAATGGAATAGTCATATTTAAAATTAATGGGGAAACCATTAAAAATTCAAACAAGGAACCTGTGATTGTAAATATAGTAAACAACCACATATCCTACAATTATACCATTTCCAAGGGATTGAATAAAGGTAACTTTACATTCTATGTGGCAACGGAGGGAAGCAGATATAATAAAGTATCCTCGGAGTTATTGCTTAAAATAGTGCATTTGAATACTAATCTTTCATCAAGTAAAATATCAGTTGATAATAACAATTACTGCACAATTAATGAAACATTCAAAGATAAATTCAATAATCCGCTTGTGGGAAAACACTACGTTGACGTTTATATTGATGGAAAAAAATTATCGTTAAACAATCAAGCAAACAGTTTTGCCCTAAAGGACAGTAGTTTAAACATTAACTTTCCGGTGGATAACTATACTGTGGGAATGCATACGATACAATTATCTTTAAGGGAAATCGTGAATATGGAGCATTCCAATCTCAAAGATACCCTTTAAATATTACCCAAAAATACCCTACAAGGTTAATCATCGACACACCATTAAAGGCTAAAACTGCTTCAACATTATATTTAAGAGGTTATGTGATATATAATGATTTGAATATTCATAAGACAATCAACAAAGGAACAATCATATTTAAAATAAACAACCAAACGGTTTCATCCAATGTTCATAATGGCAAGGCAATCTTATCATACAGATTACCTAACACGAATGGAAACTATGTGATTACTGCAACATACAAGGGTGTTGATGATTTGAAGGATTCAACAGCAACCAAAGCAATTGAAATAAGTTCCGGAAGCATATCTGCATCAGAATCTGCCATCTTAGGTGATAAAAATCCTGAAAATGATAGAATAGCCTTATTAAATAATGCCCTAACGTAATTTATATGACAAATTATGTATGGGCTGATGAAGATGCTACTTACACGTTGACAGCAGATCAATTGAAGGAAGTTATTCAGAAAGATTCATATTGTTTGTACATGAATAATCATTTATCAGGATATGTTGCATTTAAAACACAAAATGAAAGCAGCATTTATCATGTCATAAAACGTGAAAAATGGAATGTCATTGAAAAAGAGTTATATAAATATCTTACAAGTAAAAATACTGATGTTTATCCCAATAATTTAACAGTATCCCTGAAGGGAAAATCATATACATACTGTGAGGTCAGGGATGTTCAAAATACGGAGTATACCTGCGGTCCGACATCCACCAGCGTATGTTCACAGGTACTCAGAAATTACGTCAGCGAGGATACCCTGGCAAAAGCTTTTGGTACTTACAAGACACATGGAACAAATGCATATAAAATACGCAATGTCAAACAGTACAACATGACGGCTGAATACTTCTATAAAGGAACGTTCACGTCAGCATTGAATAAATTGGCTAATGGAGAATGTGCATTAGTATTCTATACTACAAACCATTATGTATCCATAATTGACATTAATAAGGATAAGACAAAAGTATTAATATCTAATTCCTATGGAAATTATAGCCTAGGTGGAGGAAAAATACCTAACGGTTGGTTAGATGTATCCTTCATGAGAAATAAGTTTGTTAAAAACGATAATTTCGGTGGATTAATAATTAAACTTAATTACAAGTTATCAGCAGCCACTCAAACAAGGATAAATAATTTATATAATAATTTTGTCACGGGATGGGAAAGAAAAAATATGAATGAAGAATTAAATAATTAAAACAATCCCCATTCCACCCTATTTTTTTTAGTTTAAAAAAGCTTAATCAAGAATTGCCGTTAATATTTGCACAAAAATAAAAAAATGTTGGAAATTAAACTATTGTAACGGTTTTTTGATAAGTTTTGTTAGCTTCAACAATTTTTAATAAATGTTCTCCCATGTATTCTTCAAGTACTGAAAATAATACTTCGGAGGAATCATCAGATACCGTGCCATTATAAACAAGTATGTCATCAATGTAAATTAATATATGTTTATTGTTGAACTCATAATTAAACAAATTGTTAATCCAAGATAAACTTACCTCATTTGCTTGTTTTAAAATTATCCTGTTTGGTGAATTATACCCAATAGTATTATATGATACTTTAGATACTTTTTTAAATGAGTGTGGCTTAATCTTATAATTTTTTACAATTTTTTTAATATCACTGACAGTGCCATTATCTACTTTAACATCTTCATCATTAACTGTTTTTTCCAATACGGTCATATTTGTCGTGTTTTTTATTGTTACAAAAGTACCATCAAATGTATAATAATCATAGAGCACTTCAACTTTTATGTTTCCGGACGTATACGCTTTGTATGTGAAATTGTATTTTTCATCGGCATAGTGATCTATTGCATAAAAATCTCCAAGGTTTCCATTATCATCATAAACTATCATATGTGTATATGGAGCATCACCAAATGAATAATAATCCATTGATGTACAAGAATCCACTAGTTCAGGGTCAAAGTTATAATTGTCATCTATGATCTTTTTTTGATTTTCATCATAAATGAAAGCTATTTGTAACGTACCCCCAACATCCCTATCAGTCAATAGTTTTTCTTTAAATGAACCGGATACTTCTATATTTTCATCCAGATTGACATCTTTTATAGGATCTATTGTGATTACAGGTTCTTTTGTAGTACTTGCAGAATCTTCTTTTGTTTGACTTTGAGCAGTATCTGCCACGTCATTTTCAACATCCCCATCCGAATTCGTAACATGATCTGTTGTTGTAGGGATAGATTGATCTTCCGCATTAATACAACTTAATGACATCAATATCAAAGAGAATAATATAAACATTAAGATATGCTTTTTCTTCATAGTTATTTCACCCCCATCATATTCGATTAATACTTTCTTTATTTAACATATTATTTAAAATTTAGGTGCTTTGAAGTTAATGGTATAAGATAAACCATTATACCACTCTTTTACAAAAATTTTACAAATAGTTCATAAAATACTCACATTTACTGTTTATTTAAAAGTTTAGAGTAGTATTACCTGTTGCTTTTTTATTAATTCAAAAAATGCCGTCAATAATATTAACCTGCCTACTAGAATAAATAAAATATAACAATCAAGATGATAAAAAGAAAAGATATTGGTTTAATCAGGAAGAATATTTCATTCAAAAAAAATAAACTGCCACATACTCATTTTTTTAGAAAAAACATGATTAACCTTCCTTAAAAAAGGGTTATTGAATTAATTGCTTTTGAGAGGCATTATACCGCTCTAATCATTCAGACTGATAAAAATATTTTTAAACTATTATTACAATAAAAAAATATTAAGCATGAAATACAAAGATATACTTGAATATTATCGAAATATAATAACCGGCAATAAACTATTCAATTAAGTAAACGTTGGAATGAAAAATGTCTTCAAAAGAAAATAAACCTAAAATGGGTCTTAAAAAGAAAATATCCGATGTCCGATATTATCTTTACACAAATAGGGAATACCGTAAAATATTAAAGGACATACTCTTTGAAAATATGGATATTGATACATTTAAAAGAGATACCATAATAACTATTGAAGACAACCCGAAATTAAATCTTGACTTATCCGATGACTATATAGAAGATGCAATACTTCCAAAGCACTTCCAGCACAACACAAGCCATCTTCCATCAGGACTTAAGAAGCTGTCATTTGAAAACAATTTATACAAGGAAATCATCATAGACCTATTCAGCAATAAAATATATTTCGATGCATACAAGAAAATCATGGATCTGAACTTATTCGACACAGTATACTATGAAAAAGAATATAACTACAATTTAAGTGTACCTGCAGTCTTCCACTACCTATATAGAGGTCATAATGAGGGTAAAAACCCTAGTTCCTACTTTGACGGTAACTTTTATGAAGACTTCAACCCAAACTGTCGGAAGTCAAGACTAAATCCATTAGTCTATTTTGTATTAAAGGGGATGGATGAAGGTCTTATTAAGATGAATAAACAATTTTATCAACCTAAATCCATCAACAGATTGAAATTAAATGAAAATATTAAAACTTTTGATAAATGTGGATTAAATAAAGAGAAAAGGGAAAGAAAAATTATTATTTCACTTACATCATATCCACTACGTATGGATGAAATAGCATACACAATATATTCACTTTTAAACCAGAACTTAAAGGCGGATAAAGTTATTCTATGGCTTGCAAAAGAGGAATTTCCCAACTTAGAACAGGATATTCCCGAAACAATATTGAAATTCAAAGAAAACGGCCTTTCAATCCAGTGGTATCATAACGTATACTCGTATAAAAAACTGATACCGACACTTAAAAAGTACCCTAATGACTTGATTGTAACTGTCGATGATGACATATACTATCCTCAGGATTGGCTTGAAAAACTGTACATGACACATATAGCAAACCCTGATGACATCATCATTCACAGGGCCCGCCACATGATTATGAAAAATAACAGGGAATTTGCCGATTATACGACATGGAAACTTATTAAAGAAGAAACCGATGCATCATACCTAAACTTCATGACTGGTGCTGGAGGAATATTATATCCGCCACACAAACTCTATCATGATGTATTCAATGAGGAAATATTCCTGGATTTATGCAAATATGGTGATGACATATGGTTCTGGGCAATGGCGATACTTAAACATACCAAGTTCAAGGTAGTTGAGGATTGTTTCTATGATTTGATTTATGTTAACCCTGCCCGTGAGGTAAACCTACTTAATGAAGAAACGCTCTGGTTAAATAATCGTAAAGGAAGTAATGACCGTCAATTAAAGGCTGTTGTGAAATATTATCCTGAAATATTGGAGATTATATCTGAAGATAATAAGTAACCGGTTTCAATCATTTAAAAAATAATCATAAGCACGGAATTATTAAACAAAAAGATTATACCATATACTATAATTATAACAAAGATATAATTATATAGATTAAAAAACAAAATTATTAATGAGGAAGTTATTATAATATCGTTATTATTAATTCGAACATATATTGCTATTTACACATTCTATATTGTAATACTTCCTCATTTATCAAAAAAACGATACATCTCTTGAACTTTTTTTCATTTAGCACAATCTTATTAACAAATTGATAAGATATAACTTATTGTTTATTGATAATCCCAATAATTAGAACTTATGCCAGAATGTGCAATTTCATTATCAAAAAATGATAATCCATTGATAAGTAATATTTCATTTTCTTAATTTTCTAAGAAATCCTGTATATTTCCAACTATTTGAATTTAAAACCTCATTTTTAAACCTTTGTAAATCAGTTATGGCTTCGGATTTTTCTTCAATAATACTGTTTTTCTTATTTAAGGATGTTTTTAGGTTTTCAATCTCGTTTTCTTTAGATTTTAATGAATTTTCCAAGTCTTCAATTTTTTTATCCCTATTTTCATTGTAGGAGTTTTCATTAATGCTTATCACATTATCAATGAGATTGATAACTTCTTCATATTTTAGGATGGAATGACCTGCATTTTTACCGTCAATTCTAACTCTAATACGATTTTTTTCTTCAGAAAACGGCAATTCATTCAAACGAGAGAAAAACGGCAAATAAATATTTTCAAAATCATAAACACTACTGCAATCCAATATCAAATGAGCATTTGGTATATACTGTTCTTGTTTAATTAACTCTATTACGTCTATTTTATAACCGTACTTTTCCTTAATTTCCTCTTCGGGCATGTCATTAAAACAATGCTTTTTTAATTCATTCCAGTGATATCCCCATTTGGTTATATCAAATTGAGGTATTTCTGCTATTGAAATGGTATCCTTCATTAGAGTAGATAACATGATAGAATTAAATCCACCCAAAGAGCTGCCATAAAAAATCACATTTTTATTTTCTATAGAAATCGTGTCAAGTATTTCATCCAGTATCAAAGATATATTTTTCAAATACCAATTTTCACAGGTTCCTAATCCCCATCCACCCAATAATTCCGGAGATAAGTATATTGTAGGATCATTATAGAAAATAACTGATTGCATAAACTTCCATGACCACCTGTGAAAGAGAGGTCTTTTTTTATCTTCTAATGAAGTATTGGGATTTCTAGCTCCAGAACCTATTATTAATATTTTTTCTGTTGCCTTAAGATTTAATAAAAATTCATAATCAATATTATCCATGGTAACAACTAGTCCGAAGAGTTTATTCAACGGAAATGTTTGACTTTTTATTTCATCAAATTTGCAATAAAGTATTTCATCAACCAAATCTTTCATAATATTCCCCAAATATTTTAAATAATAATAGATTTATTTTGTAAACATGTCATTTTATTCAATATAAAACATAATATCCTTTAAATTCAAATTCATATTTTATAATTCCGATAATTTATTTATAATACCCTTTTTTTCTAATGATTTTTAAGTTAAATCACAGTTAATATTATATTTATAAGTTATAATTAATTAAGTAATTCCATACATAAATTATTTCAATATACCAATTACATAAATTATATTAATATATACAAAAATTGGATGTGTATTTTTTGGATTTTGAGATTAAATATAAAGATGCTATGGCTCGTATTGGAAAGTTTAAAACGCCCCATGGAACTGTTACAACACCTAACCTGATGCCCGTGGTTCATCCAGGCAAACAGACCCTTGATGTGAAGCAGTTTGGTGCGGAGATTGTAATTACTAATTCATATATCATTTATAAAAATGAGAAGCTTAAACAAAAGGCACTCACGGATGGTGTTCATAGTCTTATAGATTTTCCGGGCACTATTGAAACCGATAGCGGATCGTTCCAGTTATCCGTCTATGGTGATATTGACATTACAAATGAGGAAGTCATTAAGTTTCAGGAGGATATCGGTACTGATATTGGTACTTCACTGGATATTCCTACGGCTCCTTATGTTAAGCGTGAAGAGGCTGAGGCTGACTTGGAGGTTACACTGGAAAGGGCCCGGGAGGCCATTGAAGTTCGTGACAAGTTGCTTTTAAATAGTGTTGTGCAGGGTTCTACTTTCTGTGATTTAAGAGAGTACTGTGCTAGAGAAATCAGCAAGTTTGATGCGGATATTTATCCTATCGGTGCGGTTGTTCCTCTTATGGAGATGTATCGTTATAGTGACCTGGTTGATGTCGTGATGTACTCGATGAGGGGTCTTCCCGAGGATACTCCCCGTCACTTGATGGGTGCTGGTCATCCGATGGTGTTTGCCCTTGCAGTTGCTATGGGCTGTGACCTGTTTGACAGTGCCGCTTATATATTGTATGCGAATAAGGATAGGTTTATGATGCCTGACGGTACGTTGAAACTTGAGGATATGGTTGAAATGCCTTGCAGTTGTCGTGTATGCTGTGAGTATACAGTTGATGATTTACGTCAGATGAAGCATGAAGATCGTGCCAAGTTGATTGCCGAGCATAATCTCCACATTAGCTTTGCCGAGATTAGACGTATCAGGCAGGCTATTGTTGATGGAGAGCTTATGAAGCTGGTAGAATTACGTTGCAGATCACATCCATTCTTACTTGACGGGCTTAGAAGACTTAAGGAATATACTGATGATATGGAGCACTTGAATCCTAGCAGTAAACGTTCGGCATTCTTCTACACCGGTTATGAATCATTATATAGACCTGAAGTTAAAAGACATCTTGAGAAGTTAGCTAATCTCACGCCTAAAAGTAAAAATCTGATTGTAATGCCACATACCAATAAGCCGTACACCAGATATGTATTTAAGGAACATATAAAAAAATACACGGATAAGCTTGTACAGTACTATACTAATAGTCAAAACTTGGATACTGACTTTTCTGATAGTGATGTTGTCGTGTGTGACGTGCCTTTTGGTATCATTCCGCTTGGATTGGATGAGTTTTATCCGCTGGCACAGAACGAGTCACCATCTATTATGGATGATGATGCCAAAAAGTTCATCAAAAAACAACTGGAAGAATACATTAAAGGATATGATAATGTGATTATTCATAAAAATCTGGTTGAAAAGCTTGAATTGACCGGCTTATATGAGGTTAACGATACGCTCAGTCTACCTGACAAGTCAATATCCGACTTTGAGAGATTAAAGGATATAGCCGATTATCAATTTGGAAGTAGTGCAGGTGAAGCACTGTTTGGAAATAATCAAAACAACATTAAGATAGAAAAAAGCAGAAAGACCGGTAAAATCAGACATGTGTATGAGGATGGAAAGATTATCGTCAATATGCGTGCTAATGACGGATTTTTGATATTGAGTGATCTTGGTGCCATCCGATTACATGAAAAGTTCAACTATCCGATGCATCGGGTTGTCGTATCGGAGGATGTTGAGGAATTTGCCGTAGCGGGAAAGAGTGTGTTTAACAAGTTTGTAGTTGAATGTGATGAATCAATAAGACGTAATGATGAAGTGTTGATTGTTAACAGGAATGATGAACTGCTGGCATATGGTAAGGCGTTACTGTCAAGCTATGAGATTAATGACTTCGACAATGGCCAGGCGATAAAAACTAGAAAGATGAAGAACAGGTGATTAAAGTGACAGAGAAAAAACATTTGAAAGTTAAATCTATTAAAAATGGTACTGTTATAGATCATATAACTGCCAATCGTGCATTAAGTGTACTTAACATATTAAACCTGCCTGATGAGGATACTTCCCTTACTGTGGCTATGAATGTGGAAAGTCCTGATATGTCACGTAAGGATATTGTTAAAATTGAAAACAGGGAATTATCACAGGATGAGGTTGATAAATTGGTACTTATCGCACCTAATGCTACTATCAACATTATCCGTGACTATGATATTTCACGTAAGGCAAGACTTGAGCTTAAGGATGAAATCAGTGATGTCATTACTTGCAGTAACCCTAACTGTATTTCTAACTCAAATGAGCCTATCAAGACCAAGTTTTACGTTCAAAGTAAAAAGCCTGTGGTTTTAAGATGTCATTTTTGTGAACGTACCATGGACTTGGATGATATTGAAGAACAATTCTAACTGATTACATATGATAATCGAATCAATAAACATAGATACCACCAATAAATGTGAACTGATTAACATTACATCACATATCAATGATATTATCCGTGAAAATAACGTTGAAAGTGGTTTGGTAAACATTTCAACCAGGCATACGACAAGTGGCATTATCATTAATGAGGATGAAAGTGGATTGAAGGAGGATATTGTTAATGTTTTCGAGGATATTATCCCATATAAGAACTATCTTCATGACAGGATAGATAACAATGCCCGTAGTCACTTGATGGCAACAATTACAACGCCGACACAGACTTTGCCAATTGTCAATGGCCGATTGTCATTAGGTACTTGGCAGAGCATATTCTTTTTGGAGTTGGATGGACCCCGGTTAAATAGAAAAGTTACAATATCTATTTTAAGGGACTGATCCCACATCTTTTTTTAAAACCAATCGCTGGATTATGAGTTATACTCCCTAAACCCCAAATAACAATTATAGCCTTTTTGAATAATATTTTGAAAATCAAATATGCTTTTGCAAATATCTATCCAAACAGACGAAATATATACAAAAGATTTAAATCATATTTTTCTTTTTTAATAATAAAACTATTTTTATTCAACAATCAAAGTAGAATAATTCTTCAAAATAACGTGGTTTAAATTGGTAGTTCAAATAAATATTGATTGAAATATTAATCACAACTATATTTTACTTAGATGTTAAATTGTTTTTTCAATTTATTAAATCCATCATGTATATGAATCAGTTGAAGATGTTTAATTTCTCCCACGATTGATAGCATAGCCAGAGCTTGCCTGCCTGCATACAAAAAAAAACTCTTTAATAGGTTTGTGAAGCAATCATAAATAGTTTGCCGGATTATATAAAAAGACCAAAATACATTTTAATTAGAAGCAATCTAATAGTCTATGCATACACAATCAATACACATTCCATTAACTACAAATTTAAAAAAAAAAGAAAAAATGAAGGTTATTTTATTGTAATATTTTCAGCATAATTTTTGGTATCATTATCAACCGTATATTCTACTTTTAGTTCATGATTGCCGAGTAAGCCATCGATAATTTCGAAGATAATAGTGAATATATCATCGCCGACTGTAGCATTGAACACCACTTTACCGTCTAAATATACTATTAAATGTCCAATTGTAAAATTTTGGCCAAATATCTCATTCAATGACTGGATGGTAAAGTATCTTCCCTCAAATACAACGTTATCCTTAACCATTACCTTATAGGTTTTGTTTAATAGAATTAGAAATTCCTGAATTTTCAAAATTAACATTTGATGTTGTTAAATTGGAACTTTCAACAAAATTGCAGTAGCCCTGGTATTTTTAATGTTTAAGTTACTGATATTCATATTTGAATTTATAACATTAAATAAAAATCCCAAACCATTCATATTAAGGGTAGGCTTATTTCCCTCTATGACTATATTTGAATAAGCAATAGGAATTCCATTAATTGTATAATCATAATCATAGTTCATATCAAAAGCATAATCCAGCTTTAAAGTCAAATTAGATTCGCCCTCTTCTAAATCTTTCTTGAAATCAATTATGGACCTGTTTTGACTTCATTGTCGTTGTAGTTGTTGTATCATCAATTGTGTTTGACAAATCACCAGCAGCATTTTCCGTTGTGGAATTATCTGTGGCTGATACGATGGATGTTGATAATAAACACACAATAATTGGACTTATAAATATATAAACTATTTTATTACTCGTTTTTTCACCTACTTAAAGTATATTATATATTGGAACATGTTAATATTTTTTTTTAAGTCCCTATGAGGATATGCTTTAGGGAATTATTTTTAAATCATGAAAATATTAATTTTTTCAAGTCCCGATTCAAATTATCTCATGGACCATCATACAAAGATACTGCAAAAAAGAGTAAGTTAAATTAATACTTCCAACAAACATCATTAATAATATTAAGTAAAGCTTGAATTTACTTACATGCCGAAGTGTTTTTCAACTTTTTTAAGCTCATCAGATATATACAAAGTGACTGCAGACATACACTTTCACACTTTCTGCAGGATGTACAGTTATGTGCCTGTCGGTCCTCATACAAATGAAACTTGTATTGGACAGAATTTACAGACTCATCCTGCAGATGTCCATATTGTACTCCCTGAAACATTTGTTAATATCACATAAAATTTATAGGTATCCTTTAATCAAAATCATAATATCATTCAAAAATTAAACAATGATTAAAATTTATAAAATAATATATATAATTAATAATAAATAATTATAAATAATCAAATATGTTCATCATAATTATAAATAAATTTAAAATTTATTAAAAGAAAAATTTTAATATAAATGATATCTTAAAAATATAATTAATTAGGAGTTTATTAAATATGTCCAACTTTAAATTAATGGAAACATTACAGTATAAAAGTGAAAATAGCAATATTGAAGGTGATTTTTTAATTGGTGAAGACACACTATGGGCTTCACAAAGAGTAGTTGCAGAGATTTTTGGAACAACAACTCAAAACATATCCAAACATTTTAACAAAATTATAGAAAATGAAGAGCTTTTAGAAAATGAAGTTAGTATAAGTTCTAAAAAACTATTTGGAGAGAATTCCGAGTTTATCAACTCAGAGTTGAAAAACTATAAAAAAGGTGGAAGACCTCAAAAATGGTACAATTTAGATGCAATAATATCTATAGGATATAGAATTAACAGTAAAGAAGCAACACAATTTAGAAAATGGTCAAATAAAATTTTAAAGGAATATATGGTCAAAGGTTATGTTCTTGATAAAGAATTACTTAAGAAAGGTGGAAGATTTACAAAAGATTATTTCGATGAACTATTAGAAGAAATTAAAGAAATAAGAATATCGGAAAGAAGATTTAATCAAAAATTAACAGACTTATATGCAACAAGTTACGATTACGATAAAAATGCAGACATTACTAAGGAATTCTTCGCAACAGTTCAAAACAAAGTAATTTATGCCGTAACACAACAGACCGCCGCCGAAATAATAGATTCCAGAAGTGATGAAAATGAGACAAATATGGGATTAACAACATAGAACAAAGCACCTAATGGAAAAATACTTCTTAATGATATAGTCATATCCGGCACTATTACATTACGGTCACCTGAAAATTTTCACATTTTTTAAAAACCATGCTGGGGGTTTTAAATTATTTATACTATTTTAATAAGGGTGGAATTTTTATCTAAAAAAAGGATAGTACCCCTTATCCAATATGAAAAG
>JAFRMD010000055.1 GCA_017430835.1 Methanosphaera sp.
AAAGGAAAAGGATTAAATATGTTAGAAGTCATATAGAGGATTTTTTTAAATTCCTAAAAGAAGGACTAAATTTAAAACACTTCCATAAATATACAACAGAATCTGTTAAAAAAACAACATTATGGACTGTATTATTAGCAGCCCTCATCATAAACGAAGGTTACAAAACAAAAACAGACCTACAAATGCTTTCTGAGGGACGAATAATCTAGACCCCTAAAATAATTGAAAAATATATTCAAAATATTAATTACCACCAAGTAATAAAATTATCTTTATGAATAATGAAAATGAGAAAATTTTCACAAAACCCTTTTTTCTAATTTTTGGAGCATTATTGTTTACATCACTTGTAATGTATGCATTGATGTCTACTGTTACAGAATATGCTACAGCTATGGGGTCTTCAGCCACTATTGCTGGTCTTGTATCTGGTATTTATGTTTTTGGAGGGTTATGTTCTAGGGTTTACTCAGGAAATGCTCTAGAAAAAAAAGGTTGGAAGAAAATTGCTTTAATATTCTTGTCAATACATTTTTTTGCATGTTTACTATATTTTATTGTTGATGACATCACCCTACTTTTAATAGTACGATTTATACATGGTATTGGCTTTGGTGCTTCAGCCAATGCTATTGTTACAATAGCAACAGAAATTCTACCAAAAAAGCGATTTGGTGAAGCATTTGGTTATTTTATGATTGGAACCACCATTTCAGTAGGATTAGGGCCATATATTGGAGGATTCCTTTATGATTTCATAGGCCCAAATGGTTGTTTTCTAGCAGCAAGTTTATTCTCTCTAATTGCATTATTCTGCATTATAATATTGGGTGTAGATAAGTATGATTCACGAAAAGAAGATAATTCTGAATATTCTGATGCTGAAAATGATTCTTTCAAAGGACTTGAAAAGATATTTGAATATAAAGCAATACCCGTATCACTTTTTACAGCACTTACAAGCTTAGGCTATGTTTCAATTTTATCATTTTACAGATTGTATGCTGTGGAAGTTAATTTAACCAGTATTTTTTCATGGTTTTTTATAATATATTCAATTAGTTTACTTTTAAGTAGACCTATTGCTGGAAAAATACAAGACAAAAATGGTGATAAACTAGTTTGTGTAACTGGTATTATTGCTCAGACTATTGGACTTTTCTTAATTGCATGGATTCCATCTAATGTAACTGTAATTATTTGTGCAATATGTGCTGCTCTGGGTTTTGGTACTTTAAGTTCTGCTTGTACCACAATTGTTACAAGAAATGTTTCTAAGAATCGTAGGTCTTATGCTTTGTCAACATTTTTTATTTTTTGTGATGCTACAATGGGTTTTGGACCAGCATTGCTGGGAAGCTTTGTATCTGCAAGTTCCGGTTATGCACCCTTATATTACATTTCTTCAATAATTACATTATTGGCATTGCCTGTATGTTTATATTCTTTAAAAAATCAATCTGTTAGTCAAAAAAGTGTTTAACTAATAATTATTATGTAAATTTTATTTCATGCCATAAAATCCTGCACATCCATTATGGATGGATTGTGCTTTGAATTCATAAGCAAGATATCTGAAGAATAAGCTTTAATTTTGTTCTTAAAAGAACTATTTTTCTAACTGATTTCAAAATATCTTTTGTAGAAAAGAAGTTTATATTCAAACGTGCTGAATTTATAAAATATGCTACGTATATTTACTATGCCAGAACACATTTGTAGTGCAAAAAAAGTTGTGCTAGATAAAATCTTAAAAATTTACCTTAGATTTTTAAATAATGGGGGTGATTAATAACTATCCATACGGAATCTTTTCATTATTTTTCCAAAAAATCCCATTTCTTCCTGTTTTTTTATTTTCTTTGGTCTAGAATCATTAGGTAATCGTACTTCATAGCCACAATTTGGACATAATACTTTATCTGACCCACAACCGCAAGTGCAATCTAATAATTCTTCTTTTGTTTCATCAAATTCTCGACCACAAAGTTTACATTGAATCATAAGCAATCTCCACTAATTATTTAGTCTAATGTTAATAATTATATTATAAGATATTATCTAATAATATTTTTTATTTTAGATAATACTATTGATTTTTCATTTGCTTCATTTTCTCTAAATTTTTTGGGAATCAATACATCAAATCCACAATTAGGACAAGGAGCATTTATTCCTCCACAATTAAATCCACAATTACAATGTGATCTATCAACATCTTTTACGTCGAATTTACAACCACATATTCTGCATTCTAACATTAATTAATTCCTCCTTTATTATTTTTTATTTTTAGCTGGATATTTTTTAGTATTTACTCCAATAATCATATTATTCACCTCCTAAAAAAAGTAATATTAATAGGATTTTACTATTTATGTGAATCCTAGTAATAATCCTCCCTGATAGACTATTAAAGATAGTACGTATGCTATTGAAATACATATTACAACTGATACCATCATCCATTTCCAAGAGTTTGATTCTTCTTTGATTGCACCGAGTGCTGCGAAACATGCTGGATATAATAAACAAAATACCATGAATGATATTGATGATAGTGGTGTGAACATGTCGCCAATTACTCCAGATATTCCTTCTTCATCATCTTCTGCTAAGGAGAATAAAGTACCGAATGTTGATACAACAATTTCTTTAGCCATTAAACCGAATACTATTGCAACTGCTGCTTGCCAGAAACCAAATCCTAATGGTCCAAATACTGGAGCAATGACACTTCCAAACATGCCGATTATACTGTCTGCTGATCCACTTTCTACTCCTGGCGGTAAGTTGGATAAAATCCATACTAAAGCTGAAGTACCTAATATGATAGTACCTGCTTTTTTAATGAATAAAAATCCCCGTTCCCACATGTGGAGTAATGCACTTTTTAGAGTAGGCATTCTGTATGGTGGTAATTCCATGATGAATGGAGCAGATTCTTCACTAAATACTGTTGATTTAAATGCTTTTGCCACGATTACTGCTACAATCATACCAAGTATGTATAAGCCAAAAGTTACTTCTGTTTGGGTTAAAGGATCCGCGAAGAATACTGCTGTAAACATAGCATATATTGGTACTCTTGCACTACATGATATAAATGGAACGGCCATCATTGTTGATATTCTGTCACTTTCGTTTGAAAGTGTTCTTGTTGACATAATAGCTGTTACTCCACAACCAAATCCTAAAATCATAGGAATAAATGCTTTACCTGATAATCCCATTAATTTCTGCATAAGTCTATCAATAACAAATGCTGCTCTGGCTAAATAACCTATATCTTCTATAAGACTTAGTAGGAAGAACAGTATGAAAATGATAGGTACGAATGTGAGTACGGAACCTACTCCACCAATTACTCCATTAACTAGGAATGAGGATACTAATCCTTCACCAAATATTTCTAATAACCATTCACTTAATATGCCCCATCCTTCATCGATAAGATCTTGGAATGGTCCTCCGATTGTATATGTGATAAAGAATAATAAATATACTATGATTAAAAATATGGGAAGTCCTAAGAATTTATTTGTTACTATATTATCAATTTTATCTGTTAATGATTCTTTGTTACTTGTAGGTCTTTTTACGCATTGTTTCATGATACTTTCTATTTCTCCATATCTGGCATCAATAAATGCATCATCAACATTGTTATTAAATATTTGTTCCAAATGTTTTCTTATTTCTGTAACTTTAAGTAAATTATTTTTATCCGGTGATTGTTCTGCCAAATCTAAAATTTCATCATCACCTTCCAATAATTTAACAGCTACCCATGAATCTGGTGCTGAACCAACTTTTAAATTTGGGAATAATTTTTTAACCTGATTCATATGATCGTCTAATTCAAATCCATATGTTAATCTGGATGAATTATTTTTAGGATCTTTTGCAGCTTTAATTACTGTTCTTACTAATTCATTTAATCCAGTTCCTTCTCTTGCATCGACTACGACTACTGGTATTCCCAAGGTTTTTTCTAATTTTTTTACATCAATTTTAAATCCTGCTTCTTCAGCATAATTTAACATGTTTAATGCTAGAACTGTGTTAGCACCTGTTTCCATTATTTGTAATGTTAAGTATAAGTTTCTTTGAATGTTTTCGGCATCTACGACATTTATTACTGCATCATTTTCTTCATGTATTATTGCATCTCTTGAAACTTGTTCTTCTACTGAATAAGGGGTTAAACTGTAATTTCCAGGAAGATCTATCATTTCGATTTTATAATTGTCAAAATCAAATGTTCCTGATTTCAATTCTACTGTTTTACCTGGCCAGTTTCCTACATGTTGTTTCATACCTGTTAAATGGTTAAAAACCGTACTTTTTCCAACATTTGGATTACCTGCAAGTAAAAACTTCAGTTTTTCCATATTATACCTCCATAAACTATGAATTTAGGTTTACCTAAATTGCTTTTTATTTGAATATCTTTTATAAATAAAAAGTAATCATAAAAAAAATATTTAAAATGAGAAACTATGAATAAAAAAATTATTCTAATTCAATTGCTTGTGCTTCTTCTCTTCTTAAAGCTAAAGAAAAACCTTGTATTCTAACTTCGACAGGATAACCTAATGGTGCTTTTCTTTCTAATTTGATAGTTGTACCATTAATAAGTCCCATTTCTCTAAGATGTTTACCAAGAGTTCCTTCCACTTTATGTGTCTTTACAACACCAATCTCACCAGGTTGTAAATCATCAACAGTTTTTTTCATATAATTGTCCTCCAAAAATATTAATTTGTTCTTTTTAGGATAGAAAGTATTGAAAATCATCCATAATTCTTATTTTAACCTTGATGCCAAATGCCGTAATTTTTCCTTTATTGCTAGAAGGAAAATTACAAACATAATTATCAGAAACACCTGTATAATAGAAATTATTGTTAACATATTTTCATACCATCCATTGTTTAATAATACATTATAGAATGATCATATTCTCAAATGAACTTTATTTTATAAAAAACATCAAAAAATTTCTTAAGATAAACCGAATCATCAGTTATAGCGCGTTTATTTTTTTGATTAAATTTTAATAAACATTCCAATAATTTAATGATATTTAAAACAATTTTAGACATAAATTTTGGTAAGCCTAAATTTATTGTTTCTTAGGTATACCTAACTTCTTCATAGTATATAAAGGTTTGCAAAAAAAAATTTCCAAAAAGTTTACTACCCCTAAAATTATATGTTATTTTAACTCATTATCACAAAAAATAATAAACATTTTACTAATAATCAAATTTTTTGTACTTTTTATAATATCAAAATGCTCTACAATAAATAATAAATTTAAAATGAATATTTAAACTATCAATAACATTAAATTACAATAGGTATAAATACAATTCAATAAAAAAAACAAGGTAAAAATTGAAAAATATCCATCTCAAAAATGAAAAATAAAAATAAGTAATATCTTAGTTTCTTTTGTTCAAAACGATAATTTTTTTATAATCCAATATAACAAAACAATAATATATGTACAGTTTTATATTTTGTTTCTTATTATTAATCTTATCGTATTTCATTTATGGTAAAATTCTAGAAAAAATTGTTGGAGTAGATGAAACTTCTAAAACGCCTGCATATAGACTAGAAGATGGTATCGATTATATACCAATGTCAAGAATTAAAAATTTTTTAGTACATTTTTTAAATATTGCAGGTTTAGGACCTATCTTCGGAGCAATACAAGGTGCATTATTTGGTCCATCAGCATTTTTATGGATCGTATTCGGTACGATTTTCATTGGCGGGGTCCATGATTTCTTTTCAGGTTTTATGTCTTTACGTAATGATGGATTAACAATGCCTAACATTATTTCAAAATATTTAGGAAAACCTATTCAAAAGATCGTTGCAATCCTCATTGTACTTACAGGCGTTCTTGTATCAGCTACCTTTGCTACAGGAGCTGCAGATTTACTAAGCACTTTAACCAGCATACCAGTGATTATCTGGACAACAGTGATATTCATTTACTTTTTAATCGCAACGGTATTTCCTGTTGATAAAATCATGGGAAGAGTATATCCCATTTTTGGGGCATTGCTGTTGATTATGGTCGTGTTAATGACTGGCACATTAATATTAAACCCAGCATATACTATTCCTGAGTTTACAACACAGGGATTGTATTTAACTGATAAAAGTATTTTTCCATATTTGTTTGTTACAATTGCTTGTGGAGCTATTTCTGGTTTTCACGCATCCCAGTCTCCAATTGTTGCAAGATGTATGGAAAATGAAAATGATGCAAGGCCAGTATTTTACGGAGCAATGGTTGTAGAAGGTTTGGTTGCTCTTTGTTGGGCTGCTATTGCAATGTCATTCTTCCATGGTCAACCCCAACTTGCAGTAATTTATGGTTCAGCACCTTCAATAGCCGTTAAAGAAATGGCAACAACACTGGTGGGACGTGTTGGTTTAATTTTAACCATTATTGGAGTTGTAATTTGTCCAATCACATCTGGAGATACTGCACTAAGAAGTTCAAGGATAACAGTTGCTGATGAATTGAATCTCAATCATGAAAAAATAGTTTCAAGGCTAAAAGTAGCAGTACCCCTGTTTTTACTTTCATTTGGATTAACGTTAGTTGATTTTAGTCTAATTTGGAGATATTTTGCCTGGTCTCAATTAATAGTGGCTACAATAGTTCTGTTTTCTGCAACGGTTTATTTAATCCGAAAAGAAAAACCATACATTATTACATTTATTCCTGCGATTGTATGTACTTTAATTGGATTTGGGTATATTCTACAAGCTCAGGAAGGTTTGGGATTACCTTCAATGATAGCTAATATATTTTCAGTTATTGCAACACTGGTTATTGCAGCACTATTTATTAAAAAATATAAAATGTAAAATATTTCAAAGGACATTGAAAAATAGCAACGGTCTACTAGCGTTGTTTTATAAAAAAATAGTTAAAAGATTCATAAATCCTATAAATATTACTTTCCTCACCCCCCCCCCCCCATATTTATTTCAATCGTTAATAATAATGGTACGAATTATTTAAAACTTTCTTTAAACCTCCTTTTTCAACCAAAAACATTATTTATATAGAATATAGTCTGTTTTTTATTTTTTTATAACATAAAATCTAGTTTTGTTGGATTGATATGTCAAAGAAAATGTTTTTTAATATTCATGTTTAAGGATAATGTTGTTACGAAAAATCACATTATTTATATTTTTTTACATGCTTTTATTGGTGAAAAAGGTTTTAAATCAATAAGTTTATATAAAGAAAAAAAGATATAGTTAATTTCAATAAAAAATAGGGAGTATTGATTAAATGTCTAAAGCTCAGATAACTGATATATTATTAATAGGTTTTATATCAGGTGTTGTAGCTATATTAACATCCATGATGGGAATTAGTGGTACCATTATTGGGGCTGTTGTAACATCAATTATAGCAGAATTTTTAAAAACATATTTCAAAGAACCACTAAAGGATAAGATATCTGAAAGAGAAAAAGAAGAAAACAACTATACAAAATCATATAATCAGAATCACACTTATGAAGACAGTTATCCTACCAATAACAATTATAATGTTAAAGGTACTTATCCAAGACCTAAAAGAAGAAGAAAAGTTTCTAGGAATCGTTCCTTTATAACTACAAAAATGTTGTTCTTGTTCCCATTAGTGGTAATATTAATTATTGAAGTAATTCATTTACTTGGTGCAATACATATTATACCTTATGACATTTTCTTTACATTAGAATCAATTACGAATTGGACTTTACTTAGAACTATTGGTTTTGCTTTAATCATAATGGGTGTTTATCCTTTAGTTACTAAGAAGTTTGGAAGTCATCATGGTATAATACTAATCATTGTTGGGATTATTGAACTGATATTCGGTTTCGCTGATGTAAATTCTAAAGCATTATTCTTATCTTCACTCGTAAGTTCTTTAAGAGAATATGTTAATATTGCAATTATCTTAGCAATTTTATATGTTATATTAACTATTCCTGAAGAATTAAATGAAAAAAGAAATGTTCATAGATTTAATTAAGAATTTATATCAAATTTTTTCTATTTTTGTTGATTTGCGTATGCTTCTATTACTCCTCTTCCCGTATTTCTAAATGCTCGTGCTACTCCACCTTGACCTAATTTTATTCCACCAAATATTCTGGATACCATTATCATGTATCCGTCTAATTGGTATTCATGTAACAATTCAAGTAAGACCCTTCCTGGCGAACCTACTTCCCCATCATTTCTTGAGTCTTCCTGATTGTTTATTAGTGCAGCATAGCAGTGATGTGCAGCTTTTTTATATTTCTTATTATGAATCTTTTGTATCTGTTCTATGTCTTCATCCAAGTTTTCTATTTTGTATAGGTGTGCATAGAATTTTGATTTTCTGTCCACTAATTTTCCTGCAAATACTTCTTCTATTGCCATATTTTCACCATTGTCTTAACTAACAGGGTATTTGAAGTTTTTCTTTGGTTTTTCAGCATCCACCACATCATTTTCAGTGATATCCAAGAATTGCATGTATAAATATCTGCGGATGTACGTTTGAATTTTTCCCAGGTTTTGAAGTTGGTTATTTATGTTACCTTCATTTGGTAAATCTTTTCCGGGCATTGTAAATTCTGTTTTTTCCTTGTTTTCCAGGTCATATATTTTTAGTGTGTAATTATTATTTTCATAGGTGAATCTTGTTGCAAGATCTAATTCTAAGCATATTTCTATTGCTTCAGGTATTATGTCCTTTAATTCATAGTATGCAAAGTTTTGAAATTTGTTATATCCTGACTTTGTTATTCCTTTGTCTTTAAATTTTTTTCTTGCTATCATTATCTTTTTGTAAAGGTGTACTGGTATTTCTTCTTCTATTGGATTGTTATCTATAAACATTATGCCAAGTCCTATAAGTTTTCTCATTAATTTTTTGTAAATTTTTATTAGTTATAATTTTTTATTTTTCTTGTTGTTTAAAAAGATTATTATATCATTTAGTAATATATTTAGTATTAATTATAATTTTTATGATTTACTTTTAGTGAGCTAAAAAATGCCAAAAAATATTAAAAATAATACTTTGAAAGAGATTTTAGATATTATATTATATGAAGCTCCATCTACTCAAGATGAAATTGCTGAAAAGTTGAATATCAGTCGTAGATACGTAACTAAACTATTAAAACCATTAATTGATGAGAACGTTATTAAAAAGGCTTATGTTGTGGACTTGAAGAAATTTAATGAAATTTCTGAAATGTATGAAACTGATAATTCCGTTCCTGAGTATTCTGGAGAGTACTTCATTAAGGAAATGCTTAAAGAGATGGGTGAACAGATTAGTAAACAGTTTGCCTGGTCTTTTGAAGCTTTGAAGAATAATGATGTTGATTTAGCTCAAAGAGCTTTGGAAGAAGATTTGAATACAAATCACATGTATAATAAGATTAAGTCTTCCACTGATGCTGTTATTTCTTTAGATCCCTATTTTGAGTTTAACAATACAATTATGTTTAATGAAATTGCTTATGATATGGAGCGTATCGGTGATCATATTTGTCATATTCCCAAATTTGTTATTGAAGAAAACAAAGATGTTAAAGAACCTGTTATTGATATTTTAGAAGAGATGTATGATACTTCAAGTGCCATGTTTAGGAAGGCTGTTAAAAGTTTTCTTAAAAGGGACGCTTATATTAAGGAGAAAATGGAGCGTTATGAGGATGAACTTACCAATCTTCAAAAATTAGCCATTAAAAAGATTTCAAGTCAAATGGCCAAGGATGATATTGATAAGAAAAATTCGACTTATTATTTGATTTTGTTTAGGGTTGTTAAGTCCTTTGAAAGAATTGGTGATATTTCTATAGAAATTACTGAAGCTACTACTCAATTTTATATTGAAAATCAGTCAAATTTAAATAGTAACCATTTTACTTATTTAAATAAGAAGAAATAATTATTTAATTAATTGAAAAAATAAAAGTTAGAAAAAATAAGTTGTTTTTTTATTTATTTGAAAGCTAATTGAATATCTTCAGCTTTTATTGTTTTTCGACCAGCATGTTTTGCTAGTTTAGTTGCATCTCTTGATAAATCTTCTCCAATTTCTTCTAATACATTTGCTAATTCTATTGCTGCATCATCACTTACTCTTGCAGCTCCTGCATTTCTTAAAAATCTTTTCATTGGTGCTATTGGTAATTCTGACATGAATATCTCCATCCATTAATTTTATTAGTACTAAATATGTTCTTCTTGTTTATATATAGTTATTGTATTTTTAATTCATATTTGTCTTTTTTTATGATTTATTTTCAGATTTATAATGAATTTATTATAAATTTTAAAAATTTTGATGTTTGAAAATTAATTGTGATTTTTTAGTTCAGCATATCCCATCCCTTTTTTTAAATATTTGTAGTGAATATTAATACACCATGTTGATATCATACATTATTAAATGATAATTTACAATGAGAATTAATATAATTGAAGAGAAGCTATATTATTTTTATAGTTAATTGATTATATTATTATAATTTTAAGTGAAATTTTGTTTAAATTTGTTTTGATTAAAAAGAAAAAAAGAGTTTTTATAATGGAGAAAGATTAATCTTTAAGAGTGACAGTAGCATGTCTTGATGCCCAACATTGAACACAAATTCCAACTGGAAGACCTGCAGTATGGGTATCAGCCAACTCTATATTAACTCCCAAAACTGTTGTTTTTCCTCCAAGACCCATTGGCCCTATTCCAGTCTGATTTGCAACATTCAACAATTCATTTTCCAACTGAGCCAAACGCGGATCTTCATTCTCTTCATCTATTGGCTTAAGTAATGCTTTCTTTGCTAGTTTCATCACCATATCCGAAGATCCTCCAATTCCAACACCTATAACTGTTGGAGGACATGGTTTTCCACCTGCAGATAATATTGCTTCTTTAAAGAATTTTTTTATTCCTTCCACCCCTTCCCCTGGAAGTAACATTTTTAATTTATTGTTATTCTCTGATCCAAAACCTTTCGGAAATATTGTGATTTCAAGTTCTTCCTTATCAGATAACTCCAAGTTAATTTGAGGTATTCCTTTTCCTATATTGTTTCCAGTATTTTTCCTAGTTAACGGATCTACAACATTTGTTCTTAATGGAACTGATTCTGTTGCTCTTTTTACACCCTCAATTATTCCTTCATGTAAGTTTTCTACTTCAACCTTTCCAAGTTTAACAAATATAATTGGCAGTCCCGTATCCTGACACATAGGTATCTTATTTTTTTCTGCCAATTCTATATTCTTTAAAATTGATTTTATGTTAAGTTTAGCAATATCACTATCCTCATTTTCATATGCCTGTTTTAATCCATTTTTTATATCATCAGGTAGTATTATTGCGGCTTTTCTGTAAGTTTGACATACTGCTTGAGCAATTTCTTCTTGAGTAATCATAATATACAATCCTAATAAAAAAAAATTTTTTCTATTTAGAATTTTGTTAAAACTATTATAAATTTTTTTAATTACAAAAGGAATAAATTGTTTGAATAAATTCTTTATCTAAAAAATAAGTTCTAAAAATAATTTTCATGAATACCTTATGAATACAGTCAAAAAAATCCATTGAGATAAATCTAAAAAAAAATAGTTAAAAAAATGAAGATGAAATAGAGGAATAATTAATTATGCATAATTATTCTGTTAATCCAAACTGTTTACTTTGAGCATCAACGAAATCTTGAATAGTTTTTATTTGTTCATCTTTTAAGTGTCTGAATCTTTTTTGTTCTTTTAAGTATTCTTCAACAGGTAGTTTTTGGCTAGGTTTCACAGTAACTTCTATTTGACCTTCTACTGCTTCATATAATAACCACATGTGAGTATCTACTGCAAGTTTTCCCAATTTAACAGTTTTTTCTGGTGAATAACCCCATCCTGTTGCACATGGTTGTAATACGTGAATATAAGCCGGACCTGGAATTTCAGATGCTTTTTTAACTTTATTCATTAAGTCTTGTGGATGAGAAATACATGCTGTTGCTACGTATGGTACGCTATGAGCCACCATTATTGCTGCCATGTTTTTCTTAAACTTGTCTTCACCGAAACTTTCTTTTCCTGCTGGAGATGTAGTTGTACTTGCTCCATATGGAGTTGAACTACTTCTTTGAATACCAGTGTTCATGTATGCTTCATTATCGTAACATATGTATATGATGTTTTGGTTTCTTTCCATAGCACCAGATAATGATTGCATACCAATATCTGTTGTTCCACCGTCTCCACCGAATACTACTATGTTGGTGTCTTCTTTACCTTGCGCACGTAATGCTCCTTCCACACCACTTGCTACTGCTGAAGCATTTTCAAATGCTACATGTATCCATGGAATTTCCCATGCTGTTTCTGGATAAGGTGTGGTAATTACTTCTAAACATCCAGTTGCTGATACTGCAATAGTATTTTCACCTAATGCTTTTAATGCTAATCTTACAGCAATGGTTGCACCACAACCTGCACATGCTCTGTGTCCTGGTGCTAAGTATTCTTTTTCATCAATACCTTTCATCCTAATCTACTCCCTTAATCCTATCCATTCTACATCTTTAGTAGGATTTTCTGTTTTTGTTATAATTTCTTCAATATCTTTAGGGGTTATGTCACGTCCACCTAAACCTAAAACAAAACCATATGTTTCATTATCTACTGATGATTTTACATCTGAGTATAACGCTCCACCTACTGAGAATGATACGTCTTTATCTAATACAGCTAATTTTGCATCTTTTACTGCTTCTTTTAATGCTTCTTTTGGGAATGGTCTGTATGATCTTACTCTTACTAAACCTATTTTTTTACCTGCTTCTCTTTGTTCATCAATTACATCTTTAATTGTTCCACAAATTGAACCCATTGCCACAAAGATCATGTCAGCATCATCTGATTTGTATTCTTCTATTAATCCATAGTAACGTCCAAACTTATCCCCATATTCTTTTCCAACTTCTTCAATTAAATCTTTGGAAGCGTTCATTGCAACCTCTAATTCATATCTTATTTCTAAGTAATGGTTTGGATCTGCCAATGTTCCTAAACTCATTGGATCCTCAACTCTTAGGTAAGCATTTACTGGGTTGAATTTTGGCAGGAATGAATCTGCATCTTCTTGGCTTAGTAATTCTACTGGGTCAACTGTGTGTGTTAATATGAATCCATCTACACATACCATTACTGGTACACAAATATCAGGATTTTCAGCAATCTTATATGCTTGTAATATTGTATCAAATGCTTCTTGACCAGTTTCACAAAAGAGTTGTATCCATCCAGAATCTCTTTCGGATATTGAGTCTTGTTGGTCATTCCAAATGTTAATTGGTGCTGATAATGCACGGTTAGCATTTGCCATTACTATAGGTAATCTCATACCTGCTGCTGCAAATACTGGTTCATGCATATATGCTAATCCTTGACTGGATGTTGCTGTGAATACTCTTACCCCTGTACCTGATGCTCCTATTGCTGCACTCATTGCACTGTGTTCTGATTCTACTCTTATGTATTGTGAATCTAGCTCACCATCTGCAACATAATCTGCTAATTTTTCAGATATTTTTGTTTGTGGTGTAATAGGATATACTGGTATAACATCCGGTTTTGCAAGTTTAACTGCCTCAGATATTGCTTCTGCTGATGATATAACTTTAACTACCATTATTCCCTCTCCATTGTAATTGCTTTTACTGGACATTCTTCTGCACATATTCCACAACCTTTACAATAATCATAATCTGGATTATAATCTAAGGTTATGCAACCATCAGGACAATATAAATAACAGATGCCACATCCAATACATTTATCTTTATCTGCAACTGGTTTAAATGTCCTCCAACTACCTGTTTTATTTTTCCTAGTACTTCCAGGTTCTCTAACTGCGGCTCCTATTGATTTCATAATTTCACCTATTCTCCTTATTCCTATTCTACGTTTTGTTCATAGATGTATTCTGTAGCTTTTAAGTTAGTTTCTGCTACTTTTCCTTTAAATGTAGATTTAATTGTTGTTAATAATGAATCAATGGATACTACTCCAGTTTTTGCTGATAAGTAACCTAACATAATTGTGTTTACTATGTTTCTTCCAATATTATCTAATGCTATTTGTGTTGCATCTACCGTGTATGTTGTAATATTTTGTTCTTCAAGAGAAGGAATTACTTCCCTTGTAGTGTTAACTAATATTGAACCATCATTTTGTAAACCTGATGTTAAGTTTACTACATTAGCTAATGTTTCATCCAATACAACCACATATTTTGGTTCATATATTTGATATCTTCTTCTGATTGGTTCATCGCTTATTCTAGCGAATGCTGTTACTGGTGCTCCTCTCCTTTCAACACCAAAGGATGGGAAAGCTTGAGTGTATTTTCCTTCTTCAAAAACTGCTTTAGCTAAAATTTCTGCAGCAGTTACAGCTCCTTGACCTCCCCTTCCGTGAAATCTTATTTCAATCATTGAGAAATTCCTCCAAATCATCTCATATATTATTTTATTTTGAATAAAAATAGTTACAAGTTAGATAAATGTTTTCAATATAGTAAATTTTCAAATACCTACACTATAATTAATCATGTTAAATCATTATGTTTTTTATTATATTTATAATTGTGGTTGGTATTAAAATATTTATAACGATTCTAAGATTTAATGATAAATTTCTAAGAAAATTTGGAATAATAGGTTAAATATTAAAAATTTTACAAAGAATTACACCTATTGATTTAAATTAAACAATAATACCTTTTTTGATTATGAAAAATTATCATATGAAATGTATAATTACGAAGTTTAAAAATCAAAAAACAACAAT
Source organism: Methanosphaera sp. (assembly GCA_017430835.1). Next base: position 14,911 of record JAFRMD010000055.1, read on the forward strand.
AATGTATAAATTAATACAATATGAATTATTAATTAAATACTAGAAAAATTAAAACAAGAAAAAAAATATTGTGTGATAACATGAAAGTTCTATTACTAACAGGACTTCAAGCAGAAGCTCTAATAAGAAAAAACTTGGAAAAATATACGGAACATGAAGTATACCTTAAAACACTACCAATTCCCATAGCCGCTTTCATGACACCAAAATTAATTACATATCACATCAAAAAGGAAAACATATTTTACTCAATAAACTCCAACAACACAACAGTAATAGACAATATAGATATCATACTCACACCAGGACTTATGAAACAAGATACGACATACATTCAAAAACAATTGAAAATTCCAACATACAAAGGACCAAGCAACGCAGCAGACATAATAATTACACTAGATATACTAAACAAAATGACATTATCCACAACAAAGGCAGCAGACATACTAATTAAAGATAAACAGTACCAAGAAATAATGAATATCATAAACGATTACCAAAAAGATAATCCGAAAAGCATTAAACTATTAAAAAAAGAAGGAAATTTCACCATTAATAATTGTACCTTTGGAATAGATTTTCCAATGAGAATACTTGGTGAAATAGCAAATGCTCCTGATTTAACAGAAGAAGAATTATTAAAAAAAGTGAAATATTATGTTGATTCTGGAGCAGATATGGTTGACATAGGAATGCATGCTGGAGAAAACAAGCCACAAAAAGCATATCACATGATTAAAACAATTAAAGATAACTTCAACATCCCAATTAGTATAGACACGCTAAACACTAACGAGATAAAAGAAGCACTCAAAGCCGGAGCCGATTTGGTACTTAGTTTAGATCATGGAAATTACGAAAATATCATTAACGATATCAAAGACTATGATGCTAAAGCAGTTATAATACCAACAAACTATAAGAAAAATTTCATACCCCGAACAGCTGAAGAAAAGGTACTGTCACTTGAAAAATTAGATAAAAAATGTAAAAACATTACTACTATCGCCGATCCAATACTTGACCCAATAAACAGTCCCTCCTTAACTGAATCACTATGTGCATGCAAGCTTTACAGGGAAAGAAATCCTACAAAAACCCTATTTTTTGGTGTTGGAAACGTGTCAGAATTATTAGATGCAGACAGTAATGGAGTTCACGCAGTATTAAGTGGAATAGCTATGGAATTAAATGCAAACATACTATTCACCCCTGAAAGTAGTTTAAAAACTAAAAACAGCATAAAAGAATTAAAAACTGCATCCAGCATGATGTTTATTTCAAAAATGAAAGATACAATTCCAAAAAATTTAGGAATCAACCTGATTAATTTCAAAGACAAACATCCAAAAGATGACGTTAAAATAGATACAAGCGATTTGAAAGAAATTACTGCAAAGGGTAATGATATTTTTAAACCAGATCCAAAAGGAAGTTTTAAAATAGTGTTAGAAGACAAACTTATAAAAGCCATATACTATAAGGATTATAAAAAACATTGTGTTATAACAGGAACAACATCACGAGAAATATATGAAGACATAATACGAAAAGAATTAATAAGTAAAATGGATCATGCAGCTTATTTAGGTAAAGAACTTGAAAAAGCAGAAATTGCATTAAAATTAGATAAAGAATATATTCAAGATTTCCCAATATTTTAAATGTATATCAATAAAAAGAAGATAATATAATATAATATAAGGAAGTTATAATGTTGACAAATAACGTTTGTACTCAATGTGGATATGAACACGTAGTAATTCATAGAAAATATAATGGCCAAAAGTTATGTAGTTCATGTTTTACCAAATCAATAGAAAAAAAAGTTTTGAAAACTATCAAAAAACAAAAACTAATAACCAAAGGAGACAAAGTTCTAGTAGGTTTGTCTGGTGGAAAAGACAGCGTTGCATTACTGAAAATACTTAACATTCTAAAAGAAAAAAGAATAATTGAACTTGAAGCTGTGACTGTTGATGAAGGAATAAAAGGTTATCGTGAAGAAGGAGTGAGAATTGCAAAAGACGTGGCAAATAAATTGAATGTTAAACATCATATAATTTCATTAGACAAAGAGTATGATTTAACAATTGATAAAATAATGAAAATAGAAGAAAAAGAGAATCATCCCCAACATGCTTGCACTTATTGTGGAGTATTCCGCAGACAAATATTCAACCAAACTGCCAGAAAAGTTAATGCCACTAAAATTGCCACCGGCCATAATCTTGATGATGAAACGCAAAGTATTGTAATGAATTATCTTGAAGGAAATTTAAATAATATGGTGAGAATTGGATATAAAACTGAAGCCAAAGACAAACGATTCACCCCAAAAATTAAACCCTTACGTGAAATTCCCGAAAAAGAAGTTGGATTATACGTAGTGGAAAGTGGATTTGAAGTACATTTCGATGGATGTCCATATGCACATGAATCATTCCGCATGGAAATCGGGGATTTTTTAAGAGAAATGACCTTAAAACACCCAACAATAATGTATTCAACATTAAACGGTTTTGAAAAAATAAAACCCATCCTTAAAGAAGATTACATTAAAAATAATGCCAATCATCCAAATAAAACATGCAAAATTTGCGAAGAACCGTCATCACAGGAAATTTGTAAAGCATGCTCATTTATAGAAGAAATCCGTGAAAAAATAAAAATAGAGGGTGATTAAAAAATGAATATTAAATTAATTAATAAAAAAGATGTGAAAGAATTAGAAATTAATGAAAATACTTCCGTTGAAGATATTTTAAAGCTAGAAGAAATTCCTATAGAAACTGTTGTAATTAAAGTAAATGAACAAACAGTTACCGAAGATGAAATTCTTAAAGATGGGGATGAGGTTGAAGTAATTAAAGTTATATATGGAGGATAATTCTCCCCATTAACATTAATCTTTTTTTATCACTCTTTTCAAGTCAATTAAAAAGTTATCAATATGTTCTTTTTTTATGTGTGGCATTAGCACCAACCTTATTGTATGAGGATATTCTGCAACGGATACACTCCAACCATAAGACAATAACTCATTTTTTATTACGTCAACATTTTTGACATCTGACGAAAATGAAATAATGTTTAATTCAGGTTTACATGTTACCTTAACATTTTCTATCTCTTGTAATTTTTTATAGGTGTAACTTGTTAATTGCATTACTTGTGATACTACTTTTCTATAGCCTTCTTTGCCATAATATTTTAGTAATGCCCATGTTGCAGCAGTAGATGCTCCAGTTCTTGTACCAACTATTGTAGTTTGTTCTTCTTTAGTTAAATATGGTGTTTTCACTGCTAACTTTTGAAGGTGATGTTCATTGCGAAAGAGAATTCCTCCTGCTGGAACAGGAGCAAGACCCATTTTATGTGGATCTATGGTTATGGAAGATACTCCTTTACATTGAAAGTCAAATTTTAATTGGTCGTATTTTTGTTTATCTAAGAAGGGTATTATAAAACCACCAAGTGCTGCATCCACATGTAGATATACTGAATATTTATAGGCAATATCTGATATTTTTTCAATATCATCCACAAGACCCAACTCAGTAGTGCCTGCAATAGCAACAATAGCCATCGTATTTTCATTAATCAAATTTTCTAACTTCGAAACATCAATTTTATAATCATCAGTAGTAGGTACATAAACCGGTTTCAAGGACAACATTGATATAATCTTTTTATAAGAGAAATGTGCTGTTTTAGGTAAAATTATTTCAGGAATGGAAGAATTTTTTTCTTCAAACAAATATTTAGCAACCACCATTGCCATCATATTTGCCTCAGTACCTCCAGTAACAATATGTCCATAAGCCTCAGACAAATGAAGTAAATGTCCAAGCATACTTATAACTTCTTTCTCCATCAAAGCCGTACCATTAAACAAACCCGAATCTCCCAAATTTGTTTCTATAAACATTTTATATGCTTCCATGGCAATTGGATCTGGCTTTGTACACATTGAACCCAAAATTTGTCCAGACTCATAAGACATGTCCATTTTCTGATATTCCTTTAATTTAACAAAAATATCTTCTTTATAAATTCCTTTCTCTAACATGCTCCAACCTTTTACCTAAAAAGTTACTTTTTCATTTATTTCCTTAAATTTACTATATTCTGTTTCTTTAATTAATATTTTTATATCATGAATTCCTCGGGAATATTCTGATACATTTACATTAAACTCACAATTTCCATCAACAACATTAGTGGTTTTGACTAGTTTTTCATCTATATATAAATCAGCAAGTGAATTAACCAATAAACCCCTAAGATCTTTAACAAAAAGATTAACGTTCAAATTATGAATTTTCACTCCAATATTATTCCTATCAACATGAATGGGCATCAATACATTTTTGTCCTCTTCAATAATTGGACAATACATCTTTTCGAAAAATCTTTCAATCCTAAACTCAAAAACTACATCTGGTTTAAACCATTCCACAATGTCCTTATTAAAATAACTGTGATCCCAATAGAAAAATACTTCCCTATAATAAGCTGTTAATGCAGGTTGCATATTAATAGCCGAAGATCCATGCAGAACCAATGCTTTTTTATCAGATATGCTTCCAGGATTTTTAATATATCTTGACTTTCTTCTAGAAAATCGTCTGAATTCTTCTGGTATTTCCTCTTCATCAACAGTAAAACATTTCTCATCAAATTTTAGTGCATTGATTTTCATAATGGCATACTTATCATATAATTCATCAAACTCATAGGACCAATTACCCCTATAAAATAGGTTACCCTTAATAGTTCCAGGAATTACCTTCAAACGTTTTTTTAATAAGGATTCATAATACTCAGGAGTGTTTCCATGAAATTTTGATAAAATGTAAGGAACAACTTTTAAAGAAGATTCTATTGAAATATGCGTATCATTTTGCAAGTAATCTTCCACATCCAAAATTGATAATAAATCATCAACATAATCATTAATTTCAGGGATGTATCTATACATGTTACTAGTATCAACAGGCAAATAATCCCTTAATAATATGCTTTTATCAGGGACAACAAAAAATTCATAGGGTATGTTCCGTTTACTTAAAAATTCCTTTTTAGATTTTTGACTTTTAATGAATTTTTGAGTATTGAACCTTCCTTTAAACTTAACATCATAGTGTTGTCTGATTTCACTGTTAGAGTCATTCACTAAGAAAAATGTGTTATTTTTTCCTTTAATCGTTTTATGTAATCCTTTAAAATGTTTTGAAGTGTCTTCATAAAATTTATATTTGGTTGTTATTTTCTTTGATTTGGAATGCTGTCCTGACTTTATTAGTATTGTAATCTCATGAACCTCAAAAGTTTTATCGGAAATATCACACATTATTTTAGTATTTTTTTCTTTGAATGTTCCGGTTGTAGCCAACTCATCATCAATAAATACTTCATAATCCGAGGAAAGTGGCATATTCCTTATATCCTGAGCAAACATTGTGATAATTAAGTCATCACCCTTGATTATCATATCCTCAATTTGGGCTTTTATAGGAATTAAAACCCTATGTTTTTCATCGATGAGGGGATAATATAATTTTTCAAGGTAACGTTCTGTACGAATTTCTATTACGTCATCTGGATTAAACCATGAGACTAAATCTTTATTGAAATAATTATAGTCTTGGTAGAAAAATACTTCCCTGTAATAAGACAATAAGACTGGCAAAAGACTATTTAATTTGGAATCATAAAGAATTAATGCTTTTTTATCTGAAAAACCAGTGTTGTTTATGAAATATCTTGATTTTACGGAAGAAAATTCTCTGAATTCTTCAGGTATTTCCTCGGTTGATATTTCCGTTACCTTATCTTTTGGAACTAGTTTAGTTGATTTGATGAATTGGAATCTTTTATGATATTTCCCATAATCATATGACCAGTTTTTAGTAGATAGCAAATCTCCTTCAAAATCAATACTTTCTATTCTTACTCTACTTTTGAGTAATGTGTAATAAAAATAGTAATCGTATTCGTTAGTAAATTGCAATATTATGTATGCAATTATTTTAAGATAAGATTCGGCATTAATGTGTGAATCGTTCGTTAAAAAATCGTCCTGTGTTAATATAACAGATAAGTCCTGCAAATATTCTTTCAATGAATCCACATACCTAAAAAGGTAATCTTCAGTGTCAAAGGGTAGTTTGTCTCTAAGAATAACACTTTTATCTGGAATAACAAATAATCCATAGTTTTTGTTATTGTTTTTGAAGAATTTTTCCTTTGATTGTTGGCTTTCAATAAAATCATCAATATTTAAAGTTTTATTGTAAGTTTTATCATAATGTTGTTTTATTTCATTGGCATCATCATTAACTAAGAAAAAAGTATCCTTCTTTCCCCTAATAGTATGATTTAAGTTACGAAACATTTCTGTAATATCAACCATTTTAATCACATTATCTTCCTAGACAAAATAGTTATAGTACAATATTTATTAATTTAAATTAAAATAAGATTCGAAAAAAAATAATGGGTGGTGAAGAGTGTTCACAAATCTATTCATCGTTTAAAACTTTTCTAGCTGCATCAAGCATGATTTTCTTTTCTACTTTTGCAACTAATTTTCTGATTGTAGGAACTGCATCCGTATTAGCAGAAATACTGCTTATTCCTGCTTCCACTAGTTTTTCAACAATTTCTGGTTTACTTCCAGCTTGTCCACAAATACTTGTTGTTACTCCTGCTTCGTTACATTTTTTAATTACTCTCATAACTAATTTAAGAACTGCAGGATGTGCTTCAGTATAATGTTTTGCTACTAATTCGTTATTTCTGTCTAATGCAAGAGTGTATTGGGTTAAGTCATTAGTTCCAAAACTTACAAAGTCTAATCCTTCTTCAATGAAATCTTCTATGATTATAGCTGATGCTGGTGTTTCAACCATCATACCAAATTCAACATCTTCATGTGGAATTAGTCCTACTGATTTTGCTATTTCTTTTGCATCATGAAGTTCTGATGGTTTATGTAATAATGGTAGCATTACTCCAATATTAGTGTAACCTTGTTCGTGTAATTTTTTAATTGCTTTGAATTCAGCTTTTAATATTTCTGGTTGGTCCAGTTCTCTTTTAATTCCTCTCCAACCAAGCATTGGATTTGCTTCATCTGGTTCGTTTTCTCCACCTTCTAATGTTTTAAATTCATCAGTAGGGGCATCTAAAGTACGATACCATACTGTTTTTGGATAGAATACGTCAACTACTTTATGAATGCTTTCAACAAGTACCTGTACAAGTTCATCTTCTCTTCCTTCATCTATAAATTTGTAAGGAACTATCCCTGTTGCTAACATCATGTGTTCTGTTCTAAGCAATCCTACTCCATCAGCACCAGTATCATATGCTTTTTGTGCTGCTTCAGCCATACTTACGTTTACTTTTACATCAGTGACTGTTACGATTGGTGCTGCTGAAGTTGCAGTTTGTGGCTCTTCAGACAAATCTTCTTTGTCGCCACCGAATTCTCCTTCAAAGACCAAACCTTTTTTACCATCAATAGTTACTTTTGAATTTTCTTCAAGAACAGTTGTTGCTTCACCGGTACCTGCGACACAAGGAATTCCTAATTCTCTTGAAATAATTGCTGCGTGACATGTTACTCCTCCTTCATCAGTAACAATACCGTTAGCTCTTTTCATTGCTGGAACCATGTCAGGAGTTGTCATTGTTGTTACAAGTATGTCTCCTTCTAAAATTTTGTCAAGTTCATCTAATTTTTTGATGATTTTTACAGTACCTGATACAAGTCCTGGACTTGCACCTAAACCTCTTGTTAAGATTACTCTTTCGGATTCATCATCCAAGGATTCGTTATGTTTACTTTCATCGATGTTGTCAAGAGTTGTGATAGGTCTTGCTTGTAGCATAAATACTATGCCGTTTTCAATTCCCCATTCTGTGTCCATTGGAGCTCCGTAATGTTTTTGTATTCTTCTTCCAAGTTGTGTTAATTGTTCTAGGTCATCATCAGTTAATACCCTTTCATCACGTTTTTCTTCAGGAACATCTACCTGTACTGTTGCACCAGTTTCTGGGTCTTTGGTAAACATGGTTTTTTTGGTGTTGATTCGGTATGATTTTACTTCATCATTGACTTTATCATATCGGCAGGTATCTGGTGTTACTGTACCTGATACTACACCTTCACCTAATCCCCATGCTCCTTCTATGAGCATTTCTTCTTCACCAGTTGAAGGATCAACTGTAAACATTACACCTGCTTTTTCAGAGTTAACCATTTGCTGTACAACAACTGCAATCAATACTTTTGAATGATCAAAGTCATTTTCTGCACGGTAAAAAATAGCTCTTGCTTCAAATAGGGAAGCCCAACACATTCTCACATTTGTTAATACATCTTCTATTCCACTGATGTTTAGGTATGTGTCTTGTTGTCCTGCAAATGATGCATCAGGCAAGTCTTCTGCTGTTGCTGAAGATCTGATTGCAACCATAACATCATCATTTCCTACATCCATACAGAGCTTATTGTATGATTCTATGATGACGTTTTGAATATCATCAGGGATAGGTGTGTTAATCATCAAACTTTTAATATCTTCCGCTACTTTTTGTAATTCACTTGTATTATTGATATCTAAAGTTTCTAACATTGCATTTATTTCATCAACTATTCCAGTTTCTGTAATAAATTTTTGGTAAGTTTGTGCTGTAATTACAAATCCTGGAGGTACAGGAATTCCAGCATTTGTTAATTCTCCCAAATTTGCTCCTTTACCACCAGCTACCGGTATGTCATCCTTAGAAAGTTGCTTAAAAAATTCAACATAGTTCATTTGTAACACTCTTCTTTATATCTTTATATTCCATTATTTTGATTATTAAATTATAATACTTTTAAAGGATTAAAAACCAATTTAATTTGGTTAAATATGGTTATATCAATTTCCACTATTTATTCCATTATTATTTTCCAAATAAAGCGATAATATAATTTAGAATTGAACGAGTTCATTTCCTTTGTCAACTACTAATTTACAGGATACTGGTAACTTCATTGCAGCTCTATTAAGTGCTACTTTAGCGCTTGCAAAATCTTTTACATTAACATATGCTGTTATGACTTTTTGGTTTTTACGTACTAAAGCTTCTGAACTTACTGCTTTACCAAATGCTCCTCTCATACCACTTTGTACCCTATCTGCACCTGCACCAGTTGCCATAGGATTTTCTCTTACAATGTGATGAGGGTATACTCGGATTTTTAATCTGTAACCTAATTTACCACATTGTCTTTGTAAATATCTGTTTGAAGCAACCCTTGCTGCTTCTAATGCATTATGAGTTAAATGAGTATGGTCTTTAACTGCTAATGTTACTTCTAATGGGAAATCTTCTGATAAATTACCCATATCATATTGTACAATTTTTGATGCTGGTATTTTTCTAATATAATCTTTTCTTGTGTATGGTCGTACCATTTTTGATTCTCCTCCGTTATAATAATAGTTTTTTGATTATTAAAAAACATTTAAAACATTATAATAATACAATAAATAGTATTTCTATTATAAAAAAAACGATAACATATTTTTATGTAATCGAATATATTAATTTATGATTTGTTAATGATATTATATATAATTTGTTTTTTAGATTAAAAAGAGTAATAAATCAAATATATTTAATTATGATATTAAAGTAATATAACATAAAAACAAACTAAGGATAAGAATTATGAATATTAAAACAAAAATAACATTCGAATATACTGATCCCAAATATGCAAAAATTGCTTATGAATCATTATATCCAGATAACGAAGGTTTTGTAGAATCCTTCGTGGATAATAACAAATTAATATGCATTATTGAGAATAAAAATATTAATACCGTTCTAAATACTATAGATGATTTAATTCAATGTGAAAAAATAATCGAAACTACTTCCGAAATTATTTAAAAAAATAAATTTAGGGTAATCCCTTTCTTAGAAATTATTCTTCATCATCATTTAAAACTTCAGGAATTTCTTCTTCAGCATTTTCTTCAGTTTCTTCTTTTGGTGAATCGTCTTTGAATTCATCAATGAATTGAACTGTTTCTATTTCTTCAATATTTTCATAAGTTTCTCTTGCTACCCTGAATTTTGAGAGTGTTACTTCTTGAGCTGATCTTTGATCAAATCCTGCAAGTATACCTAAGTTAATTTTTGCAACATCATCTTCAAAATTAATTTTTACATCATCCATTTTTAAGTTAGGATTTCCATAATATACTTCTATTAATCCTTTAATTTTTTCTTCGTTATCTTCAATTGTTTCAACAATTTCTAAATCGTATACTATATCTCTTCCTGCTAATTCATGGTTGAAATCTACTCTTACTCTTCCACCATCCACAGTTCTTACTATACCATTTTGACCATCTAATGATAATGGCATACCGACAAATGGTTTAATATCTTGTTTTTTAAATTCTTTCATTGGAATTAATTTAATTAAAGATGGATCTCTTTTTCCAAAAGCATCTTCGCAAGGAATTTCTACAGATTTTTTGTCTCCAACATCTAATTTTTTGATTTCTTCATGTAATTTTGGAATTAATTGGCTTGAACCTACTGCTAAAACCATAGGTTTGTATTCTTTGTCAGGATTATTAATTCCTGCTTCTTCTGCTACATCTTCATATGTAGTGTCGAATACATCTCCGGTTTCTTTAACTTTTCCAGTATAGTTTAATTTTATAAAAGCGTTTTCATTTATTGCCATATTTTTCCATTATCTCCTACTAAATTATTTTTTAAATTATGTTCAAATTTTTTAAGAACTTCATTATTTTTATATCCTAAAATTCTAATTTTTTGTGGATAACTATTAATATATTTATGTACTTCATCCTTAAAAATACCTACTTCTAAGACACTTAAAATTCTTTGTTTACGATGAGTGCTGAAACCTTTTGTTATGGAATTTAACAATTCATCAACTGAATTAAAAGGTCTGTTACGAATTATATTTGTAACCGTGTCCTCATCAATAAGTGCTAACTTAGATAATTCCTCCCGAGTCATTAAATTAACATTATTTAACAAGTTTTCATAAGCCCTTGTTTCATGTAATGGAGCATGATTTAAACTTATTTCTTCCTTTAAAATATTAATTGTTTTTTGAGGTAACATATCATCAAGTTTATCTACGTTTCCATTGGTTACCATTTCCCTTATTTTAGTTCCACTTACATTTTTTAAACGAGGAATAAAAATAAATTTATTCTTAAAATCAAAATTAATTTTTGTCAATGATTTTGATAAAGAAACAATTACATAATCATCATTATTTAATTTACCTTCAAGTAACACTTCTTTATCTTTCATGGATACTATCTTATAGGGCTTTGGTGCTACCCCAATACCTTTATTTATATATTCCAAAATTTTTTTAAATTCAGGGTCTTCGGAAATATATCCCCTAGGAATGTAATCTGCATTTAATGCTTTAAACATTAAAGATAGACAAAGAGAATACTGTCCAGAACCCATAACACCCATAGGTGGACCTTCAACAGCTATATCAGCACCCAACTGGATAGCCAATTCAGCCCTTTTCTGTCTAGTCAATATATAAGGCAAACCTCTGCCATTACGTTCAAATAAACCTGGTATAACAGCAACAAACAATGCTTCAGGATGTAAACGTTTAGCCTCTTGCATACAAAACAAATGTCCATTATGTAACGGAGAATATTCAGTAAAATCAGCAATCATCGGAGTAATATTTTTATTTCCCAAAATTTTTAACCCATTTAATTTATTATCTTCTTGAAATTGAACTTTATCCCTATCAATAATATCTCTAACAAAAGAATCCATTTGCATAAAAAATCTCACCAATATCTAAAATTATAATTAATTTTGTTTAACATAATATTAATAGGTAAATACTTCAATATTCATAGGTGATTATATGGGCAATATTATTCTAGAAAATTGTAAAACTGTAGATAATAAAATAGTTAATATTATAATTGAAAATGGAAAAATATCTTCTATTAAAAAAGAATTAAAAGCTTCAGAAAAAAATACTGATAAAATAATTAATATTAAGGAAAATTATGTAATTCCAGGATTAATTGATCCACACGTACATCTAAGAGATCCGGGATTAACACACAAAGAAGACTGGAAGAGTGGTAGTCAAGCAGCAGCACATGGGGGTTATACAACAATAATTGACATGCCCAACACAAAACCACTGACAAATACCTTAAAAGCATTTAATGAAAAAAAAGAAATAGCATCAAAAAAATCATATGTTGACTATGCATTACATGCCGGAGTAAAAACCCAACAAGACGTTGAAGAAATCTTAAAGGAAAAACCTGCATCATACAAAATATTCATGGATTTGCATGAAACTGAAGAACTATATGAAATGTTTTCACACGTTGCTAAAACAGGAAAACCTCTTAGTTTACACTGTGAAGATAAAAACTTAGTTGATTATAACATCAAAACTTTAAGCCAAAATCCTGAGAATAAAGATAAAACTATTGTATACAGTTATGCTAGGAGCGCTTTAGCAGAGCTAATTGCTGTAAACAGAGCAATTGAATTTGCAAAAAAGTTAAATATTCAATTACATTTATGTCACATAAGCACAAGACAAACGTTAGAACTGATACATGAAGCTCGTGAATCAATTAATGTAAGTATAGAAGCTACCCCACATCACATATTCCTAGATAATTCAACTTATGAAAATTATGGAATTAAAGCTAAAACAAATCCTCCATTAAGAGACTTGGATTACAATATTACTGTTGATTACTTGAAAGAATTTGATTCAATAGGAACAGATCATGCACCTCACACAATAGAAGAAAAAACAAGAGACACATGGACTAGTGCTTCAGGAATACCGGGTCTTGAAACAACAATGCAATTATTGTTAACAGAAGTCAATAATAATAACCTATCCTTAAAAGAAGTTGTAAGATTAACAAGTACTAATCCTGCAAAAATATTTAAAATACCAAATAAAGGCGAAATAAAAGTAGGATATGATGCAGACATTACAGTTTTAGATATGAAAGAAGAAGGCAAAATTAATATTGATAACTTTTATACTAGGGCAGAATACTCCCCATTTGAAAATAGACAATATGTTGGAAATAATATTTTAACCATTAATCGTGGAAATATTATATGTGAAAATAATGAAGTAATTAAAAATGATGTTAAATACATCTATTAAATAACCTCCACCTATTTTTTGAAGATTATTTTGTAAATAAATTTATTAAAAAAAAAGTATTATGAAGAAGGAAATAAATATAAGGGCAATAGTTTCCTAAGTAAGAACCATAAAATCCCGATATTATTTCCAGTAAAAGTATAATAATAGTTTTATAATGAAAAGTGCAGACCGCATCTTGTTTACGATTGTAATACAGACCGACTTCTTGCCTTTTCTATTTATAAACCATTATTGAATATATTTCAATACTTAAAGTTTACTTGGAAAACTTCACTATTATATATATTCTTTGTTATATATAAATGATGCCCTTATAGTACTGCCTAAAAAAATCAACCTTATAATGCTGGGTTGATTAAGTCACGTTCCCCGCTAGGCATAAATTCTCTGATTGCACCTTTTGCGATACATTTTCTTGGTTCAGCCCAATCAAATGTTAAGTTGTTGTCTGCAAATGCAACTTTGATTAATGGGTTAAGTGCAAATGCGTCTCCTCTTGCTGCGTGAGGTGCTTGAGCAATACCTGCATATTCAGGTTGGTGACCTACGTTCATAGCATAGTTAGGGTAGTTAGGACCTCTTAATTCGTGGATAAGACCTTCGTCACTTCTTATGGATAAGGAGTTGGATGATCCACATTGATCTTGTAAGTCGTAACCGTAGAATCCTAATCTGCTGTGACCTTCTTTGTGTAATAACTGACTTAAGTACCATCCGTTTACACCTGCGTTTGAGTTAGCAGTTGCGAATGCTACTGAACAACCTGAACCTGCTGCAGCTACACAAGCTCTTTGTGATCCACCGAAGTGGTCTTCTAATGCTGCAGGTACTTCGTATTGTTCTAATGCGTATAAAGTTACTTCACTTGCAATGTCTCTAACTACTTCTGTTGAAGCTTCAGTTTGACATAATCCACCATATTTGGTTTCTACATAGTCTTTTCCATAGTATACGAAGTCGTCTAAGATTTCGTCAGTGTATGCTGCTGTAGCATATTGTGTGAATCCTACACCACCAGACATGTATGAACCTAACCATACTTGGTCGTATAATGGGGATGCTGCACCGATTACTTCTAATGAGATTTTTGCAGGGTCATCTGATACTCTGCTAGTTTGTACCATATCAGAAATTGCACCGAAGGTTACTCCTCCAGGTTCGTTAGGACCTCTTGCTCTTCTTGCTGGCATTGCACTAGCCATAGAGATTACGTCTGCGTGTTTTGCTGCGTATGAGAAATCTGCAATTGCTGCTTCTCCTGCACATAATTTGTATGCAGAGATGAAACTCATACCGATTTGCATAGCAGACCATCTTGAGGTGGTACCACCGTCACAAGCACGTACTACTAATGTAGGTACTCTTGATACTTGGTATGTTTTTTTACCTATGTATTTTTTGAGTTGTTCTGCTTGTTCTTCAGGGAATTCTTTGTTGATGTCGATTACGAATCTTGAATCTAATTGATCTACTAATTCGTCGTCACCAGAGAATACTTTTGCGTAGGAATCTACTACTAATCCTGGGTCTACTTCTACCATGTGTTCTTGTACTACTGCTCCTCCAGGGAGTGCGTGGTTGATTGTTTCTAAGTACTCGTTGATTGTTTCAGGAGTTACTTCTACACCTAACCTTTGTTCAAGTACACCGTGAGCTGTATCCATACCTACGATAATTGTTCTTTTTATATCGTCTACTAATTGTTGGATAGCTGAGTTGTTACAGAAGTGAAGGTCGTCCCCTTCTACGTATGTGTCTGTTCCAGATACTTGGTATGCCATTAATTTTCTTTGTCCGAGAGGTACACCTATGTCTGGGTTGTAGAATGGTAATCCTCCACGAGCTTCCATAGCTTTTTCTGCTTGTTCATTAAATTCTCTTTTTCTTGCGGATTGTTCCCATCCACCATAGCAGTAATATTTAGTGTTTTGTTCTTCAGGGTCTTCATCAAATTTTTCTTGTAAAGCCTTTAAGAATAATTTTTTCTCATCTACCATTAGTTACCACCTAATTTACTTTGTAAATCGTCGTTGAATACATCTAAACCATATCCACCAGCAGTTCTTGCAAAGTGTACTTCTTCTACTACTTTAATAACTTCTGGGTCGTCTCTTAAACTTACGTTATCATATCTGTAAATAGTTGTGATTTCTTTAAGTTTGTCTTCTGGTAATGGTTCTCCTACTGATATAGGTTCG
>JAFRMD010000056.1 GCA_017430835.1 Methanosphaera sp.
AAAAAAAGAGTTTTAAAGAAAAATTAAAGTTTGAATGAACCGTCAAGTATGGCTTCCTTAAGTTCTTCTGCAATATCCATTGCACGTTTCTTATCTGACTGGCGACATGTGACTGGTATCTTCCTTTTTTTGTCTTCAATTTCCATTGTTACAATTCCCATGTCAATACTTGGAACTCCCCTAGGACATACCATTGAACAGTATCCGCAACCAAAACATAAGTCGGCATTTATTGTTTTATCCTTATTATATGCATTAACCGGACAATATAATTCAGGCAGACATGGAATACAGTTGAAACATTTGCTTGCATCTGTTGTTGGTCTTAGGTCAACATCTTCCCAGACAGTATAATCCACCTCTGAAAGTGGCAGGTGTCTTCCATGAATGTCACATACAGGCAACTTTATATCCTTGTTTTGTACTTTAAGGTTTTCCAGGATTTCATCATTTAGTACCGGTATTGGTATTGCTACCGAATCAAAGATTTCAGGACCCATACCCGTTTTAAATCCGCCGACATAGTATGATTTCATTTGCTTAATATCTGCCGTCAATAGGAGGTTAGGTTTTTCTTTTGTGCTTCTGGTACCATTGTCTATCACCATACCTTCTGCACCATTTAATAAAACCTTAGTACCCTGTTTTATAACCTCCTGATTCGGATCATTTTCCAATGGATTTATTTCACCACAGCCACTGAATGTGAATGAATTAAATGGTCCTTCAAATTGCGCTGCGTTAAATATTGTTTTCACAGATTTCTTATCAGGATTTGTGAATGAATTATAATTTTTAAATGCATTTCGTGTTCCTATTAATCTTGCCGTCTGCATATCCTCCAGGGTTACTTTGGTGTTGAATTCATTATCCTCTATATCTATTACTTTTACATCAACTTCCTTTCCATCAATCAAATCCTTTATAAGGAATCCTCCACCATAGTCTTCTATTGTTTGACTATGATTTGTTCCATATAAAATTACGTCGACACTGCCCAACAATTCATTGGGACAAGGGCCAGGATATGCCGGAATTCCGTTAATGTATACTTCTTTTGCCTTATTAAATGAACCTGGTTCAGCAACGGGCATGTGAAGTAATGCTGTTGTACCACTCATTACACCGCTTGTCCCACAAGTTACAACATCAACATCATCCACGCCTATTTCTTCCCCATCACGTAGCTTAGTTTTTAATTCATCAGCAGTTAATACTACTGCATCCCCAGAATCCAACTTTTCTCTAATGTCTTCCATTGTTTTTGTCACATGTAACACTCCTTTATTAATAATACTATTGCAATCCATACTGCTCAGTTAATATTTAATTAGAATAATGTTTGTTCTAAATTGTATTATGTATTTAATAATAAAAATAGTTAAGACTTGGCATGAATGATTTTTAAATACCTGAAGTATTACATAGTTTTCGTTTATTATGAAAATTGATAAGGACGGATAAGCAAGTATACCCAAATTATTAGATATTACTACAAAAGAATCTCTTTTTTCTATAGTATAATATGTTAAATAAGCTAAACAATGATTATATGAGTTACTTGATTGGATGGACTCATAGTGCCCAAATATGAACTCCCATTACCTTCATTTAAATAAACTTTATGATTAATTATTTTAGTAGTTATTAATTAATTAATTAATTTAATTAAAGCAATCTTAGATTATTTAGTATGAGCCCCCTGAATATCAAAAAATGGACTGTAAATGGACTCTTAATAAAATTCAAAATTACTTTATTAATACATAGAATAATAAAATAAATCCAAAAAAAATCATAAAAATAGCCACCAAAAAGCGTGTCAACAACAAGAAAAAAAAAACAATTCCAAAATAAATAATGTGAAAGAAAAGATTAAACCTGCACTGATTAAACAAGCAAACATTAAATTTTATCTATCAGAAAATATAAAAATCATAAAAACAATATTTTTTCACTCAAATGAACAAACTCTAAAAAAATATAAAATTTGTATCCATTTAATGAAACTATCCAAATCAAAATAAAAAAAAAAGTAAGGAGTTTATACTTTAAGAACCGTGGTAAATGATGCTTTGTTGAAAGCTTTAGTAGCTTTACTGGTAATTATTATTTTATGATTGCCCTTTTTAAGAGCTTTTTTAAATGATAAGCTTATTTTACCATTCTTTATTACCTTGTTTTTAAGCACTGTTCTTCCATCAACTTTTACTGTTACCTTAACGTTTTTGTTTAGGAGTTTTTGGTTGCGTCTTTGATTGTTGCTTTTATTGTTGTTTTCTTGTTTTTGTATGTTATTTTTGTTTTTTTGATTGTTGGTGTGGTTTTGGTTACTTTGAATTTACTTGTTGCTGTTGCTTTGTTGTGGTATTTTGATGAGTATGTGGTTGTTGCTTTTATTGTTTGTGCGTCTGTTCCTCTTGGGACTGTGTATGTTACTGTTGCTTTGCCCTTTTTGACATTGGCTTTTATTGATTTGCCGTTTACTTTAATGGTTATTGTGTCTGTTAAACCAGTCTTGGTGTTGGCATCAGTCAGCTTAACTGTGAATGTTACTTTCTCGCCTGCTTTGATACTTGTCTTGTCGGTTGTTAGTGTTAGTTTTGCTGTGCCCTTGTTTACCTTGATTAGTCCACTTTGTGATAGTGTTGAAGTTTTGTAATTATTGTTTCCAGTATATGATACTTCTAGATTTGGTGCTGTGGATATCCAAGAGTTTAGTACACTGTACGTTACTTTTGCTGTTCCGCTTGTTACTTTGCTTTCACCGATTTTTACACCATTAACCTTAAAGACTACACTACCTGATGAGACTAGTTTATTGTTTTGGTCTTTTATTGTTGCTGTGATTGTAACTGTTTTTCCTATTGTTGCCGTTACGGGGTTAACTGTGATTTTTGTGCTTAGTTTTGTTGGTGTGTTTGTGGTGTTTGATGCTGAGGTATTGTTTTTATTTGTATTGGAAGAACCATTGGTTGTGTTTGTTGTGTTTGTTTGTTGAATTTCGTTTATTAAGATTTTTTTTGTCACTATGTCTCTAACATATTCTTCATTCCCTTCAAACACCGTTGTTATTGTTAAATATCCTGTTTTTTTAGGAATAAAATTGATTTCTGTTTTTCCCTGTGAATCAGTTGTCAAATTAATTGTTTGATTTTCATAATTTAATGTAACATTATGGTAGGCAATAGGATAATTTGAATAATCTTTTAGGGATATTGAGATAAATATTTCATCAAATACTATTGACGTTTCTGGCATGTCCATAGAAATTATGCTTCTTTCTTGTGCATTATGTTGTATGATATTATTTCCATTGTTGTCTTTAACAGCATCATTTGAAGAACAATTGTCTGTTTTTAATGCATTATGTTGTATACTATTATTTTCACCACTTATTTCTATAGAGTAATTATAATTATTTGTTTTGAGAGTATTATTTTCAACAATTAAATTATTGGAACTAGCAATAAGGATACCTCTAGCATTATGGGATGTGATAATATTATTGGTAATGTAAATGCCTTTATTACTCATGAAAGTATATGTTCCTGTTGTTATTGGTTTTAAATAATCTACTGAACCTTCTGCTGAACTTGTTTGTCCTTGAACGTCCACAATATTGTTATTTATTGTAATATTTTCACCAACAATACCTACACCCATCACAGTTTTCCCTGTCGCGTTAATATTATTATCGGAAATATTTGTGTTATATCCACCATATATTTCAAAACCATAAAATTGTCGTGCATGGCCTCGAATAGTGTTATTTAAGTAACTATTGTTTTTACAATTGGAACTTTGAGAATTAAAGGTTCCTCCACTATACCCATAATCAAGTAATAACGCAGCATAAGCAACACAATAGTCACCCGTTTGTGATTTTCCATCACCTGCAGTGACATTAATATAATTATTCTGAATAATATTGTCTTGTACATATCCTCCTTCAAAATTAATACCTGCAGAATAAATGTAAGACAATACTTCAATATGATTATTGCTTATAAACGCTTTTTGATTCCTAGAAACTAATCCATAAGCATAGCCCGTACAATTATTCATAATTAGGGAATTATTAGTGAATGTGAAATTGTATCCTTCATTGTAAACACCATATATAGAATAATAAGATTCGGATTTTGGTCCACAGGAAGTGACATTAATAGTATTATTATTCAAAACCACATTTGAACCCTTGTTTACTATTGTTGTTGCCAATGGAATTTTATCTCCACTATGATACCAATCTATAGAATATTCAGGTAATCTAGTATTTATATATGAATTTTCTAAAATACATTGTGCTCTTAAGTTAAATACATATGCAGAAGCTCCTGGATTTTCAACATTGACATTAACTGTTAGATTGTTCAAATGACAAAAAGTCGTAGGATTATCTACTTTAATAAAAGTGCTGTCTTTATAATCATTATTGAAATTAAAGTTAAAATTTTCTAAAGAAACATTTTTAAAAGTATTAGATATAGTTACCCCGCAATTACTTAAATTTATATTATTTTTGGCTACAAATTTAATGGAATTATTTTCAAAACTTGTATCTGTAACATCAATATCAAAAAATGTTATATCGTCGGGTATATAATAAATATTAAAGTTATAATCTTTATTTGCATAAATGCTTCTTTTATTTAAAGAAATACCGTCACTTATTTTAAAATATTTTGCAATGTTATCTTTAGTAATATTAACTTCCCTTAATAAATTACTAGTTTTAACATTTTTATTGTTTTTCTTTAAAATCTTCTTATCTTTCTCATATGAAGAAATAGACTCTTTTATTTTAAAAGTACTGTTGTTATATTGAGTACTTTTTTTATACGAACTTTTTTTATTAAGTTTTTTATCATTTTGTATATCTTGTATTTTATTATTTTTGATGTGGGAATCTGTTTTGATTATTTTTGTATTATCTTTTAGTTCAATTTTTTTTGTTGAATTGTCTGCAGTAGTGGCAACTGCAAATGACATAGAAAATATTAATATTACAATAAAAGTAATCAGAAAGCTTTTATAACAAGATATCATATTATCACCATATTATAAAAAAAGGAGAGGATTGTGTTTTAATAGAACAATCCTCCTTTAATGAAATCTTCAAAACTCAAAAATAATTAAGCAGATATTTTCAAAGTTTTAGTAATTTTTGCTTGTTTGTACATGCTAGTTGTTTTGCTGATAATTTGTATTTTGTGTGATCCGTTCTTAAGTGCTTTTTTGAGTGTGAGGCTAATTTTTCCTTTTTTGCTAATTTTTTTAGATGTTAATGTTTTACCATCCACTTTAATAGTAAGTTTAGTGTTCTGAGTTAAAGCTTTCTTACCA
>JAFRMD010000057.1 GCA_017430835.1 Methanosphaera sp.
ACATCTTTTCCACGTCCATTAGGGAGAAGCACTTCTTCATCTAAACGGTTTTCTGGTTTGTTTACGTCTAAATCGTTGATGGTTATGACCACATCAATAGACTGTGTGAAGTTTCTCGGTTTTGATTCTTCTAAAACCTTCTTCACTGCTTCTTCAATTTCTTGTGACATTCAATTTCCTCCAATGAACCGATGAATCAATCATCGAGTCCAACGTGTATAAAATATGTACCACGTACATTGTATAAAATTTTTATATTTAAAGTCTAATCATTTAGATTAATATATCATTAAATAATAATATTAGTTACAAAAACCTAACGAAGTATTTACTGTGCAAATACGTCGTCATAATCTCCATTATCGATGTCTTTTTGAGTTTCACGTCCGTCTTTACCTTCAACGTTTATACCCATACTTACACATGTACCGATTACTTCTTTAACTGCGTGTTTGTAATCGTTTGCAAGTAAGTCATCGAATTTCATTCTTGCAACTTTAAATGCTTGTTCAACTGTGAAATCAGCTGCTACTTCAGTACCTGGTTCATGTGAACCACTTTGTATACCTAATTCTTCAAGAACTAGAGCTGTTGTAGGTGGTGTTCCTACAGATACTTCAAATTCTTTAGTATCCATATCAGCAGTTATTTTTACTGGTACTTTCATACCACTGAAATCAGCAGTTTTTTTGTTGATTTCTTCAACAACTTGCATCATATTAATACCTAATGGACCTATAGCTGGACCTAATGGTGGTCCCGGTGTGGCTTTTCCACCATCCACTAGGATTTCAATAGTTTGACTAGCCACTATTCAGCCTCCTTTTGTATTAATCTGATTTGGTCACCCTTGACGGTAACTGGTATTGGGACTGCTGCTTCAATTAACTCCAATACCACGTCTTCTCTGGCTTCATCGACACGAACAACTTTTGCTTTTTCATCTTTAAACGGACCAGAAGTTAATTCAACAATACTGCCTTTGACTATATTGCTCATAGCAGGTTCTGGGTTTAAATATTGAGTAATTTCATCAAAAGATACTTCGCCTTCGATTATACCTCTCAAATTAGGAACTTTTAATGCATGATGCCTAATATCTAATACTTTGGTAGATTCGACAAAGAAGTAACCTTTCATACCTTCCGGTAATAAAATTGCCGTTATTCCTAAGTCTTCATGCTTAACACTTTGTGCTAATAAATCTACGGCCGCTTGTTCACGACCCATTATTGCTCTCATTGCATATATCATTTTTTCACTTTTCCTCTTTGAGATAACTTTCTTCATTTTGAATAAAGAGTATATGAATACTCTTATTTTACTATTATTTTGCTTATGAATAGAATATTACTTGAGATAGTATTGATACTATGAATCCAATTACCCCAATAATTATAATACCTAAACCTGTAACTTTTGCTACGGTTTTGTATTCATCCATATCAGGTTTTTTGGACACTCGTAAAACTCTTTCACACTGTTTTAAAAAACTACTTATTGATTCTTTGTTTATATTCATTATAACTACCTGCATTAAAAATTCATAAAATGAGAAATTTAAAACCTAAGATAGGGATCATATATAATATATACTTCTAACTATTAATAAATCTTTTTATTTTATAGAAGTAGAAAATAAGTTTATCATTGGGTTTTTTAAACATAACCATATGATTCAGCCATGAAATAATTTTTAAAATTATTTTCATCCCCCTAACGTTAAACTACATACATTTATAGGAGTTTTGATCAAATGAATTTTTTTAAAAATTTTAATGATATTTTTTGATATTCATAAATTTTTTTTAACATGCCCCTGTGCTTAAAAAGCTATGCATGAACAAAATACGAAAAATAGAAAACTATAAAAAATAGTATTACCTACAAGAAAAAAAATGAGGTATTAAATATGAAACTCATATTTAGAATACGTCATCAATAAATCCTTCTAAGTCCGTATCTGATGTTGATTTTTCTTCTCCGCGTGGTTTTTCCTTATATCCATCATTTGATGAACCAAGGATTGATGGAGAGTTTACACCTGCTACTACAATAGTTGTTCTTACAGTGCTTGCAAGATCATCTTGTATCTGTGTACCCCAAATGATGTTTGCTTCTGGGTCTAATTCATCAGCTACGATTTGTACTATTTTCTCAGCTTCATTTAATGTTAGATCGTTACTACCTGTTATGTTAATAAGTGCACTTTTAGCGTTGGATATGTCTAAGTCAAGTAATGGACTGTTGAGAGCTTCATGTACTGATTCAATAGCTCTATCACCGGTATCTGATTCACCCATACCAATCATTGCCATTCCACTGTCTTTCATTACGCTTTTTATGTCTGCGAAGTCTAAACTTACTAGTCCTGGTTTTGTAATCAATTCGGTTATGCCTTTTACGGCTCTTCCTAATAATTCATCTGAAACCATGAATGCTTTATTTATTGGTAGACTTGGAGCTACTTCCAATAATTTATCATTAGGAATAACCAATACTGTATCAGCTGCTGCTTGTAATTTTTCAAGTCCTTTTTCAGCATTTTCTCTTCTTCTTAAACCTTCTGCACTGAATGGCATTGTAACTACAGCTATGGTTAATGCTCCACATTTTTGTGCTATTCTACTTATAACTGGTGCTGATCCTGTTCCTGTTCCACCACCGAGTCCACAAGTAACAAATACCATGTCTGCTCCATCAATCATTCTTTTTATTTCTTCTTCGCTTTCTTCAGCACTTGCTTCTCCGACATCTGGAATTCCACCTGCACCTAATCCACCACAGGTTTCTTCACCGATTAATATTTTTTCATTGGATTTACTGAAGAATAAATCTTGTGCATCGGTATTTATAGAAATAGTTTCTGCTCCTTCAATACCTATTTCACCAAGACGGGATATAGTATTGTTTCCTGCTCCACCAGCTCCTATAACAAATATTTTTGCTCTGCTTCTGTTTATAATATCAACTAATTTTTGGTTTACATCATCTAGACCTGAACTAGCGATATTTGGTCTTTCTGTAGTTTTAGCTTTTGTATCATTTAAGCTATCTTTTATTAGAGATTTCACTTAACACCCTCACAATAATTATAAATTAATATATAGTTTTTAATATTTTGGTATTATTTAATTATTTTATAAATAATTACGTTAACACCATCGTTAAAAACTATTTTTAATAGTTATTATAATAGATACTTGAAAAAAACAGATAGAACTATTTTTATTCCTATAATGAATTTATCAATTCATTTTATACCTATTATTATGATATTATAGTTTATAATATTTGTCAATATTAATTATTAGATACATAATTATTTTAAAATAATTAATCTTATATTATTATA
Organism: Methanosphaera sp.; assembly: GCA_017430835.1. The sequence goes on from JAFRMD010000057.1 coordinate 3,356, forward strand.
TTTATTTGTTCTTGGAAATATATAAAGTTGAGTTATATGAGTAAACATATTTCCAATATCAACATTTAATATTTTTTCATTTTTACATATTCTTAAAATGATATATTATTATGTCATGATTTAAATACTTTGACTTAGCAGATAAAATTAATAATCAAATTATTAAAAATATAGATTAAGAAATGATTTTTTATTAATGAAAAAATAATGGGGAAAGATAGACATGAAGGCATTTTCATTTTTAGATAAAATTCAAAATATCACTACCAATACCATGGTTTTAGATAAAGGATTCGGATATAAATATGTGGAAGACTCCTTAAAATTAACTGGAGAATACTTTAACTTATTGAAATTTGGGTGGGGAACATCCATATTATATGAAGAAGAATTAATCAAAGACAAAAATCAGTTATACCAATCATATGACATTAAAACATATACGGGCGGAACATTATTTGAACTTGCAAATAGTTACAACAAAGTGGAGGAATTCCTTGAACAGCTGGACAAACTTGGTTTTGATGCCGTGGAAATATCTGATGGATCTACAACAATAGACGATACCGCAAGATATGAAGCCATAGAAATGGCAAAAGATTCCGGTTTTTATACGTTAAGTGAGATTGGTAAGAAAAATCCTGAAATGGATCATCAGTATTCAACACAGCAAAGAATTGATTTGATTAATAGGGATTTGGAGCATGGATCAGATTTGGTCATAATTGAAGGCAGAGAAAGCGGTAAAAATATCGGTATCTATGACGATAAAGGAAACATTAAAAATGAGGAGTTAAAACAGATACATGAAAATACTGACAATAAAAAAGTCATGTGGGAAGCTCCAAATAAAAACCAGCAGGTCGAATTAATACTAAAACTAGGAAATGAGGTTAACCTTGGAAATATCAACTTCAATGACATAATCTCCCTTGAAACACTTAGACGTGGACTTAGAGGAGATACTCTTGGTAAGTTCTAATACCAAGAACTTTACTTTTTTTAAACTGAAATCATAGTGATTATCGATGGATGTTCTTATAAAATGATAATGATAAGTACATCCTTCTTCCAATCGATTAAGTGTATAAAAATGGTCTTGGAATATATTTCCAGTATTTGTTAAAATAAATGTCAAAAAACAGGGGCTGATAATATTACTTCCAACATCCACCAATAATGTGATGAAGTGATTGGGATTGCATATTTTTATGAAGAACTTCAATCAAAAAGAAGTGATTTTTGAATACAACCCCTTCTATGCAAGAAAAATTCGATACCGTAAACATCGATGTTATCGACATGATGTTACAGGATATTCAACTATATACGGGCAGTTATATTTCGGATTAAATAACTATTTATATAATTAACTATAAAGTAATATATTAGTAATTTATGTATGATAACATAGTCCATACATAAAACAAATCTAAAGATTAAACTCTACAAATTAAAGATTTAACCAGATTTTTTATTGATAATACACAATACAAATACTTAAAAAGAATGTATTTTTAAATATGATTTTGTACTCGCCAATTCCAAAATAAAACAATAATGTAGAGAATAAAAGTAAAAGTGAGATAATATAATGGCTAGGAAAAAAATAGTATATAACTTTGATTATGATTCTAAATTCTTAAATGAACATAATGTAAAAAAATTAGCATATGATCTTACAAATGATTCAGATACCAGTGCAAAAATATTAGACTGCCTATTTACTGCCGAAGTAACTGATGAACAAATAGCAGAAGCTACAGGTATCAAACTAAACTTCGTTAGAAAAATATTATACAAATTCTTCGATGCAGGAATATCAAATTATACCAGAGTAAAAGATCCGGAAACCCAATGGTTCACATATTACTGGAAATTTGACTCAAGAAAAGCTGCAAGATTAATCGAAAAAGAATATAATAAGCATAACGAAGAAATAAAAGAATCACTAAAATATGAAGAAACAAACATGTTCTTTGTATGTCCAAATGGATGTAGATATGCATTTGATGAAGCAAGCGATTTCCAATTCATATGTCCAAGATGTAATGAAAAACTAGACTATGAAGATAATGAAAGCATCATCAATGACATAAAACAATGGAAATCATCCTACATAATAAATGAAGAATAACCCCCTTAAACTTACTTATTTTAAATTTTTTTACTGTTTGAAAACATTATTTAAGGAGCTAAACATGAATAATGCAGATGAAATAATCGAATATGCCTATGAAAAACTAGGATGTAGTGATTATATTATAGACCATAGTAAAACAGTCTATGAAAGAACAAAAGACATTACCCAATATTATGAGAATGTTGATTTAGAGCTAATCAAATGTGGGGCAATGTTACATGATGTTGGAAGAACAATTACAAATGACATAAGACATGCCTATCTTGGTGCAGACCTGCTCAGAAAGATAAACATAGATGAAAAAATATGTAAAATAACTGAAAGACATATAGGAGCCGGAATAATACCACAGGAAGCCGCACAATTGAACTTACCAGAAAGAAATTACATACCTCAAACACTGGAAGAAAAGATTGTGGCACATGCGGATAACCTTGTTCACGGAGTAACAAAGGTTGATTTGGACTTTGTAATCAAAAAATGGACCGCCAAAAATATGAATCAAGAATCCATAGAACGTCTAATCAAACTTGATGAAGAATTATTAGGTAGAAGAAAATGAAAAAAATAATTGTATACACCGGTTTATCCATTTCATTCAGCGAAGCAGAAAAAATTCTAAAGGCAGAGTATAAACCTCCAATAAAAAGGGGAGACCTATCTGCACTGCTTGAAAATGAAGATGACATAGACATTATAGGAATAATAGACGGCGTATTTCATCAAAGTCCGGCAGTAGCCCATAAGGAAATACTTGAGGCACTCGACAATAACATAACAGTTGTGGGTGGTGCAAGTATGGGTGCCTTAAGGGCATGTGAATTATACCCCTACGGGATGGTAGGAGTCGGAAACATATTCAAGGATTATAAAAACGGAGTAATTGAGTCAGATGATGACGTAGCAGTAAGTTTGAATCCCGAAACATATGAACAACTGTCCGATTCATGGATTAACATGAAATATAACTTCAACAAAGCATGCAAAGACAGTATCATAAGTCAAGAGGAAATGAACGAACTGCTTTTAACGTCAAAAAACATATACTATCCTAAACGTAGCTTTGAATATGTGATAGCCAAATCATCCATAAACAAGGATAAAAAGGTTAATCTAAAGGAGTATCTTAAAACGAATAAGTTTGACGTCAAGCATGATGATGCCAAAGCTGTTCTTGAATACATTAAAAAAATAGCTGAAAATCAAAGTTAAAGTTAAACTAAAAAAAGAGATGATTGAAATAACCCACCGATGGTTATTCAATCATTGCACGCATTAAATCACTACTTCTTACAAGTCCAATCGGTTCATCAGACATGTTTAATACAGGAACCTGTTCAATATTATGTTTTTTAAGTAAGTTTGCACATTCCTTAACTGATGTTTTACGTGTAACTGATACTAATTTATCCCCATATACATCTTTGACCAATTTATCAGAGAATTTTAATTTATTTTTAAGTATATACATTACGCTCTGACTATTCCAGGTCCATTTATCCCCTTCAGTACTTACAGAACTGTTATGAACTGTTTGTTCTTCAACAACTCTACTTTCATGTATGAAGTCTGTTTCTGTTAGTATACCTGATGCTTTACTATCATCATTTAATGCTATAACTGATTTAAAGTTAAAGAAGTTGGATATTGAATATGCAACTGGAAGTGGAGTTTTATCCCATACTGTTGGAACATTATGCACCATATACTTTTCAACAGGCTCATTGTTTTCAATTTTCCACAATGCCTTGTTTGTAATATCTGATGAGGTTACGATACCCACCAACATGTTATCGACAGTTATAGGTATTCTTCTTATATTATTATTAATCATCTTTCTAACAACAGATTTCACATCTTCATCTGGAGCTGCAGTTATAGGATTTCTTGTCATAACCATTGCAACCTGATCTTCATCAGGATTTTTAATTAAATCTGAACGTGTGATTATTCCTGCCAATTCACCTGTTTGTTTTTTAACAATAGGAACTCCAGATAAATTTTCTTCCCTTAAAATTTCATAGATAGAACTTATTGTACCTGGCACTGATCCTGCTTGAACTTTTTCAGTCATTATTTCGCTTATTTCCATAATTATCGCCTCGTTGTAAATTAATGATTTTTCAAATAATGCATGACTATCTAATTAGTAATTAAATATGAAAATTATTATTTATAATTACTATTTTGTTTAAAGTAATATAAAAGCTTAAATGAAATTTAAGATAGACATGCTCTGATAAAAAATTTTTTTAATTAGTGTGAACTTTTTTAAGTCTTTTTAAAAAAAATAAAAAGGAGTCTGTTATAAACTATTTTTTAGCTTTAATAACAGTTTTACCATTCATGTATGGCTGTAACACTTCAGGTATTAATACATCCCCATTTTCCTGCTGATAATTTTCTATAATACAACATATTGTTCTTTCGGTAGCTATGGCTGTACTGTTTAATGTGTGTAATATCTGTGAATCACTAGCACCTGCTTTTCCAACCCTTGTTTTTGTTTTTCTTGCCTGATAATCAGTACAATTTGTACATGAGACCAATTCCCGATATGCACCGGAACCAGGGAACCATGCTTCAAGGTCATACTTTATTGCGGCATTGTCATTTAAGGCTGAGGACACAATGGCAACAATCTGATAGCTTAAGCCTAACTTTTGATATATCCGTTCGGTTACTTCAAGTAATTTTTCATGTTCATTGGAAGATTCCTCTGGGGCAGAGTAAATAAATTGCTCTATCTTTTCGAATTGATGTACACGGAAAATTCCCAAGGTATCTTTTCCATGAGAACCTGCTTCTTTTCTGAAACATGTTGATAATGCACAGTATCTTTTAGGTAATTCTTCAGAGTCTATTATTTCATCCCTATGAAGTGCTGCTAATGTTTGTTCTGCCGTTGCTATTAAGAACAAATCCTCATTTTCCACTTTGTAAAGTGTTTCTTCAAATTCACCCAGCTCTGATGTTTCCTTAGCTACCTGACTTTTTATGAAGAATGGTGTCTGAAGGGGTGTGTATCCTTGAATTGTTAATTCATTTAATGCAAATTGAATCAATGCTAAATTCAAAAAGAGAATGTCCTCTTTTAAATAGTAGAATCTTGAACCGGATACCTGTGCTGCAGTCTGTGTATCTGCCCCGTCAATTAATTCCATGATGTCAACATGGTTTAATGGCGTGAAGTCAAATTCCTTTTTTGTTCCGTATGTTCGGATAATCTTATTATCGTCTTCAGTATCGGATACAGGTACCTTCTCATCAATGATGTTTCCTACCTTATATCGGTATTCATCACGTATCTGTTCATATTCTGCTATTTTTGGCTGTAACTCTTTTATGTCATTAGCTACCTGTTTTGATTTTTCAACAACCTCTTGGATATTACCATCCTTTTTGGCTTGTTTGAAAGATTTGGATAATTTATTCTTTTCTGAACGAAGATTGTTTAATGTTTGTAAACCGTCCCTCCATAAATTATCATATTCAATAACTTTTTCTACATTTTCAGTACTTCTAAATCTTTTTTTCTCAGATTCCAACACTTTTTCTGGGTTATCTCTGAATAGTTTTATGTCTAACAATGTATATACTCCTATAATTTAGTTTATTGAAGATTTAAAAATCATCTCTTGTTAATTCAACAAAGGAATCAGATTCCTCTTCTTCTTCAATTATTAAATCCAATATTTCATCTTCATATGATGTTTCTTTATTAGCCGCTTTAATTTTAGATTCTTCTATAACATCGGTACTGACGCTGGTAACTTTTTTAGCTTTCTTTTCCTTGTTTTCTCTTTTTTTGTCATAGGTTTTGTGAATATCAGTATCATCTGCAAAGATAAATTCTGCTTCATCCACCTGTTTTTCTTCTGAAACTTCTTCTTTGGAAACATCCCCTGAAACTTCTTCAGGGGCTACTTCGGAAACTTCCTGAGAAAGTATCATATCTTCCTCTGAAAAGTCCGCTGATTCTTTAGTTACTTCGTTAGAATTATCAATGATTACTTCTTCAGCATCATCATTAATTACTTCTTCGGTATCATCATCAACTTCTTCTATGGCTGTTTTATATTCCTCTACAGGTCCTGTTTTTTTGTTTAAAGATGTTGATTTGTCAGCACCTTCTTTAGTATCTTCCATTGCGGATTTATCTTCATATTGTGTTAGATTGTTTTCACCAATACTGTTTTCATCATATAATTCCAATTCGGAATCTGCATAGACATCAGTTCCGGCTAGTTTATCAAATAACCTTGATGGGAAACCTAACACTTTACCAATAATGACATCGAATATTAATGGTATCCAAAAACATTTGGTTATATTTCTTATGAATGCTGAATAGTATGAAATATATCCCTCTTCATCCGATACATATAATTTCATTACCTTTTTACCGATTGTTTTATTTGTTTTAGCTTCCATTATAGTAAAGTAAGCAATTGTTACTATAATCGTTACTGCATAAGGATAATATGCAGATATGAATGGAACTTTAAGTAATGATATTGGAACAAACAAAAGGTTATTAACTATTGAAATTAATAAAAATACCACGATAAAATCGATTATACATGCAGATAATCTTTTTGTAAAATGTTCCATTAGTATACCTCCTTCTAATTAACATACCCTAGGCACAGGATCTGCAATTGGCGGTTCGATTAATCTTTCACCGCCTATAACGGTTTCCATTATTACACGTTTACCTTCAACAACTTCCCCTATAATTTGTGCATCTTTTCCATATTTTGTTTTTTGTATTGCTTGAAGTACATCTTCGGCAGTGTCTGCCTTTACACCCATCACTATTTTACCTTCATTTGCTACTTCAAAAGGATCAATACCGAGCATATCTGAAACTGCTTCCACTTCAGGTTTTACTGGAATTCTTTCTTCATCAAGATACATTCCCACAGAAGCCTTGGTTGCCATTTCGTTTAATGCATTTGCTATTCCACCACGTGTCGGATCCTTCATTGCAGTTATCGTTCCAACTTCTTTGGCTGCCTCGACCATACTCCATACAGGTGCTACATCTGATTTTAGTTCTGTTTCATAACCGAATCCTTCACGTTTGGACATGATTGCCATTCCATGATCCCCTACACTACCTGTCAGGATTATTTTATCTCCAACTTCCAGTCCAGAGTCTCGTACGACTTCATCCTTACGTCCTATTCCTATACCAGCAGTTGTGATTATCATACTGTCTAACTTATCACTGTCTATTACTTTGGTATCTCCCGTGATTATTGCTGCATCTACTTCTTCACAGGTTTCATTCATGGATTTGATTATTTTTTCCAAGTCTTCTCTTTCAAATCCTTCACTTATTACCATTGCATTACTTAAAGATACGGGTTTTACTCCCATTACAGATATGTCATTCAATGTTCCTGCAGCTGAAATACGACCAATATCCCCTCCCGGGAAAAATAATGGTTGTACAGTATGGCTGTCAATGGTTGTTACTACAACATGTTCATCATCAAGTGGTATTGTTGCACTATCATCCAAAGATTCTAAGCCTATTCCGCCATTTACACTGGTTTTTGAAATATTTCCCAATATGATGTCTGATATCATATCTTGCATTACTTCTCCGCCAGCTCCATGAACCATATTAATTTTATCATCATTATATGCCATTAATAAATCCTTCCATTATGTTAAATTATATATTAATTTATAGATATGTTTAAGGTAATATTTTATTTTATCCCTTTTCTATGCAGAGACTTGGCAAAAATAATTATAAGACAAAAAAAGTATTACCCATATAAAGTTAAGAAGGAAAAAAACTTCCATAAAAACATGTAACGGATAAATACTCAATTTTCATCCTAAAGCAAGTAAAACAATAAACAATACAGCCACCCTTTCTTCTTATTACTAAGAATTAAAACCCGGGCCAAATCCATATTGCATTGAATACTAAATTTTCACCTTTGTTCAAAACAAATAATGACAAACATGGGCAGTATCCAAAATACAGTCTGAGTTTTGATGTCTGTAAACCATATAACATTATCTGATAAATCATTTTATTTTTTCATTAATTAAATTGATGTTAAAATAGAACATGATGCCACACAATTATGTAATATTCAATTAAATCATGTATTTAATGTTATTTAATTAATAGACCCATTTTATTAGTATTTAGACATATGGTTGATATATGTCGTTGTTTATTTATATTGGTTTATTAAATTTGTTATAGTTAGTTTAGGGTTATAAAATAAGTTTATAGGTGTAGGGAGTTATATAATATTATGTTAAGCAAAATAACCCCTACAGATATATGTATTAATTTTGAAGTAGTTAAATTTTTCGGTGAAGAAGAAAAACTATTGGTCATGTTACCAGATACTGTTTCACCTGATGTTATAACGTTTTTAGAATTCTTTAACTCCGATATTGATAGCGTTTTGTATTTTAAATCAAATCCAATTCGTCCTGATTGTGGATTAGAATTGGTTGAGAGTACCGTTGAAGAATTTTATCCTAATAAATTATCAAATGATTATAGAATTGTTTATAGGTGTCTTGATAAGGAATGGGGTAAGAAACACAGGGCTAAATTAGATAAATTTATTGATGATGGTTCTAATTATACTAATAATATGAAACAATTGGGTTCTAGACTTCAATTTATTGAAAAGATATCTTATCGTAAAATGAGTGAAATTTTTGAAGCTATTTTTGGAATAAGAATACCAAAGTCTATTGTGTATAATAACCAAGACCAAACTAGTGATGAAATATTAACTGCCGTTGAAAAAGAAATTGATGCCGAAATTGAAAAAGAAGAAATAGAAGCATGTGGAAACTATAATTATGATGAACAGTTTATGAAAGTATCCAAAAATAAAAAAGGGCACTATTACATTACGGTCACCTGAAAATTTTCACATTTTTTAAAAACCATGCTGGGGGTTTTAAATTATTTATACTATTTTAATAAGGGTGGAATTTTTATCTAAAAAAAGGATAGTACCCCTTATCCAATATGAAAAG
>JAFRMD010000002.1 GCA_017430835.1 Methanosphaera sp.
TATTTTTATGATAAAAAATTACAATATGACTTAATTATGGAAAAACCAATCGCAGTAAACTTGGATAATTACAAAGTTCACCATGCAATAGTATTTAAAAAGTTATGTAATATATTAAACATGGATTTAATATATTTACCACCTTATTCCCCGAAATATAATACTATAGAACAAGTTTGGAGAATAGTTAAAGGAATAATCTCTAGGAAATACATAGATAATGAAGAAGATTTGATTAATGAATTTAAAGAGGAATTTTATAAAGTAGTAAATAATCCCAGTTACTGGAAAAAATGGGTAAAAGAAATATTACTAGACACATAATTTTTTAATAAAAATTTATAAGATTCAATGTCGACTACTAAAATTGAACAAAAATATAAAAATTATAAACCTATAAAAGTGTATAAAATTCAAACCCAAAAAAAGATAAAACTACAAATTCCCCCTCCCCCAAAATATAACACACAAAAATAATATTGACTTAAATATAACCAAATATATGAACAATAAACTAAAATATACTAAGTTAAACTCTTTAAATCAACGATGACAGAATTTATATACTAAATATGATAAAAGATAATATTAACATTACTTTAATAAAATTAAAATATTTTGAAAAGTTATTATTTAAATTTAATATTATTATACATAGATTTAAATTAAATTATGTGTTAAGGTATTGTTATTATATAACTAAAAGTTAGAATCAGAGAAGTCTAACAAAATATTTTGTTATATAAAATGTGAATAAATTATAAAAGTGACATTGTTCTTTTCAAGTCAGATGCATGAAATTATACTGAAAGTGATTATTCCTGGCAGAAAGATCTTTCAAAAAAATAATTTCATCTACATATTACCATAAAACATGACTTTTATATATAAACGGAATCTACTTCTTTTTTAAAAATCATCAAAAAAGACAAAATATTATACTATTTTTTATCTAATTTTCTCACTTCTTTTGAAAGAAGTGACTTTACTTTATATACTCCATTCACTTCTTATGGTAAGAAGTGACTAAATATTATGGAGAAGAATACTACAATGTTTAACAAAAAATATTTAGTAGTTTTCATAGTCTTACTAGTAGCAATGATGACAGTATCCGTAGCAGCCGACGTGACCAACACAAACACGAAAGCCAAAGTAACTAAGGATACTAGTAAAGTAACAAATACTCAAAAAATAGTAAAGACTACAGAGAACACTAAAAAAATCAAGACCAATAATAAAGATAATATAACTTCTAAGAAAACTAATTCTAAAACCAAAACAGAAGTTAAGAAAACAAGTAAGAAAAATGTGAAAAAAGACTCAGATAATAAAGACTTTTATGTGTCTGATAATGATGGTTCTGATAATAACCAGGGAACATCTGATGCACCATTTAAAACATTGCAAAAAGCATTAGATAAAACACTAACTGGATACACCAACAATATTTATATTAAAGCAGGAACCTATAAAGGACTTGGAAACACAAACCTCACTGTTGATGGTGGAAAAACTATCAACTTTATAGGTGATGGAGTTGATGAAACAGTCTTTGATGGAGAAGCAAAATATGAATATAACACAGGTGATCCTGACGACCCTATATTCTTCTGGGGTTCATCAGACAAATGGATATTCTACAAAAATGAAAGTGGAAACTGGTTCATGAACATTACAGACGGACGAGGACAAATCAACCTAAAAAATCTAACAGTAACACAAATGTACTCCAAAGGAGCATACAATGAAAGATCAGGATACTATGGAGATTCCATTAATTTATATCCAACAGCAAACATTGACAACTACGGAAAACTAACAGTAGACAATGTACTATTTGACCAAAACTATGGTGGAGTAGGAAGTGCAATCAGAAACAACAACAAAGCAACACTCACAGTAAACAACTCCGAATTTAAAAAGAACCAAAAAAGTACCAGTAGTGGTAATGAAGGAATCGTCTATAACAATGGTACAGCAACAATATTAAATTCATACTTCCATGACAACTATGCAAGATGGGGAACAATATGTAACGATAAAAAAATAACCGTTATAAACACCACCCTCGAAAGAAACGAAGCATACGATGGAGGAAGCGAATTTAAATATGGTGCAGGTATCGCTTATAATACAGGTGGAGCAGACTTCTACAACCCATACGTAATAAACACTGATACCACAATAATAAATTGTACATTTAACAATGTTGATCAAGCATCAGTATTTGGAATATTCGGAAATCTAACACTAACTGGAAACAAATTCATAAACACAACCGGTGTAAAAATCAGAGACGATGACAGATATTATAACAACACACACATAATAGAAAACAACACATTCAACGGATTCATAGGATCCACATTATACAAAACATTATCCAATTCAGAACTAGTATACTTCGGATTCGACTTTGAAAAAACAACAAACATAATATTCAGAAACAACGAATTCAACATCGAAAACGGAACAGTAATAAAAGCACAACATGGAATAATAGCCAACAACACAATAAACTCACAACATGACACATCAGGAATCATAGTACCACAAACAGGCAACATTACAGCTGTTTTAATAGAAAACAACACTCTAACTGCAAACATAAGCATAAATGGTCAAAACGATATCGTAAGAAACAACAAACTCATCGTACCAGAAGAATACGGAATAATAATAGGAGCACAATCTAGAAACGAAACAGTAACAGACAACTACATCATAGCCCTAAACAAATACGGAAATGATGCAGTAACACCAAGCTCAACAAGCACAATCGAAAACAACCAACCAACATTAAGTAACGAAAACCTATATGTAAGCCCAGAAGTAACAGAAGCACAAGCAGGTACACCAGAAAATCCAACAACACTAATGGACGCATTATCCAAAGTAAACAACGGACAATCAATCATATTCCTACCAGGAACAACAAAAGTATACAACTTCACAGAAACCATAAACATCAAACAGGATACCGTAAAAGAAGGAACAACAAACTTCAAACTAGTATCACTATACGATAAAACAATATTCACCAACTACAACAACCTAATGTTTGACATAGGAGCATTCAACATAACACTAGAAAACATTACAATAACAAAAACAACAAGGAATACACAAAGAGCAGAATTAATTAAAACAAGTGCAAATATGACATTCATAAATGCAAACATATCAGACAACTCATACACAACCAACAACCCACTATTCAGTATAACAAATGCAAACATCACCTTCATAAACTCCACAATAACTGGAAACAAAGTAGCAGGAATAGGAGCAACAATGGCAAACATAGTAATAAACAAGGGAACAATAAACTTCATAGACAACTGTTATATTGCCAATAACAATAAAATGACCGCATTTATAAGTGGAACCTCATCAACAATAAACATCATAGGAAACAACATATTCACAGA
>JAFRMD010000006.1 GCA_017430835.1 Methanosphaera sp.
CAAGCATTTTTGGGATAGCAAGCTTGTTGATTCATTCATGCCTGCAAATGCTACAAAGATGTCTGATGCAATCTCGATGTGGCATACTACAGAAAAACAGAAGAACATCAGTCTGAACAAGATTATGCGAAAAATCAAGAGCGAAGTTAGAATTATCCATGAAAAGATTATGGATGAATCTGTCAGACTTGTCAGACGTTCTCAACAAATCAAGGTTAAACTCTAATGGCAAAAGAAATTAAAATGGAATTTAACAGAGACGATTTATGGCGTCTTCGTGAAGTTCTTCGTGGATTTATTGGCACTCAAATCGTAGATGGTCATACATATATGCTTGATGAGTCAATAGAACTTAAAAAACGTATTGACAAAAAGTGTAAGTTTAAAGACTAAAAATAAGGTCAACTGAAATATTATTTTGTTTAATTGGTTATTGACAATAACCAATTAAATTACTATATTATAAAAGTAAACAAAAGGAATTAGTATGATTTTAATGCCAAAACAAATTGATGCAATTCATGGTATGTATAATAAACCAGTTGGCGTTTTGTATATGCCAACTGGTGGTGGTAAAACTGTTATTATATATGGACATGCAAAAATGTTTTTTGGCACTGCAATTAAACATAATTTTATTATTAGCGGTCCAATTATGGATCTTAATAAGCAAACAGCATGTTCAGTTTTGACAAATTTATTTAACGACGGTTTAATTAATTCTGAAAACTGTGATGTTGTTATTGCAAATTGTGCGAATTATCGTTCAAATCGTTTTTATACAGTAAAAAACGGAGAAAATATTGATATTGTTAATGATATTGCTGGCCATGAACCGCTAGGAATTTTAGTTAATACTATAGATGTAAAACAAGAAAAACAATATCGTATTACTGTTGTTTGTAATCCAACATTACAAAATGATGAAAAGTTTTTAGACAAATTAACAGAAGATGATGTTGTAAAACATTTTTATTTTGACGAATCTCAGACACTCAAAAAAGATCAAACAGTTAATACTGAAGAAGATAATCAAAATAATAAAAATTGGGTTAATTTTAAAAAAATATTTACAATAATTAATATGACAAGTGTTAAAGGTTCTTGTCATATGGTTAGTGCAACGCCAACAAAAGATAATTTCGAAACTATTATGGAAAATAATTTTGGAATGTCATATGAAGATTGTTTTGCATATAGATTAACACCACGAGAAGCAATTAATGCTAGAATGATCCTTGAACCGCAGTTTTATTTTAAAAGATGTTCAAAATTAAAAGTTGATACTATTTTAGTTAGAATTGAAGATATTATAAATGATATTAATAAAGAAAAGGAAAAAAACACATCTTATAAAGCTAGAATTTTAGTTACTGTAGCATCTACTGCAGATTTAAATTGGATTGTAAAGCGTCTTTTAGAAAAATACGGTTCTGATTATGATGTATATAGTACATCCTGTATGGATAAAAAGAAGAAAAATAATGAAACTATTTCCGAAGATATTTGTGCATTTAAAAAGGCTATAGAAGAAAATGAACGCTCGTGTTTTGTAGTTCATATTAAACAAATTATTGCTGGAATTGATATTCCAAGTTTTACACATACTGTTTTTAATATGGAAGCAACTACAAATTTCATTACTCCCATTCAAATTGTAGGTCGTGTATTAAGACCTGAAAGATTTCCCGATGGAACAGCAAATTTAACAAAAAAGAAATTTGGATATATTTATGTAAATATTGAAAATAATAATATTTTAGCAGAAAAAGCAGCTAGAACATTAATTGGTTATTATGGAAATATTTTCGAATTTCTTAAACCGGATTTTTTTGAAGGATATACAAATGGTAGTAATGTAAGACATAAACAAATGTCACAATTTGGTGATGATATTACAGCATATAATTTTACAAATACTATTGAAAACTTTTTAAAAGATTTAGCAGTAAATATTAAAGTAGATGAACAAGAGGATAAATATTTAGGTATAAATATTGATTATAATAATCAATATATTAAAACACAAATTGAAACAATTATTAAACGTGATGGCTATGTTGAAAATTTACCGGTGTTTTTTATACCTGAATTAACAGAATATATTAATAAAGTAAGTAATTATATGGCAACGATTGACAAATTTATTAATATTTTTAAATCGACTGATGCAAATCAATGGCGAGCTGCTATAGATTAAATTAAAATATGAGTTTACAAAACTCATATTTTTTATTATATTTGTTATAATGAGTAAAGAATTATCTATTAAAGATTTATATCCATTTCAATATTATACTATTTCTAATGTTAATTTATTAGAAAACGATAATTTTAAATGGGATGATTATAGTTTTAATTTAGAACATACCCATGAGTTTTATATTGGAAATATTAATGGTTTAGTATGTAGAAATAGTTTTGGATTTACATCTAAAATTAAAAATTATTTATTAGATAGATCTAAATTACGTAAAATTACATTTTTATTACCTGAAAATTATAGAGAATCTATAAATAATTGTATAGGATTTAGACAAAGCGTGTTAAACGTATTAGATAATCCATTATATAATGAACAGATTGTAATAAAAACATATAAAGTAGATAATTCAGATATTATTGAAAAAATTAAGGAACTGGAAATGCGTAAATTTGATGTTACAATAATGAATCCACCTTATGATACAAAAACAGATATTCATGTGAATATTGTTAAATCTATTTTAGATGCTGGTTGTAATAATGTAGTATCTATTATGCCAAATGATTTTTTAAAAACAGATGAATATAATAAAAAACATACTAGATATAGACATACAAAAATAGATACGATGCTTGATTATAATAAAGAACTATCTATAGAAGAAGGTAATAAATTATTTAATATTTCATATTCTACAAATATTTCTATTATGGTTTGGAATAATAAAGGTTCTTATGATTATGATAGTGTATTTGTAGACACATCAAAAGAAAAAAATAAGAAAAAATTAATTGAACAAAAGTTACAATCTTATATTTTAAATGACCCTATTTTTAAATTATATAATAAAATTAATTTAACCACCTATAATGGTAAAGGTTATTTTATTCCAATTGGAACACATGGTGCAAATATTGCGACAGATATTGGTTTAATTTATAATTTAGAAAAAGCATATAATTATAAAGGAAATGAAATAAATTTTGATAAAGAAAAATATTTAAATTTAAAAACAAATAATAATGGAAAAGGAATATATGTTGAATCATTTGAACGTGGAATAGAATTATTAAATATTTTTAGATCTGAACCTTATATGTATATACAAAAATTAGCAAAATATTCATGTAATGAAAATTTTAGACATGATTTAAATTTTTGTCCAATTATAAAATTTGGTGATAAATTACTTACTGATGAAACATATCAAAAAATAAATACATTATTAAAATCAGATGTTTAAAAGTAAACTGTATTAAAATATATAAAATAAAATCATTTACAAAAGTAAATGATTTTTTTATATTATATATGTATGGTTAATAAAGAAAGACATCTTAATTTTTATAATTTATTTAAAGAAAATGGGTGGAATGGTTTACTTAATGTTAAAGGTAGTCCAGTATCATTAATTGACTTTGTAAATCAAAGTTTAACATGGAAAAATGATATTGATAATATTGGAACTATTGAAATGTTCAACAAATTTATTCAAACATATGCAGAATTATTTGCTGACTGGGCAATAAAACTGCCGCTTAATCGAGAAAGTAAAGAAAGTAATATTCGATGGTTTAAAGGTATTATTGGTGAATATTTTTATATCGAAAATGTTGAAGATTTGATGAAACAAATTTGGAGTCATGATGGACAAAACTATGCTTTTGAACATGCTGTTCCTGCAAGTTTTTATAGACTAACTCCTCATACTAGATTGGAATTTGGTGGAGATTTCGGAGTTGATGCTATTGGTATTAACCGTTTAGATGAAGTTGCGGTTGCGCAAATTAAATGTTGGAATATTTTTAGTAATAATCTTATTACATATGGTGATGTAATTTCAAATATGTATACAGATGGAATGGAACGTGAATGGATTTATCATAAACAGAAAGAATCTATGTTTGTATTATGGCTGGGATTGACAAAAAATATTGCAAAACCATTAGCTAATCCAGAATGTCCAGTATACAATAAAGTTCAATACTTTGGGTATCAAGATTTAAAAACAATTCATACTGGTTATCCTAGATTTTTTGATAATGCTAATCATTTCAAAACAACATTAAAAGAGATTGGTAAATATAATGTTTCATGTGATCCTAAAATTTTAACAATACTTGACACATTATAGTCGTCTGAATAGAAATAACATTGAAGTAACCGTTGACTAAACTCAACGGTTTTTCTATATTATAAATGTAAAACAAAGGAGTCAACCAATGTATCTGTTCAGAAGAATTTCATTTGAAAGAAACATAACAAAGGGTGCAAAAGGCCGTGTAGATTTGTATCAGTCTTTGAATCCAAATCTGAATTATCTCATTGGTTGTGCAAAATCAAATGTAAAATCACTTGATGACAATCTTCCAAACTGGCATGTAATTGAAAAGAATCCAGATCAAAAATATCATCCTGGTTGTGTTTTCCAAACTGAAGGTATGACAGTATTTAACTGCGGACCATATGATGAAGATTTATATGAATGCAGAACAAAAGTTTATATTTTCAATACTGATTATATTCCTGCTAATATGGTTAAAGAAATTGACGAATATAATATTTCATTTATGAAAGACCCGAATCAAGTTTATGCGGAAACAAACTAAGTGATAAGGAATATAACCATGGCAAAGAAAATGACCGCTGTTGAACGTGAAAACACAAAATTCAATGTGATTGAAGTCGTAACTGAATACAATGTTCCACAATCTGCAAAAGTTGT
Source organism: Methanosphaera sp. (assembly GCA_017430835.1). The sequence continues at coordinate 4,932 of JAFRMD010000006.1, forward strand.
ATTGAAAAATGTTCGTTATCATGATTTACCGAAAAAACTTGCAGAATATCTCGCACCGGAATATAATAACTATTTCGCTATCAAAGAAACTGCAAAGGAAATAGCGAGACGTTTTGAACGCAAATGGTATGACCAATGGGTTTCGGAACAAGAAATCGATTTTAACAATTATTGGATGGGTGATACTGCTGTTGATAAGTGGGCAACAGATGGTGAAGATGCTATGCAAGCATTCCATTATATTTTCTTTCAAAAGGTTTAGTTATGAAAAAGTCTGGTAATACTGTTTGTATCAATAATGGTTTGGAAAATCCGGTTGAACTTTGGCATCTTGAAATGTTGCCAAACGGTGAAGAAAAAAGAACTAAGATTGGTCTTGTGACAAATATCACTGCATATTATCATATTCTTGTTCAAATCAAAAAGAAAGAGCTAGAAGGTTATTATTTCAAGGAACCAAGTGGAAGATCTAAAGTTCAAGTTATGCCTGATGGTAAGACATCCGATAATCCTGAATGGTTGTTCGGAAAGTTTGATCAATATCTTGCAGAATTGGTAGGATTTTAATAATGAAGAAAGAATCACCAGTAGTCTATGTAATTAAAGGAATTATTCCTTATTCTGGTCGTGACCATTCGGTTATCGCAGTTTACTTAGATGAAGAAAAAGCAAATAAAAGATACGAAAAAGAACGTAAAGACGATACTTACATAGACGTTCAAATGGAATATTATGAAGTAGATGATTAAAGGTTAACAATGAAATTGTTTTTAGAAATCATTAAGACTCCATTCTATCTAATCGGTATTGCTGTATTAGGGTTTATTTGCTTAACAGAAATTTTAGAAGAAAAAGAAGAACATGAGCTTAATAGATTTATCTAAATACAATTTTGACAGTCCTGAAGTATTAAGACTCAATGAACTAATGGACATGCCATACGAAACAAGGCGTAATGACGAGATTAGCCGTGTAGGGCTAAGTCTTATTAATCATTATTACAAATTACAAACAAATATTGATTCTACAAGATTCCCAGGTGAAAAAATTTATTATTTTATAAAATGTACAGGTCATGTAAGTAATACAACTTTTAAAATGCATGCTTTGGTATATGAATTGCCAGACCATA
>JAFRMD010000007.1 GCA_017430835.1 Methanosphaera sp.
ATCTCAAAAAACACGTTTGGTGTTTTAAGGTTTGATACAATAGTGGATGATAAACTGATTAATTCATACACTGCTGATGGAATACTTGTTTGCACACCAACTGGTTCAACGGCATATAACCTATCATGTGGTGGACCAATAGTTGATCCAACAGCAAACATAATTACAATTACTCCAATAGCTCCACATAGTGTTATAAATAGAAGTATCATATTATCCGATCATTCGGTTGTGGAAATAAAAATAACGGAACTAAGAGAAAAAACTACTGCATACGTATTATACGATGGAAAACCAATTGAAGTTACAACGGGTGACACTATCCGAATAAGAAGATCCGAACATATAACAAAGATTATTAAGCTTAACTGGCAGAGTTTTATTGACAATGTTAGAAGGAATATAAAATAATTTTGGAATATCATATTCTAACATTATTCTATATGTATTCCAACATTTTTGTAGTCTAATAAAAATATTAATCAAAAAGAGGAAAACTTCTTAATTTAATGATATTTACTCTAAAAGTATAATATATGGATTCTACTAATGGGTACTAAATAATAAACATTGATGTTATAACTACAATTGTTTCTGTGTGATTATCCTGGAGAAGAAGTTTCATCAGGACTAATTTATTTTAATAGTAATTCTAATGGGTATTTTTCGATAAACTTTATTAAACATTAATGTAATTAAGCTATTGGATTAAATATAATAATATGTTTAGGAAGATGAGAAGAAGTAAACAGGAATTAACTCAAGAAGAGTGTGTTCAAATATTAAAAGTACAACCGAGAGGTTTTCTATCAGTAATTATAGAAAAGGATTATCCTTACAGTATACCTATGAATTATGTATATGATAGAAATAAAATAATATTTCATTCAGCAATGGAAGGACAAATGTTTGATTCAATAAAAAAACATGATAAAGTATCATTTACAGTAATAAATGATGGAAAACAGGAAGAAAATGAATGGTGGTATGTATTTAAAAGTGTTATACTCTTTGGTAGAATTAAAGTAGTTGAAAATGAAGAAGAACGAATAAGAAAATTAACATTACTTGGAAACAAATATTTTCCATCAGAAGAATATACTCAAAATGAAATCAAAAAATCATTAAAACGTACATTAGTACTTGAAATAGATATTGAACACATGACAGGAAAAATTGTCACAGAAAAATAGTGATATTATGTTATATGATAAAATTGGTAATGATTGGGATAAATTCCTTGAAAAAGAGACAAATAAATTATATTTTCAAAAAATAAATGCATATGTAGAAAAAGAGTATGAAACTAAAACAATCTACCCTCCAAAGGAAGATGTATTCAATGCATTTAAGTTCACTCCTTTATCATCAATTAAAGTAGTAATTCTAGGGCAAGATCCATATCATGAAGAAAATCAAGCACATGGATTATCCTTTTCCACTCCAAAAGGAAATCCTCTTCCAAGATCACTAAAAAATATATTTAAAGAAATACAGGAAGAGTACAATTATCCAATCCCCGATAACGGTTGTTTAGAAAAATGGGCAAAACAAGGAGTATTTCTTCTAAACACGGTATTAACTGTTGAACAGTCAAATGCAAATTCACATAGTAAATGTGGTTGGCAAATATTTACAGATAATGTAATTAAAGAAATTAATAAACAGGACCAACCAATCGTATTTTTATTATGGGGAAAACAAGCAGAAAAAAAGAAAGAATTATTAAACAATCCAAATCATTTAGTCCTCATCACATCTCATCCAAGTCCTTTCTCAGTAAGAAGAGGATTTTTTGGATGTAATCATTTTAAACAAGCAAATCAATTCTTAAAAGAACGTAATGTTGAAGAAATAGATTGGTCTATAATTTAATCCATTTTCTTAATAATAATAAACCCCAAAATTTTTCTAAAACTATTTTTTTCTATAGTCATGTTAAATGAAACACTACTTTTTTCATCTACAATAAATACTTAATATCAATCTTTTCAAATATAAACATATGAAGAACTTATATATTTTTGACTTTGATGGAACATTAGTTAACACATTTTACGATTCGGTCTTATCATATAACAAAGCACTAAAGAAGCATAATTTACCACAATATGAATATGATAAATTGGAAGATATAGATTACACAGACTTTGTAAATAGTATGACACATGATGAAAAGGTATTAAACACTTATAAAGAGATTTATGAAACAAGCAAAAAAGAAAATACATTACCTTATCCTGGAGTAGTAAAAGTTTTACTAAAACTAATTGATAATGGTAAAGAATTAGCTATATGTTCTAACAGAATCGAAAATCAACTAATCTCATTGACGGAGAAGTTATTTCCTGAAATTGAATTCAAATATATAATAGGTTACATACCAAATGAAGGATTTAAGCCAAACCCTTCTGTAATGAACAGAATATTGGATAATGTAAATTATCCTAAAGAAGATATAGTGTATATAGGAGATAAAAAAACCGATATTATTACAGCACAAAATGTTGAAGTAGATGCAGTAATTGTAACTTGGGGACAAGGAGAAAAAGAAGCATATAATGATGAGTATCCTATTAAAGTACTAAATAAAGTTGAAGAATTATTAGAAATATAAAAGAGGGATAAAAATGTCAAATAAATTAGTAGCATATTTTTCAGCAAGTGGAGTAACCAAAAAGGTTGCACAAAAAATTAGTGAAGCAATTGAATCAGATATATTTGAAATAACACCACAAGAATTATATACAAAAGAAGATTTGGACTGGACAAACAAACAAAGCAGATCTTCTGTAGAAATGCAGAATAAATCATCAAGACCAGCAACAAAAGAAACAATTGATTTAGATTCATATGACATAATTATTTTAGGATTCCCAGTTTGGTGGTATACTGCACCAACAATAATCAACACATTCATGGAAGAAAACTTTGTAGAAAACAAGGACATATACGTATTTGTAACATCTGGTGGAAGTGGAGTAACAGACTCATTTAACAACCTCAAGGAACAATACCCAAATAATCGGTGGATTGAAGGAAAACGTTTAAATTCCGGAGTATCTGAAGAATCAATTAAAGAATGGATAAAGGGGTAATGCTATGAAAAAAGTTAAAATTACAGTAATGAGAAAGGCTTGTTATACAGATTTAATGGAGAAATATGAAAATCCAATAGAACATGCATGTGATGTTGAGGAAGGAGAAGTTTTTATAGCAAATGGTTGGAAAAAGCCAGAAAATTTCTGTGATAGTGCATGGGATAGCATATCCCCCTTTGTAATGACATTAGCACATGGCGGTGGAGACTTCTATGATGGATGGATGAAAAATGAGAAATCAGCTATGATTTCCTGTAATGATGGATTCAGACCAGTAAGTTTTCTGCTTGAAACAATGGAAGAAGATGCAGAATAAAAATAATATTCAGGTGATTAATATGAATGGTTTTATGGGAAAATTATTTAAAACAGAAAAATTGGTTGAATACCAAGAAAATTCAGTGGTTAGTAAAGAAATTATTAAAAAAGATACGGGAAGAGTAACAGTATTTGCATTTGATAAAGGTGAAGGACTATCTGAACATACTGCACCTTTTGATGCAATGGTACAAGTTATTGATGGAAAATTAGAATTAACGATAGATGGGGAATTATTCACATTAAACAAGGGTGATATGATAATAATGCCGGCAAATGTGCCACATGCATTACATGCTGCAGAAAAATTTAAAATGGTTCTAACCATGATTAAATCATGAGAGGTAAAGGGTAATTAATATGAATCAGACTAATAAATTAGTTAACAAAATTAAGGATATTGAAATAGAACAGTCAAAAGAAAAAGAAGATCTTATTGAAGATGATTCAGTTATTTCAATAAATAAATTAACGGAAGAAAATCTTGATGAATACCTTGAAAATGTTGAAACAGATGAGTATTCAAAAGAATTATTACAAAAATATTTGGATAAGAAGAAAAAATAATTCATACCTTTTTTTTCTTATTTTAAACATTGCTGCTTATTTTTTGAGAGAGTTTATTAATATAAATTTTTTAAAGCCATTAATTATGAATTTGGGGAATAATTAAAATGAAATATGATTTTGATATTATTACTAAGAGGATGAATACCAATTCATTAAAGTGGGGTAATAAAGAGGATGAATTGCCTATGTGGGTAGCAGATATGGATTTTCTTGTTGCTCCAGAAATCAAAGAAGCAATTGGAAAAAGACTGGAACATGGAATATATGGATATTCAACAGTACCTGATGAATTATTTGAATCATATGTTAATTGGTGGGATAGGCGTCATAACTTTAAAATGAAAAAAGATGAGTTATTGTTTTGTATTGGTGTTATGCCAGCAATATCCTCAATGATAAGGGAGTTTACTAAAGAAGGGGATAACATAATTATTCAAACACCTGTCTATCATATATTCTTTAAAGTAATTGAGGACAATAATAGAAATGTTTTAGAAAACAAACTGTTATTTGATGGAGAAAACTATGAAATGGACTTTGAATCATTAGAAAAACAGTTATCCTCTGATAAAACAAAAATGATGTTATTATGCAATCCACATAATCCGATAGGAAGAATATGGACAAAAAAGGAAATAGAAAAAATAATTACTTTATGTAAAAAGTATAACGTACTTCTAATTTCTGATGAAATTCATTGTGATCTAGTTGACCCAGATAAAAAATATTATGCTGCCGGTCGTTTAAGTTCGGATGTTGTAACATGTTTAGCACCAACAAAAACATTTAATATTGCGGGAATACAAAGTTCAGTAATTCATATACCTAACAAAAAGTTATACAAACAAATGCAAAAACGATTAATAATGGATGATTCTTCACAAATAAATGTATTTTCAATAGATGCTACAATTGCTGCATTTAATAATGCAGAAGAATGGTTAAATCAGTTAAATGAATATATTTATCACAATAAGAAAACAGTTGAAAACTTTCTTGATGATGAAATACCAGAAATCCGTTTAATAGCTTGTGAAGCAACATATCTTTTATGGTTGGATTGTGAAAAATTAAATATAAATTCCAAAGATTTATCATCATTCATTAGAGAAAAAACAGGATTGTTCTTATCTCCTGGAAGACAATTTGGTGAAAATGGTGATAATTTTTTAAGAATGAACATAGCATGTCCTCAAGAAATATTAATTGATGGATTGGAAAGATTAAAAAAATCAGTAGATTTATTAAAAGAAAGTACTTAAACTAAATAAGATATACTAATAAACAATTAATAAAATAACTTCTAGGTGATAGTAATGTATACGGAAGATGTAATATTTATAGGAAGCAATGATAAAACAAGTGTCAATCTTCTACCAAAATTAGCAAATAGGCACGGATTAATAGCAGGAGCAACAGGTACTGGAAAAACAATCACTTTAAAAGCAATGGCTGAATCATTCAGTGATTTGGGAGTACCCGTATTTTTGGCTGATATGAAAGGGGACATATCCGGACTTTCAAAAGCTGGGGAATCCAATGAAAAAATTAATCAAAGAGTTGAAAAATATAACCTAACAGAAAAGGGTTTTAATTTCAAATCATATCCTGTTGAGTTTTGGGACTTATTTGGAGAGAAAGGATTGCCTGTTAGAGTAACTATATCTCAAATGGGCCCAACATTACTATCTAAGATACTTAATTTAACAGAAGCACAAGAAGGAGTATTAAATATTGTGTTTAAAGCAGCTGATTCTGAATCATTACTTTTGATAGATATTAAAGATTTAAAATCAATGATTAAACACGTTACAGAAAATAGAGAAAAATATGAGTCTGAATATGGTTCAATAGCAGCAAAGTCAGCAAATACAATACTTAGATCACTTTTAACCCTTGAAGAACAAGGTGGAAATCAGTTCTTTGGAGAACCTGCATTAGAATTAACTGATTTCATGCAATGTGATGATGAAGGAAAAGGTATGATAAACGTTCTTGATGCTGTTAAATTATCATTAGCACCAGAATTATATTCAACATTCTTATTGTGGATGTTAAGTGAATTATATGAAACACTACCTGAAGTAGGTGATATGGATAAACCAAAATTCGTATTTTTCTTTGATGAAGCACATTTGTTATTTGATGGAATGAATCCAGCTTTCCAAAAGAAGATTGAACAAATAGTAAGACTCATCAGATCAAAAGGAGTGGGACTGTACTTCATATCACAAAGTCCATCAGACATACCTGAAACTATTCTTGCACAATTAGGAAACAGAATTCAGCATGCTTTAAGGGCTTATACTCCAAAAGAACAAAAAGCAGTAAAAGTAGCTGCCGAATCATTCAGACCAAACCCTGAACTTGACACAAAAGAAGAAATCTCAAACCTTGGTATAGGTCAAGCTTTAGTATCCTTACTTGATGAACAAGGAGTACCGGGCATGGTGGAAAAAGTAGATATTATTCCAACACAAAGTTACACAGGTGCAATAGATGAAAGCTACAGACAGGAACTAATGTCTATGTCAATATATAAGGAAAAGTATATGGAAGCATTAGACAGAGAATCCGCATATGAAGTATTACTACAGAAAATAGAAAATGTTCCAGAGCAAGTAATTCAAGAAGCACAAGCACAGCAAAATACTGGATCTGCCGGAAATTTAGATTTCAATCCAAATCAACAAGCTCCGCAAACACAAGAACCAGCACCTAAACCTCAAAGAAATAATGCACAAAAATCTGAAATTGAGAAAATGGCTGGCAGTGCAATAAATACAGTAGCAAGAGAAGCATCAAGACAAATTGTAAGAGGATTATTTAATCAATTAAAATTTAAATAATTCCATATGCTTTTTAGAGTTTCCACAATATTTTTTTATCAGATATTCTTTCTCATTTTTCTCTATTTTTTTAATCATAATTTTTTTCAATGTCAATATCGTTAATTATTGTCATAATGTGGGCATATATTAAAACATCATTAATTATTCATTATTTTTATTTCATAATTCTACTGGAGAATCTTATATTAATTCATTTGATTTAAATGTAACTGATTTTGCACTAATATATATATCTTTAGAACATTTTGTAATCATGTTTATATTTATGTATTGCTGTTTAATTAGTTTTTTCAACTATAAAATAATTTTAAGTTAAGAAATTTTTTAATATTAAAATTTTATTCTAATGCTAAATTATAATATTTGTTGTTTACAAATCAAATAATAGTAAAAAATTTTTTAAAAAAATTTTCATCCAATTTTTAAATTTTAACTTAAGTATATTATTTTTATGTGATTATATGGAAGAGCAATCTAATTTGGATTTTAACAGTGTGTTTAATTCATTACAACAAAACCTCTTAGATATGGGTTTAAGAAACAATTTACTTAATTTCAAAGAGAATGCTAGGACTGTTCATGTTACTAACTCTCAGATGATGGATTTATATGAATCATTAGTAATTAATAGACAAAAAATTGTTTTTGCTCCTAAGAAGAAATCAGGTGATGAAGAAGCTTCTCTTGATGATTATGTATTTACAGATACTAAAAATACTTTAATGTTGGAGACTAGTCACACGGAAAAGGAACTTCAGAAAAAATTATTATCACTCTTCCAATACTATAAGTCAAGTATTAGTGACCAGGGATATAATACTTTATTTATTGCTTTAGGATTTGTTGAATGGAAACAAGCACATGAAAAATCAACACATAAAGCACCATTAATTTTGGTTCCTGTTGAGATAACTAGACGTTCAGTTAGCTCACCATTTATAGTTAAATGGAGTAATGAGGATATATCCTTAAATTTATCATTAAAACATAAATTGCATGATTTGGGAGTAGATTTTCCCATCCGAGAAAAGATAAAATCAAGAAATGATATATTTGAATATGTAGGCGATGTAAAACGTTCAATAGCAAATAAAAGAGGATGGAATGTATTAGAAGAAGTTGATTTAAGTACTTTCAGCTTTAAAAAATTTGTAATGTTTAAGGATTTATCGGTTGAAAATTGGTCAAATCAAATCAATAACAGTGAAATAGGTAGATTATTTGGTTTAAGTACCGTGGATAAATTTGACCGTTTTGATGTTGAAAATATAGATAAAGAGTTAGATCCAATAAATACTTATAATGTTATGGATGCTGATTCTTCACAAATAGCCGTAATAGAAGATGCAAAAAAAGGACATAGTCTTGTTGTTGAAGGACCTCCAGGAACAGGTAAATCCCAAACAATTGTAAACTTAATATCGGAGCTTCTTGCAAATCAAAAGAGTATACTTTTTGTAAGTGAAAAAATGGCTGCTCTTGATGTTGTTAAAAAACGTATGGATTCCATAGGATTAGGTAATTATTGTCTTGAATTACACAGTAATAAAACTAGAAAAAAAGCATTACTTGATGATTTAAGTAAATCATTACTTCAGGATACTACAAAAGTAAAAGATTATGAAGATTATGATAAATTAAAACAGTCAAGGGATTATCTTGATAGTTATATGCATTTAATCAGAACTACATATGGTGATACTAATCTTTCAGTTTATGATCTTATTGGAATTTATGAACATAATTACCAACAACTAGAGAAGTTAGGACAAAGAGTTTACAAATTTAAGTTACCTAATCTGAAAGGACATGACCCAATAAAACGTGGAGAATTAATGTCTAATATAGATAGGATAGCCGAAATTTATAAACAAATCCAACCTATTAAGAAAAACCCATGGAACTATACGGATATTGACTATATTTCACCAGACAATATAGATAATATTAGGTTTAAAGCATTTGAGATAGACACTCATATGAACACTATTGAAGAAAAAATTTCACTTTTCAATAAACAAGTTGATTTTTCAACACCTAGAACTATGGGGGACATTAGTAAATTTATACAACAAGCAAAACTCTTACTATCCAAGAGTGATTGCAATGAAGATAAACAATTATTAAATCAGATAGTTTCAGCAGTATATGAATATCAAAACACTTACAATAATAATATTGATGTAACAAAAATTAATATTAATCCAATTAAAGAAAGATTAGATGAACTATTAATACAAGCCAATAGTTTAAACATATCCCTAGAGATAATGTCACAACCGAATGTGCCTGAATTATTAAGTACATTCAAGGAATCTTTGAGATTAATATATGATTCACCAGTTCACAGAGCACTAAATGATCCAGAAATACAACAAAAGTTCTACTCTTTCAAAGCTGGAAAGAATTCATTTACAAAATTTTTAAACAAAGACTACAAGAAAGCCAAAAAAGAGTTATTAGGGTACTACTCCTATGATGTTGATGATGAAACAATAACTGAAGATTTTGACAACATATTATTATGGAATGATCAATTAATTAGTATAAGAAATAAAATCTTGCCATTTACTTCATTTAACATGTTGACTGATGAAAAAATAATATTTGAACTAGAAAAGTTAACAAAAATATTTGATGAAATTAGTACTATTAATGTTAAAGTAGCAAAATTTTTCAATAGAGAATATTTCCCACGCTTAGATGACTTGGAATATCATGTAAACTTGCTATACAACCAGAAAAAGGTTAAAACATTCATAGATAAACATGACATTCTTGCAAGGAAATACTTTAAATCATGGGATAATGTAAACTCTGATTATTTATCTATAAAAGTTGAAAATGAAAATATTGGTAAATTTATCAGTCAAACAAGTACTTCAAACATTTCACTGGAAAACTTAAATGTTTATGAATTAGAAAGTTTAGTGAATGTTCTTGAAAAATGTTATGATGAAATATTGGAAGATTATAATTACTTAAATTCCATATTACATTTTACAGGAAAATTAAGTGGTAAAAATCTTAACTCTTTAAAAATCGATGAATTTAACAATTCCATTCAAAACATATCCCATAATATTAGTTCATTAAGTAATTGGAGTCAATTCAATACACACTGCAAGCTGTATGAAGATGAATATACGAAGGACTTGCTAAAATTAATTAAAAAAGACCAAATTAAAGCAGAAGCAATAGTATTACTATATGAATACAACTTCGCTAATAACATATTAATTGATGTGTTTGATGATAATGAAATTCTTAAGAACTTCAACTCAAATATTTATGAAAAAAATATAGAAATCTTCAAACGATTAGACACGGAAACAATTAAACTAAACCGTTATAGAGTAAAACAAAAATTAGACGAAAAACGACCAGATGTATCATCAAGTATAATACCAACTTCACAATTAGGTATATTAGTACATGAAATGAACAAAAAACGAAACCATAAATCTATAAGACAATTGCTTAATGAATGTCCAGAACCAATCATAAACATAAAACCATGTTTCTTAATGAGTCCCTTATCAATAGCACAATACTTAGACTCAAAAACATACGAATCCTTCTTTGACTACGTCATATTTGATGAAGCAAGTCAAGTAAAAATAGAAGACTCAATAGGAGCATTACTAAGAGGAAAACATTACATTATAATGGGTGATACAAAACAATTACCTCCAACAATATTCTTTGATGTAGAAACTAACATAGATACGGATGAACAAGAAGAAGTTGGAGTACAGGATGTAGAAAGCATACTTCATTTCTGTAAAACAGTATTGCCATACAGAATGCTAAAATGTCATTACCGTAGTAGGCATGAATCATTGATAGCAGTATCCAACCTGGAATTCTATAACAATGATCTGATTGTATATCCATCACCAGTAATAGATTCAAATGAATTAGGATTAAAACTAGTCTACAATCCAAACAACATATATGACAAAGGTAAAACAAGACAAAATAAACAAGAAGCAAAAGAAGTAGTTGAATATGCATGTAACCACTTTGCAAAATACAAATCAACTAAAAGCTTAGGAATAGGTACATTTAGTGTAGCACAAAAACAAGCAATACTTGACGAGCTAGAAAAAAAGCTACAGAAAAATCCTGAATTAGAACAATACTTCTATGCAGAAGGAGAAAAAGCATTCTTTGTAAAAAATATAGAAACAATACAGGGTGATGAAAGAGACGTTATGCTTATCAGTATAGGATATGGATTTGACAATAATCATAATCTTTCAAGCAGCTTCGGACCATTAAACAATGAAGGTGGAGAACGAAGACTAAATGTACTTACAACAAGGGCAAAAGAGAAATGTGTTGTATTTTCTAATTTCAAATCTAGTGATATGCGTATAAATGCAAGAACACCTAAAGGAGTGAAAGTTCTTAAAACTTATCTATACTATGCAGAAAAAGGTAAGTTCCCATCAAGTTATAATGACGATGAAGACTTTGACTCAGAATTTGAAGAATCAGTCTATGACTTTTTAATTGATGAAGGGTACAATGTTGCTAAACAAGTTGGATGTGCTGGTTATAGAATAGATTTAGCTATAATTGATAACAACAACCCTGATGAGTACATAATAGGAATAGAATGTGATGGAGCTTCATACCATACAAGTCCTTCAGCAAGAGACCGTGACAGAATTCGTCAAAGTATACTTGAAGGTTTAGGTTGGAAATTCTGTAGAGTATGGTCAACAGAATGGTATCATAACAGAGAAAATGCAAAAATGCATTTATTATATGCCATAGGCGATGCACTAAAATCTAGACCTATTGTAAATGTATCTGATGACACAATTACTCCGGAAATAAATTCTGATGATGAATTGGAAGAAAATTTCGTAGAAAGCACACCTATTAAAGAGAATATTTCTGAGGATGAAGATTGGAAAGATATATTTGAAGATAATACTGAAGATCAACAAAATGATTATCCAGATATTCGAGATTTACGGCCTGGATTTAAAGATACTGTTCAAAAGAAAGTTAAAGCACAGAAAAATGTTAAATCTGCTGAACAAGATGAAAAATCAACAGATAATGAAGAGTTAAATTCAGAAAAATTAGAAAGTGAAGATTTCAAACAATCAAAAGATGTTCAAGAAATAGATGATATTCCAGAAATTGAAGATTCTCAGGAAATTGAAGATACTCCAGAAATGGAAGATACCTTCGAAATTGAAAAAAATGAACTTAAAAACGAAGAAAAACCAGTAATTAAGAAGAAACCTGTAATTAAGCAGGAACAAAAAATCAAAAAATCCTCTGGAAATGAAGAAGAGAAAGAGAGGGAAGAAGAACTAAAAACAAAAGAGGTTCCAAACGAAAAGCCTATTGAATCTAAAATACAAGTTCAAAAAGTAGAAGTTAAAGAAAATGCTACTGAAAGTAATTACAATTACTTTAATAAGGAAATTGATTGTGATGATTTCTATGAACTTAGTGAATCATCCGTTATTGAAAACATTCAAGAAATAATTCAAATGGAAGCTCCAGTTCATAGGGAAGAAATATACAATAGATTAAAAAAATCTTACAATGTTAAAGCTACTAAGAAGTTTAAAAATACAGTAGATTCCTATATCAGTTCTTTACTTCAATCATCAAATGATGTTTATGTAAAAAATAACTATTATTACATATTTAAACGTGACATTGTAGTTAGAAAAAGAGTTAAGCCAAACGTTGATTATATTTCTGATGATGAAATAATTGAAGCTATAAAACAAGTATTGGTGCTTAATAATAATGTTAAAACTAAGGAATTAGCAAAAAAAGTTTCTAAGTTGTTTGGTTTTAAATCTTTATCACAAAAAACTGCTAATAAACTTAATGAAGTTATTAGTTTCCTCAGATTCTCTGATAAATTGGAAATAAATTCTGAGGGTGTAGTAATCTTAAAAGAAGATTAATTTTTTTCTATTTTTTAAAGGAGCTTAAAAGGATTATTTTGTTATTAAAAAGGTGAAAAAGGTTATTTTTGTTTAATTTAGTTAATTTTTCCATATTTAGAAGAATTGTGTCATTATTATAGGTAATGATTCTAATATGGCTTGTAAACCTAATATGAATATTGCAAGTCCGCCAATAAATTCTATTACTCTAGCGTATTTGATTGCAACTTTAGTACCATAAGTTCCTAAGACAAACCAGAAAAATACACTAATTAAAGTTAAACCACATAATATGAAAGGATTAACTCCAGCTACAGCACCTTGAGATGATAGTACTAAGTTTTCAATGTTACCAAATATTAGTAATCCTAGAAATTCCTTGTAATTAGATAGTCCCATTGTTTCACCTTAGTTATAACTTTCATCTTTGTTAAATCTGAATGCTTGTACCATGGATTGTATTCCTAAAATGAATATTGCTACTCCACCAATGAAATTAATTATGCTTGAATATTGCATTGCTATCATAGTACCTTCTGTACCAATAATAAACCATATTATTACACAAATAAAACTAGCAATACCGAGTTTTACAGGGTTTGCTCCTTTAACTACGCCATGTGAAGCTAGTATTAAGTTTTCTATATTTCCAAATATAATTAACCATATAAATGGTAAATATGCTTCTAACAATTTATCACCTTGTATCAATAACATTAATTTTATAATAGGAATAATCCTTCAATAATGTTTTTTTTTTAAATAAATGAATTTTTAATAAAGATAAAAATTAAAAAATAATTTTTTGATAAGTATTATCTGATTTTCTCAATATATTACTTTTATTAAATTATTATAAATTACAATTATTATTTAGTACCTACTATTATTTAAAGTATCTTCTTTTTTTTAATTAAAACTAGATGAATTTTGTATTGTCTATCTAATATTTTGTTGGATATTTTTTTATTTTAACATTATATTTTTATATGCCTTGTTTAAAAATATTATATTAACTAATTAAAAGGTGAAGAACATGGCTGAAAATAGATTATTAGATGACAATTTTTTAAAAATAGAAGACGATTATTCAGAATATATCCAATACTTGCGATTAATTTTCACTGAATACTATGAAATAATTCAGAAATTAGATAAAATAGTTGAAGAAAACGTTTTTTGTAATGAAGTCTACATTGAATTAACTGGTTTAATAAAATATGCATCAAAAAGAGTTTTCCCACAATTATTAGCATTTTTTGGACAAGATGAGAATTTTGAAGATGATGTTTACCCTGAATTTATGGATATTCAGTTAATGGTTCTTTATTTATTTGATAAATTACAATATGAACTTGATAATACAATCATTAATTGGAATTTTAATGATCCTGTAATTGATGAGGATATTATCAATTTAGAAAGTATTAATTACTTAATGAAGTTAATTTTACCACAATTGTCATTATTTGCTCAGGTGTTTGATTTAAAAATACAGCTACTTGAAGGTTCTATCACTCAAAGTAGTTTTGAAAAACAAATGATTGAAGTCCATGATTCTATGTTCATTTAATTTCATATTCAATTATTTTTTTGATTTCCTGTAAACTTGAAGGCACTATTCTTACATCCATGCCATGGTACGTTTTATAGATGTTGATATACTTTTTTTTACGTAAGGATTTTATTCCTTTTTTTATTTCTTTACAGGAGTATTGGTTTAAGTTTCTACAAAGGTTTATTATGGGAGTATGGTGTTTTCCAATACATCCATGCTTGAATAGTGTGGACAGTATATCTTTTTCAAGTTCATCATTGCTTTTCATATACTTTTAAATATAAGCTTTATCATATATAATAGTATGTATAAAAATTGTACATTTTAATTTTTTTAAGTTTAAAATATATACATGGTGAGATGACATTGTACGAAAGAATATTTGGCAAATACCCTCAAGTAAAAGTAATCAATTATGTATTAACTAATCCAAAAAGAGAGTACACAAAGAAAGAAATGGCAGTAGGGGCAGAAATTTCAAGAGTAACCTTAGATTCATTCATTAAAGAATTAGAAGAAATAAAAATACTTATTAAAAATGGATTAAAATATAAAGTTAATCTTCAATCAAACATAGTAAAAATACTCATTAAAACTCAAATTGACATAGCTGATTTAATAATGGCGGAAGAATTAGAAAAATCTGAAGAAGTAATTGGAAAAGAATTAACACATGAAGAATTTGATAAATATTTAGATAGTATTGATTATGAAGTAGACATCAATAAAGAACTTGAAAAAATAGAAAACAATGAAAAAATATCAGTAACAACACCAGATGACTATCAAATAATAGAAAAAAATATATCAGATTTAAATACTGAAATAATCATGACTCAATACATCAGCCAAAATTACAATAAAGGAATGATAAATTATGGATAGTTTAAATGATGCACAAATGCCAAAAATAAAGTTCAATAATGAACCTACAAAAACAATATCTGGTGCAGTATGTGTAGGTTCACCAGATCAAATTAGAGTAGCATTTTTGGAAGAAAAATTAGATAGTGACGAATATGGAAATGTTGAAATGATACAAGAATGTGTTTCACAGGTAGTTATGACACCACAAGTAGCAAGAAACATAATTCAAGTTTTAGAAGATAATTTAAACTCAAGCAATTACTAAATTACTTATCCTTCTTCCAAAACGTTATTTTTACATTTTTTTTATTCATAAACTATAAAAATCTTTTTTTCTACTAATTTTCATAAAATGACATGATAAATTTCTTCATCTTATTTTTGACTAATAATCATTTATATTTGCTAGTTAAATCTTTAAAAATTATAAATAAATTAATTAAACTATTAAAATAAAGGTAGTATCATGGTTAATGAAAAAACTATGAATAAATATGTTGTAATAATTGGCATATTATCTTCTTTTGCAGTAGCATTTAATTCAAATGCTTTGTCCGTTGCATTACCTACAATAGCTACGGAGTTTGTATTATCCAATATTGTACAAAATTGGGTAGTTAATATCTATTTGCTCGTAATAGCTGCTGCAAGCGTTCCATTAGCAAAAATATGTGGAAAATATGGTTTAAAACGTACCTTAATAATTGGTTTGTTCATTTATTTGCTCGGTGCAGTAATGTCTGGTATTGCATTTGATGCAACCACGTTATTTATTTCAAGGTTTATTCACGCCATTGGTTCTGCAGTTCTTTTTGTAAATGTAATGGCTATGATAACAGCACAAATTCCACCACAAAATAGGGGTCAAGCAGTTGGATTTACTATCATGGGTGTTTATATTGGATTAATGTCTGCACCAACGATTGGTGGAATTCTTGTAGAAAACTTTTCCTGGAGAAGTATTTTTTACATTACTTTACCTTTAATTTTCATATCAATATTATTACTTTATAAAATTGATAAGGAATGGACCATTGGTGTTGATAAAAGTATTGATACGATGGGTAGTTTATTGTATATTATTGCTATAAGTTTGTTAATGTACGGTTTTACAATATTAAACGAGTTTAATGGTATAATAATTTCTTTGGTTGGTATTGTTATATTATTAATTTTTGTAAAATATGAGCTAAAACAGGACAACCCTATATATGAGATAAAATTATTTAAGAATCCTAAGTATGCCTCTTCAAATATTGCAGCTTTCATCAGTTATTTTGCAACTTTTGTTGTTACATACATTTTAAATAATCACTTTCAGTATTTAATGGGACATTCTCCACAGACTACTGGATTCATATTATTTGTTTCACCTTTACTGATGGCAATTTGTGCACCATTTTCTGGAAGATTATCTGATAAGGTAGATGCACAGATCCTTGCAGCTATAGGTATGGGTATGGTTTCAGTTGGAATGTTTTTATTATGTATGCTAAATGAGTCAACACCATTATATATGATTATAATAGCAATGTGCTTACACGGATTAGGGTTTGGAATATTTTCATCACCTAATAGTAATATTATCCTAGGTAGCGTTGAAAAGAAATATATACCAACAGCATCTGCATCATTATCAACGGTTAGAACTATTGGTCAATCATTTAGTCTTGGACTTTTAACTTTAATCTTTTCATGTATAATGGGAAATGTTCCTATCATGCCATCAAATTATCCATTACTTGTTCAAAGTAGTCAAATTACAATGGTCTTTTCAACAATATTTTGTATTATGGCTGTTGTTTTATCATTGGTGGGTGTTAAATCAAAATATAATATTTAATACTCTATTTCTTTTTTTGTATTATTTTATTATTGTATTTTTTAAACATTTTATAATAATTATATGATTTTATTAGAAAAAGTTATATTTGCTTAAAATAAGTGGAGTTTATAAAAATTGAAAAAAAATAAGAAACAGAATTAGTTAGAAATGTTTTAAAGCTAATTCTACATCTTCAGGTTGAATAGTTTTACGGTCAGCATGTTTTGCTAAGTCAATAGTTGCTTCTGCTAGTTTACTTGTGTATGCTTCTACTGCTTCAACAATTTTTTCTTCTGCTTCTTTACTTATTCTTTCTGCACCTGCACTTTTAACAATTCTTGTAACTGGTGCTTTTGGTATTTCAGTCATATTTGTTAATCTCCTTTTTTATTACATAAATATATTCTTTGGACTATATAAGTATTTTGATTATTTTATAAATATTATAAAAAAAAACAATGCTGTCAAGTTAACGTTCATTTTGTGAGACTGTTTTTTCAAGGCAGTCAAGTTAAAATTTTTATCCCATCATTATCCTTTATTTTTTATATTGTAACCTATTTTTACTTTAAATTTACTTAATTCTATTGATAA
>JAFRMD010000058.1 GCA_017430835.1 Methanosphaera sp.
AATAAAGCATATAACAGAAATAGCATCCAAAAGTTTAGTCACAACAAAAATAAGCCCACCCCCAAACACCAACAACAGACTAGCACAAGACCCAACAAACAAACACCCCGGAAACAACAGAAAACCATAAAAAAACAAAATTAAAAAAAAGTTACTTCAACACAAAATCCTTAACTTGATAGCATTGATAATTATTTAAGTTTAACACAAAATAAACATCAACAAAAAAAAACATAAAATACTAAACAAAAACCAATAAATATCAACTGACACTAAATTTATTACCTCTTTTATTTAAAAAAAAATTAAATATTCTCCATTTCATATAAAAGCAATCTTGATGCTTGTTTTGTCTTATTACTAACTTTGATAGATTATTGTTTATAGTTCTCTTCTTTTAATCATATGATTAAAAAGTTTCAAGAATATTTTTCTTTTTTTTATATTTTTTATATTATTCTTAAATTTTTTTAAATTATTTTTATTTTTTTGTAGTTTTTATTATAAAGTTTATATATATTGAATTATAAAGTATTACATTAGAGGCGAAATTGTATGATTATTAGGACTACATTAAATAATTATTATCAAACAGCAATCCCGAAAAGAGTTAGAGAAATTTTGGATGTGCAAGGTGCATCTTATGTTGAATGGGATTTGGATGAAGAAAATAAAACAGTTACACTGAAATTTATAAAGAAACCGTCCTTATTGGATATAAGTAAAATTAGTAGGAAGTGAATATAGAAATGACTATGGGTTACTTAATTGATCACACATTAATTGAAGCACTTTTTGATCAAACTCATGAAAATCATGAACAAGCATTATCTTTAATTTATTTTCTTGATCAAAAACAATTATACATTACATTCAGTGAATTAATTAAGGTGATGAACTTCTGTAAAGAATATGATGATGAAACAAAGAAGGAAATGTTCCGGTTAATCACAGAAATTACTAAGGTATTAAATATTTATGAAAATGACATATTTAAGAAGATATTGGGGATCTATGTTAGATTTAATGGTGAATTCGATTTTTCAGACTGTATAAATATTTATTATATGAATTACCGTAAATTTTGGGATTTTGTATCCTTTGATGATAGATATGACAAGGTTGATAAGGTCAAACGCATATATAATGTGGAAAATGGGCAAATTATTATGAAACAGTAATATGAATATAATAAAAATAGATTAAACTTCTTTAATTATGTCAAATATTTCAGAAACTTGAAAAGATTTAAAATTAGGGTTGTTAATTAGATTACATTAAATTTGAATCATTTAGTGATGGTATAATACCAACAAATTTGTATATATTATAAGGATGATATTACTATATGAAAAGAAATACTAACCAAGATATTTGTTTGTATGAAAAAAGAATAATTTTTCAGGAAACTATACGTGGCTGGTCAATAGTTATAACACCAGATAATATTTTAATAGATAATTATGAACATGATTTTCAATATATTCATCCAGATAGGGCTAGAAGATAGACTAAAACATTATATGAAACATTATTTATTGTAAAAGCTCATATTGAAAAATATAAGAAAGTTGAATTGGATTTATTGGGGGGAGGAGTTATTGAAATGATGATAACATTAATCAAAAGACAGAATGGTACTGATGTAATTAAAGATTTAATCCAAAAATATGGTTCTAAAAAAGAATTAGAACGTTTATTTAATCAAACAAATAATATGGAAATGTTAATTGATTTAGAAAATTGGAATTATTTCTTAGAAAATCCCCATGAAACTATTGAAAAAGGTGAAGCTTTAGTTACTAATAAAATTAACTTAACTCAATTAGATTTTGAAGTTCTGTCTGCAATTAAATACAATGAAATAACTTCAATTAGGGATTTAGCTGATAAAATGCATAAAGATGTTAAAACTATTCAGCCTAAAGTTCATAAATTATCTGAAAATGGTTTTATTCAATTAATTGATGGAAATAAAAATAGTAAGATTCCCATTTTGAATTATGATGAAATAAGATTAGAAATATGATTTTTTTCATCATCATATTTTATATGTCATTTTGATATAACGTTTCTATTTCTTTTTAAGAAAAAATATAATATGTTCCTGACAAGAAAAAGTAAATGATTTGGAGAAAAAAATAATATGCATCCTATTATGGAATAATTATGCAATATAATCATATTATTCGTTATTATGAATGTTTAATAGTTATGGAATACATATTGGTGGACATACTATAAAATAAGCAAGCAATTTATTAATGTAGAATTAAAACCATGCTATGATGGGCAAAAATTTGTGACGAAGGATGGATTGAGTCTAAATTTGGTGGTGGGAGACATTAAAATTAAATTTTAAGCAATTAGTACAATTAGACAATATTTTAGATAATAAATGTTTAACGTAACAGATGTTTTAGAATGGGAGTGTTCAACAATTTTTATTGTTTTTAGAATAATTGTTTCAAGCACTTATTATCAGTTGTTAATTTTCTATTCTCTTTTTTTTTATTTTAGGTTTATTATTTTATTCTTTGTAATGAATATATTTATGGTTATTTTATTCTTTGTAATGAATATATTTATGGTTATTTTATTCTTTGTAAAGAATATACTATAGAAACAATAAATAAGAACAGCAATCACATTTAATGGATATCATATCAAAAATAGTCAATAATGACATGGGTAACATAAAGAATTTCACAACAGACAATTTAACAAATGTTGATAGAGTTCTTTCACAATTAGCATTACAAAGAGCAAGTGATTTATCACAGATTAAACTATCCAAACATTTACAAACATCAATTTCAAATATCAAAAACATTTTAGACACACTAGAAAAAACACATTTAATATTTCATATTGAAGCATATGGAACATCATCTAAAAGAACAAAAAAAACATGAAAATACTATTTTGCAACAAGCAGCCTAAAACATGCACTTTCATCTACTTTGGGAAATAATTCCATACGTAAAGAAGAATATAATGGAATATTACTAGAAAATATGATTGCTTCTTTATTACAAGAAAAGTTCACAAAAACATATAACACATACTTATTCTATGATTCAAACAAACAAAATGTAGATTTTATCATACAAAAAGGTTTTCAAAATCCAATACCCATAGAAGTAGGAAGAGGAAAAAAAGATAAAAAACAAGTAAAAACAGCAATGAAAACCTATAAAAGTTCTCATGGTATAATAATATCAAATACCACAACAAAAATATCTAAAGAAGATAATATTATTTACATACCATATAAAACATTTTCCATATTATAAGGGTGTCCGCCATAAATATTTTTTTTTATATTTTCTTATTTTATGTATACATCTAGTTCTAATTGGTGTGTGGCTGATATATTTTCGCATAATTCGCATATGTCTTTTTTATTGTTCTTTTTATCTGTTAGTATGTTGTATAGTCTTTTTATATTATATGCTAATGCATCTAGATTGATTCTTTGTTCTGTTTTTGTTTTTCCTATTACTACTTCTTGTTCTATGTGATAATATTCTTTTAATCTTCCGAATGGTCCTTCTACACAGGGTCTTTTACTGTATTCTTCTTGATATTCTTGTTTTTCCATTTTGAAGTACATTTCTATTTGTAATCTGTCTCCGTTTTCTGTGATGGTTCTGTGTGTTTGTTTTTGTGATATTCAGTCTTTTTTGAATTTGCAGTTTTTACATGCTTCATAATTGTTGTATAATCTTTTTATTTTATCTGGTTTTTCTGGATCTTTGGATTTTATTGTGTATTGGTTGTAACATGTTAAATATTGTCCTGATGGACATTTAAATGCATCTTTTTCTCCATTATATTCAAAATGGTCTTTATGGAATGGATTTTAGTTTAGTTTTCTATTTTTTCTTTGGATTATTTTCTAGTTGGTATTAATCCATTTATGTTGTTGTCTTTGAAGTATGATAAACTTGTTGGATTTAAGTAGATTGTATCTGCGCTCATATGTTCTGGTGTTTTACCAAGGTTTTTTATTGTTTTATCTGCTATTTGTGGAAGTTCGTAATGATCTGTAGGGCTTTGTGTGACATTTACTGCACATATTAATTTGGTGTCATAATCAACTGCTGATTGGATATTATAAGCTATATAGAAGTTTCCTTTTTTCCTTTCATTTTACGGGCTTCTATGTCATTCATTGGTATTTTATATTGTCTAGTTAGGGTGAATTGAGTGTTTATATCGTATAATTTTTCTAATTTTTCTTTATCACTTAATTTAATGTTTTATATTAAATTTTTAGCAGGTTTGTGGAGTTTATCCAGTATTTTATCTTCTATTTTAATTCCATTATAATAATTAATCAATATTTTTGTTTCTTTTTTTGAGATGATATTATGGTTAGCATTACATCCTTTTTTTATAGTTCCATCGATAGCAACGTGATTAAATTCACTTAAATTCTCATCAGATGCTTTTTTTAATGTCATTTTCAATGATTGCTCATAATATTCACCATATTCATCACGATATCTTTGTATTGAACGTTCAAAAGGAGTAATACCATCACAAACATACTTAAATATGTCATGATACCTTGCATATCTGCAATTATACGAGCACTATCCATATGTTCTATTTTAGCATAAACAAGTAATTTTAACATTGAACAAATGTTAAATATGGTCTACCGTCTTTCTTTTCTTCTAGTTTAATATTCATTTTTTCGATAGATTCTTCAATAAACTCAACAACAAAACGAGAAATATGATCTTTCGGAACATTATAATCATTAGTTCTAACAATCAATTTCGTCTGATTCGTATCAATACCATCCATAACCATAAATAAACAATCCATATATTTTAATTCTTAATTATACTTATGTACAAAATAGTATATAAACTTTACTAGAAAATAAACAAATAATATATAAAATAAGAAATAAACCAAGAATAATATTAAAAATAAAACAAACAAAATAAAAATTTAAAATAAAAAAAAGATTTTAAACTTCAATTACAAAAATAAATAAAAATAAGATATACTAAAAAATTTAATTTTTTGAAAAAAATGAGTATTGACGAACGTCCTATTAAATTTTTATAATATTATAGTTCTTATCTAAAAGTTTATACCATATTATTACAAATATTTTTTTTATGAAACGTTATAATTCAGAGTTCAACTTATGAAAAATATCCTGTTTAGAAAAATAATAGTACTCTTACCATTTATTTATGGGGGTCGTGAAAAAGAATTAAATGTACTTGAAGATATATTCTATCAACTTAAAATGTGTGTTCATAGCCATCTAATTTTATACTGACAAAAAAAGAGTATTGGAAAAAGCATACTTTATTTGATAAGGCATACGCTATTTTTTTTCCAATAGCAATTATTACATGTTTTACATTCTGATTGTCCGAATCCATCATTTTTCCATTGAGTTAGGAAATCATGACTTCTGACAAAAGGTCTTTGCATGGAAATAAAATCAATATTTGTATTATTTATCAGAGTATTGATGGATTCCATGTTTGATAGTCCACCACCCAGAACTACTGGAATGTCCACTTCTTTTGTAACAGTATCTGTGAAGTCTACCAGCATGTTCTGGTTGGAAGTTTCTTTTCTGAAGTATTGTGGGGATAGAAACTTGGTAATCTGTAGACTGTCAGCACCATTTTCTGAAAGTATTCGGCATATTTCCAGAGAGTCGTCAAAATCTTTATATAAATTCACACGACAATGAACATGTAACTTTGTCATCTTTTTGATTAGTTGAATTATTTCAATAATCATTCTCACACGATTATAAGTGTTTCCGCCATATTCATCTTCACGTTCATTTTCAAATGGATCCATAACTCTGGAGAAGAAATAATTATTTCCTATGTTTAAATGAATTCCATCAAATCCGGCAAATGCTATTTTTTTAGCTGCCATAACAGTATCTGACTGTATTGTTCTGATATCTTCATGTGTTAAGTCATTAACTGCCATCATCTGTTTGCCGTTAATATTGCAGTTAATGAAACCTAACTGTGCAAATATTGGAACATCATATTGGTGAACAATATCTGTAACAGTTTTAAATTCCTTGACAAAATAGCGGGAATTAAGATAGTGTGAATAGTCACTGAATCGATCATGTGAATATTGAGATATTAATTCTGTTATAATTAATCCAACATTATTTTTTGCTATTTCATCATATCTATCATATATTTCTGTTGTAAGATTTTTTGATGATTCATTTTGTGATTCCCATAATCCTGTTCTTATAATTCGACTTTTAAGATTAAATTTACCAAATTTTATGTTATCAAATATGTCTTTCATGAAATAATATTTTATTAAAAATACTATAAAAATATGAGAGTAACTCTAGAATTACTAGCATCATTTAATCAATAAACACATAATACATAATATGAGGGCGTATAAATAATGGATTCTGAAAAACTTGAAGCGTTTGTTGATGTGGTTCTTGCAATTATTCTCACGGTCATAGTACTTGAACTACCACAACCAGAAACAATAACATTAACAGGCTTTTGGGCTTTGAAAACAAATTTTTTTGCGTATTTAACCAGTTTCATTGTTGTGTTAACCAACTGGTACTTTTTCCACATAATCTTTGAAATAATTAAAAAGATTAACGGCAAGGTAATTGCAATGACTGGAGTGGTAATCTTTGTAATGTCATTACTTCCCTACTTCACGATTTTAATATCAAATAATTTCACAAATCTTAATGCACAACTATGTTATTGTGGATTTTTCATAGTAATAGAATTTTCCTATGATATACTTTTCTGGAAGATTACTGAAATTGAACATAATAGACAACTGAAGCAAATTTTAAACTTGAAAAGAACGAGTATACACTTGTTATTTTATGCTGTGGGAATTATAGTGGGTTATTATTACAAGCCCGAAATTATAGTGGTTTTCGTATTTATCGCTGTATTAACCTGGTTTGTGCATGTTTATGTTTCCATTAAGGATATTGACATCAATGATGATAATGTGCTTTAGTTTACGAGCTATATTAAAGTATTTATTCTCATATCATGAAATTCCCATATTATCTTTTTTTATATATATCTGAGGTGTTACTTTTTAACAGATTTAACAAAGCAGAGTTATGAGTCAGTTAGTAAAAAAAATGTATAAAAATAAGTTATTGTTCTGTGAATTGGTCGATTTCAAAGGCTTCCCTATATTCATGCAATACTTCTTTCTTCTGGAAATCATCATATCCCACATGGTTTAGCTCGTTAAAATAATATGAAACGAACTCATATAAAATCTTATTGGTTTTTCTACCTTTTTCTGTCAGGGAATATTCAGTTTTTATCTGAGGAGTGTCTTCAATAACGGTCTTAGTAATTAAATTAATATTTTCCATATATTTCAATGTTTCTGCTAAAATATGGTTACTGATTGTTGGATTAGCCTTTTTGAATTCTGAAAAATGTTTCATTCCCCTGAAAATATTGGACAATATACAAAAAATCCATTTTCTGTTAAAAATATCTAAGGTAGATCCTATTGGACAAATATTGTTATCTATCATAACATCATCACTAATAAAAATTTACATGGTAACTGTGAAGTTACTAATTGATTTATATATTTATATTATGTTATATATTCATTAAATAATTAAGGAGAAAAAACATGATGAAAATAATTTACTGGAGTGATTTTGCCTGTCCATACTGTTATATAGGTAACACACGATTGAAAAAAGCAATTAAGGAACTGAATCTGGAGGATGAAATAGAATATGATATTCATGCTTTCGAACTTGATCCAAACGCACCAAAAGAAGTGGAATCAACAACAATCGAAAGATTTGCGGTAAAATATGGTTTATCACTGGATGAAAGTCAAAAAGAAGTTGATAACATATCAAAACTAGGATTGGATGAAGGAATAAACTTCAAATACGCCTCCACATTATACACCAACACACGAGATGCGCACAGGCTGATGAAATTAGCACAAAGCAAAAATGACACAAAACTGGTTAACAACTTAAGCACCAATTTATTTGATGCTTATTTTACCAAAAACTTAAAACTTGCAGACAAAAATGTTTTAATGAACATAGCCCTGGAAACGGGCCTTGAAAAAGATGAAGTGGAAGAAGTATTAAGCAGCAACTTATATAATGATAAAGTGGAAGAAGATGAAAAAATAGCATACACTGCAGGAATAACAGGCGTACCCTTCTACATATTAGATGGAAAATACTCAATTCCAGGAGCATTATCATATAACGATTTTAAGAAAACATTAAAACAGATAATAGATGAAAGTAAATTGGATGAAAACAAAGAAGGCAACACCTGTAAAGATGGAGTCTGTAAACTATAAATGGAGATAAAATAAGATGAAATTAAGATGGCTAGGTCATTCTGCCTTTGAACTAGTGGAAAACAATGGCATAAACATATTAATAGACCCATTTATACGAGACAATCCGAGCTGCCCAATTCATGTCAGTAGCTTAAATCCAGACATAATTTGTGTTACACATGCACATTCAGATCACCTGGGAGACACTGTTGAAATAGCCAAAAATTCAAATTCAATCGTAATATGCAATTATGAACTGTCAAGATATCTGCAATCAAAGGGTATTCAGGCAATAGGTATCAACTGTGGTGCCAAACTATCATTTGGAGGCGTGACAATCAGGATGCTTGATGCCAAACATTCCTCATCATATGACTTTGAAATGGAAATAGGATATGCAGGTGAAGCAGGCAGTTATCTAATAGAATTTGAGAATGACTTGAAGGTATTTCATGCAGGAGACACTGGACTTTTTTCAGATTTAAAATTTGTAGTCGGAGAAGTATACAAGCCAGACATTGCACTTCTTCCAATAGGAAATGTATTTACCATGGATCCCTATGAAGCAGCAAAGGCAACAAACTGGATAAATCCAAAAGTAGTAATTCCAATGCATTATAACTCATTTCCTTCAATTAAACAGGATGCTAACCAATTTAAGAAACTTATAGAAAAAGAAGCACCAAACTGTGAAACATTAATACCAGACCCCCTGCAAGTTATTGAATTTTAAATTGTTTTAATTAAATGGAGTACTCGAAACAATAATTTTAATATTCCTTTTTTAAAGTCTTTATAACATACATAGTTATTTATAAAATGTATCATTATTGATACATTGCATACTCCTTTTATCAGATTATTATTGCTTGTTGTTGTATTCTAGTAGTCTTCCAACATGGCGAGTTTCGAAGAACATGTCTTTTTTAGCTATTATTATAATAACTGTTAGAACTGTTATTACTATAGTCTCTAGGCATTTTGTCTCTGGCGTTATTGCTATTTTTTCCTGCATGAAATTAACGAAAAAGTGGAATATCATACAGGCTAATATTGAACGGTTGCTTTCAAGATAGACCCATGTTATGACAAATCACATTGGGATTCCGCTTACAAAAAAGTTAATCACATAAAGAGGATTTACCATAAGTCCTGCCTGAAATGTTCCTTGAATAAAGATTAAAGGTAAATGCCCTAAAGACCATAAGACTCCAAAGATCATGGATTCCTAAAACCAGTTCATATAGTTACCAATTGAATCTTCACAGTATCCTTTCCATACCACTTCCTCAATTATTGAAGCAATTGTAATGGTAATAAATGCTCCGACTATTCCAACACCTGTAAAAGAAAAGTTTTCAGTAAAAACTGGTTAAGTGACTGTCCAAAAGGTAGTGATAACAGGATTGAACAGACTATTACCATTGCAAATACAATCACAGCCCAATGTACACTTCGCCATTTTACTTTGTAAAAGCCGAAGATCTTATTTTTAAAGTCTTGTTTAAGTGCATCTGAACCTGATGCCATAATGAAAACTGTGGACACAATAGCTGGAGCCATAAGGCCTAGAAGCATGAGCAGTGGGTTGATGCTTTCTGGCAAATAGATTGTCGGAATCCAAAATATCCATGTGAAAAGATATGCCAGCGTGAAAAAGAGTTCTGGTTTATATTAGTAGTTTCCTGTATTGTTCATTTGACCGCCTCCATATCACTTTTATCAATCAGATCATAAATGAAACTCATTGTTCCGTTTTCGCTCCAAGAAGTTTTTCAGTCATTTCTATAAAGACTGAAATATCTTGTTGACTAAAGGTTCCTTCATTAAATGTACCATCTCTGAGGATAAGGAGCATTTTAACACGTTTAGGTATATTGTCACATTCAAATATGCCTTCATTTACTCCTTCTTTTATAACTTCGGATAAAAGTGGAGTAGTATCAATCAGTTTTTTTCTGACTTTATAGTGCATTAACACATTTTGTTGGAAAAGAGTGTTTTTTATGGGTTGTTCTGCTTCGGTAGGTTTCATAGATGTAAGGATTCCTACAATTTTTTGTGGTACTGAAATATCCGTTCTGATTATCTGTTCTCCATTTTGGTCTCATTATCAATCATCATATCTATGATTTCTTCGAGCATCTGCTCTTTGCTTTTGAAATAGTAGTAGTATGTGCCTTTAGCTATTTGTGCTTTTTCTATGATTTCATCAACGCTGGTATTCTCATATCCTTGTGTGAGAAACATATCATAAGCTATTGTTAATAGCATTTTTTCCTTTTTTCATAATTGCCTCCAAAATAAAGCATTTATCTGTTTTAATATACTATTTAATATCATATTCTTATTAATCATTTTTCGACTAATAGTCGGTTTTTCTTGTTTTTAATTATTAAATTTGAAATGCAATTCAATACGTAATGTTTAATTAAATGCTTCTGAAGGGATATGTTCCATTTTTTTGATAAGTATTTTTTAGCCACTGTACAAATATGGGATCTGTAATTTGATATTTGTCCTTTGTGTATTCGATTAAGTCGAAGTTAAGTAAACGATTTAGTGGTCTGTTTAGAGATCCGCTCGTTACTTTTAATGTGTTGGCTATTTCAATTCTTCTTTTGGGATTGTCTAGTAAAGAAATTATTATTTTTTGTTCTTGAAATGTTAATTTTGACCACATGAATATAAAATGTACTGCAAGATAATCTATTGAATCTTTGAATAACTCGATAATGTTATTTTCTGTTAATGTTATGTTTTCTGGTAGAATTTTTGCAAATATGTTGATGTAATATGGTATTCCTCTAGTGCATTTGTAAAATCTTTCAAATGCTTTATTTTCAAGTTGTAAGTTTCTTGGTACTGATTTAAGATAATTTATTGTGGTTTGTTTTGAAAATGGTTGGATTTCAATTGTTAACATTCGTCCTCCAAATGCACCTTCTTTTCCATTTAAGTCATTGATTAAACTGTCTTTTAAACTCATACTTCCACAAAAGAGGTATGCTACATTTTTTTGATTTTGAATAAAACTACGCATATACCATAAAAATTTATTCACATTGTCTAAATCTTTAATCAACTGGATTTCATCTATGAAAATGAAAACTCCTTTTAATTTGTCACTGTTGTCTTCATAAATTTTTTGAGGAAGTTCCATTACAAAGTCAGCTAATTTTGCATAATTTTCTTCACTTTCAAAGAGGGGTATTGGAATATGTTCATAAGATATTATTTTATCAATTTTGAATTTGTTTGTTTTAAAATATTTTTCAATTTGTTTGTCAACAGTTCTTAAACCAAATTCTTTTGAAGCTTTTATTATTGAATCATATATTATTTTAATTATGCTACCTTGTGTTAGTTTTTTTTGTTGGTATGCATTACTTCTTGACAAATCTATATCTACAATTAAATATTCATTATCAAATTTGTTTTTAATCTTTTTGATGAGTGCTGTTTTTCCTACTCCTCTAATTCCTGTTAATAGTATGGTGGGTGAAGAATTAAATTCCGTGCTTTTTAATAAATTGGATAACATGTTAATTTCATCTATTCTATTGTAAAATTGTGTTTCGGTTAAATTTGTATCTGTAATGCTTGCGATTTCATCCATATTTTTCCCCTCATGTAATGTAATTTGCATTATATATTTTAACATAATGAATTTATAATTATATAATTAATTTTTCATTACATAATATAATATAATGTATTTTTCATTATATATAATTTTTTATCTTTTAGAGGCTGAAAATTTTTAGGCTTAAAACATCTTTTTCTTTTTTATCTTCAAAACTATCATTAGATAATATAAGTAGCTTAATATTCAATTTATAGTTTTGTATCGTTCTTAATTATTTTTGGATTAATATTTCTATAGTAATTATCTAATTATTGGATGTTTTTTTCTATTTTAGGTATTACGGTATAATAAGTATTGTTCCATGAATTATTGTATCCTCCGAAATTTCTTCGTATCTATTCACATATTCTTCATATTTTTATTTTGCTCGGTAATAGTTGGTTTCATGGAATATTTCTGTAAATTCTTTAGCATTAGCATATTTCGCCTAATTCTTCTTCTGTTAATTTAGTTCTTCTTTTGTATCGTTTAAGTTTGTGTATATTACTCTTCTTAGATGTATTATGCATAATTGTTGTTTTATGTTTAAATCATCTAGTATATTCCAGTACATCGGATAAAAGTCTGTTGTTATTGCTATTATGGGTTTATTTTGAAGGGATTCTTTGATAAACTGTTTAATTACTGAGGGTGATCTGTTTTTGACTATTTTTTCACTTATTGGGATCTCATTAACTGAATCATAAATTGTTAATCTATAATGTCTTTTTCCGTTTAAACTTAAAAATTGTTCATCATACAAGTAATAACCACTATATTTTGCTTTTTCATTGATTATTAGTATGTTTTCATCTATCTTTTACCAATTTTTAATTGTAGTGTGAGATACATCTATGTTTAAGAATATCTTGAAATATGCTTTTATTTTTCTTAATGAATTATATCCTTTTTTCATTATTTCCGGTAATTTATCTGTAATTTGTTTAAAAAGTATATATTATCGTCAATAATGTTTTATTCTTTATTCAATCTTTTTATTACAAGTTTTACATGGATATTGATGTTCTTTAAATTCAACAGATTCTCCCAATAAATCTGCTTATTAGTTATTGTACCTTTTTTAATTATTTTATTTAATCCACACTTAGGACATTCAGATTAATATATTTAAATATGTTGTTTTCATACAATTCTAAAGAATAATCTTTAGTTAATGACGATTCTTGATTTATTCTTTGATTTAAATTTTTATTAAAAGTAGGTTTTTCATCCATAAAAATCGAAAGTTTAAGTTGGATGAGACATATCTTATCATTAGAGATAGTTTATTTAAGTTTGCATATATAATCTCTTTTTAAATAGATATTTAACCCTATTTTATTTTGAATTTATAAAACAATCTCATATTTATTATTATAACATAGTATAAATGAATATATAATTCTTAATACAAAAATTAACGTATTAAATCATGAAAAAATTTTGGAAAAATTATAATTTTTCGCAAAAAAAATCCTATAAAATTTTACAGTTCCAAAAAAATGAGTTTTTGTGAATACTCATCCATTTATGAAAAAGATATGGCTTTTTTATCACCAAAACTCTTTAATTAAGATTTGATTTGTATTTTACTTACTTCTTTTAATAATTATTCTTTAATTTCATACCATGTTGGGAAACATAAGTCTGCTGAAACCCAGCACCCACAAATCTTGCTAGAAAATTACATTTAATGCTTTACCAATTTCTTCAGGCAATTTTGGATACTTTTCAATCCATATAAAAACTTCTTATTAATAAAGTCTTTAACGGTATATATAAATATTTTCATTATTATAAACGTAATTAATGTTAAATTTACTGAAGATTTCAAACATGATTTATTTATTAATAATTTTAAATTTTTATTATGATGAAGATATTCGCCAAAAGTCAATTTAAATAATAATATCTACTCATTTGATGATTTAGACATTTAAATAAATATTAGAAATATTTTTTATATTTTTAACGTAGATTCAAAGCAATAAAAAAATTTATAATATCAATATCTTGTAAATTTATAACTAAAAATTAAGGTAGTATAATTACATTTGGATGGTGTTATTCATGAGTGCTGTGATAAGTAAAAATGAAAATATTTTTTCTTTTTTAGATTATATAGAAGAACCTTTTGCTACTATTAGTAATAATTTATATAAAAATCAATTTAAAGATGATTTTGATTCTTATAATAAAATATATCAAGAAATATTAATTAATCTTGGCATTTTTACTAAGTTTTCACCTGTAATAAAATATAAATTATTAGAAATTCCTGAATTTAAAGAAGATTTATTTTATTATTATTCCAGTTCATGTACAATTATTCTTCATTTATGGGACTTTTTAAAAAATTATGTGGAACATTATATTTTTTTAACTCTAAATAATGAACATTACGATTTTGATTATGATTTGTTAATAAAATATGTTCAGTTCATAGATAATCTTTCAAAACTTATGTTTGATATGTTTCATTTAAAAGAAAAAGAATTAAACAAAAAAATAACAGCAACAGAGTATCAAAAGGATTATATCAAGTTTGAAGAACAATTTGATTACTATGAAAAAGAATTTTATTTGAATTATTATGAAGCTGAAAAATCAGAACATAAAAATAAATTTATTAAAAAAGTTTACAATATGGAGTTTATGAAAGATGAAATTGAATAATCCGTTTGTTGATACAAATGTAATAATATCTTATCTTTTTAAATATGATCCAGAACATAATTTAACAAAAAATATTTTTAAACAAGAAGCATATTTTTCAGAAAATGTTCTTGATGAAGTAAATTATATTTTTAAAGAAAAGAAAAAATTATTAATTACTATTTTTGAAACTATAATTTCAATTTTAGAACAGAAATCAGAAGAAGTAATAGATTTAAATAAATTTCAAAAAATAATAGTAAATAAAAGTGTTTTTTTTTCGTTTATAAAAATAAAAAAATGTCAAAAAAGGATTTAAAATTATTGTTAAAAACTTTTTGGAGTGAAGAAAATCTTAATAGTGAACTAATATCTAATTTAATCATTAAACTAAGAGAGTATATTACTTATATTCAACATAAATTAGTTACAGAAAGAGAAAATATCATAAATACTCTGTTAAAAATTCCAAAATGTAATAAATCATGTCCTGATTTTGAAAAAACATTTTTACAAGTGGATTCTGATAATCATGCAGATTTAAAAATTATTAAAGATATTTATGATTATTATCTTCAAAAAAAATTATGTTTTGATTTTATAACTTTTGATAAAAAGCTTTACCATACTTTAGATTTTTTGAATTATTCATTTATTAATAAACTTATTTCTAAAAATGAATTATCTAATTTGGATTTTAATGTTTAATGTTTTTGAAGTTATTTCTATTATTATTTCTTAATATACAAAATAATTTCAATCTTTAATTTTCCATATGTGAAAATTATATGAATTTAAATGATAACTGTTTACATAGATTAACTTAATTTCAAAATATTAAAAATATTCTGAACAAATATTATATTTTATTATTTTTTTAATATAATTTATAAATTATTATTATAAATTATTTTAAATATATAATATTTATAATGTTTTTCATTCTTTTTCCTTCATTAGACTCAAACTTTACGAATTAGTTTTTTATATCTTTTCATTCGTTATTCTTAAATATAATGAAGAAAAATTCTTATTTTTGTTATTCGTAATGTTATATTTAATACATAAACGTGCCACAATAGAAAATAATTATGTAGCACAAAAACAGTTGTACCACAAAAATAATAGTATAACTCCTTTTCCAAATAGGCAATAGCCCGTTTTCTAAAAATAGTTAAACAGACTAAAAAAACTTGTTTTTAAAATAAATAACCTATGTAAAAGAGGTTAAGGAACCAAGCTAATTGACTCTCAACAGAGATTATTTTAAATAAATTTAGGAATTATTTTTTTAATTAAATCATGTTTAATCTCACCATTTAAACTTAACTTAATATCTAAAATATATTGAATTTAATTAGAATTATACTTTTTGTTATATTATTGATTGTATCATTATATTTTAAGTTTAATTCAAAACAGATTTTGAAGTTCTAGGAAATCATGTATTTCTTGGATTATAATATATTATGTAATTTATACTTTTAATTTTTTTTGAATTTGGCATATTTGTAAGTTATACTTTTAATTTTTTTAAATATGATATATTTGCAAGTTATAACTGACAAATTTATATATGATTACAATCAAATATTGTATTAAGAAGTGATTGTATGATTAAAAGAGAAGAGTATCTTAAAGTTTTTTATAACTATTTGGACACGGATTTTATTAAAATCATAATTGGATTGCGTAGATGTGGAAAAACTACCTTTTTAATAAGTATCATCGAGGAACTTAAGGGTTTAGGTATTAATGATGAGAAT
Source organism: Methanosphaera sp. (assembly GCA_017430835.1). The sequence goes on from JAFRMD010000058.1 coordinate 16,402, forward strand.
ATAATTTACATATCCTTTGAAAATGTGAAGTATAAACATATTAAGACCTCAAAAGAATTGGATGAAGTTGTTTTAGATAAAGTTAAAGATATTGATGGTAAAGTCTATTTATTGTTTGATGAAATTCAATTAGTCGATAAATGGGAGGAATCACTTAATTCATATAGGGTTTCTTTTGATTCTGATATTTATGTTACTGGATCTAATTCAAAATTATTTTCATCTGAACTTTCTACACTGATTGCGGGAAGATATGTTCATATAAACATTTATCCTTTTTCATTTAAAGAAATTTTAAAGTATCATGATGAAATTAACAATATTGAAATGGATAAAACTAAAATATATGAATATTTCATGCAATATGTACAATACGGTGGAATGCCTTCATTGATTTCTTTAAAAAATGAAGATGCTAAAATCAATGCACTTTTAGATATCTATGATTCAATTATTATTAGCGATATTCTTTCAAGACATGAAATCAGAGGAATTGACACATTCAAAAGGTTTGTTTATTATATTATGAATTCCATTGGACAAACATTCTCTAAAAAAAGCATAGCAAATTTTTTAAAATCCGAAAGTAAAAAAACTTCAAGAGAAACCATCAATAATTATACAAACTTCATTATTGAATCACTA
>JAFRMD010000059.1 GCA_017430835.1 Methanosphaera sp.
GAACACTACTTTTAATAGTGGTATTATATTGTTTCAGCATTAATATTGCCAATTATACTAAAATGGAAGAAGAATGTAGGAAAAATAAATTTCTTTTAATCGTAACATGTGGATTAAAGCCAACACGCAATACATTCGCTACTTTTTTAAATGATAGTGATTCAGATGTAATTAAAAAAGTTTTTGTAAGTACTTTGGTCTTATTGAATGATTTACACTTCTTAGATTTTGTTAAATTATTTGTTGATGGAACCGATGCACTTGTCAGAGGATCTCGCTACTTCAAAATCAACAAAAAAGAGTTGAATGCATTAATACAAGTGCACGAATGGGGTTTATTACATAATAACACTCCAGAATCCATTAATCACACAATAAATGGATTAAAAGAAAAATTGGAAATTTTTGAAAATGATAAAGAAATGTGTAAAATGATTAACTTGGTCTTGAAAAGGGTTAAAATTTACAATTTCAAGGTGTATTCTAAAAATGATATTTATTTGAAGGTTATGGCTGAAAGAAATGTTGATAGTGTTTCTATTACATTTCCGGAGGCTTTTTGGATGAAAACAAAAAGAGGAATCTTTGATTTTGCATTTAATCTGCAAGAATTAATGACTGAAAATCACATAATATTGGCTGGAATATTATTAGCAGAACCCAATGACCAAAAAACAATCAAATACGTTTTAGAAAATCTTTATAAAACTATTGAACTTTTCATAAAGATGCAACGTCAATATGGACAAAGATGGAACACACGTGAAATAAAAAGGAGACTGCGCGAACACATTTTAATTGCAGATTCTGGTTATTTCACCACTGAAAACCTCTATTACTTATTTATTAATAAAATAAATGCATTAATCATGCCTAAAAAGATTGCAGAAGAACATAACAATAAGTTAAGACGCGAAAACGGGCATGAAGAAAAAAGAAATGATTCAACTAGAAAAGGATTTGACAGGGTTAAAAATGGTTATACTTGTCCAATAGGTCGTTTCATGAGACATCTGGACCCAATAAAAATCAATCATCGTAAATCGCATCCAGATGATAATCTTCCAGACATTTGCAAAAAGAAACGACATATTTTTAAAACATATTCTTGCAAAGGATGTCCTCGAAGTGAAAACTGTATTAAAAAAGTAGAAGACCGAATTTCAGACCTGATTTTCGATATGACCAATAAATTCTTGGATAAAAGACATAATATTCATTATAAGTCTCGTTTTTCAAGAAGTGAGGGTATTAATGGTTTCTTGAAAGGTGATGATGGTATTTTGAAATTAATCGGAACTACAAAAAATGCAGTTGACAACGAAATCCAACTAAGAAATACCATTTACAACCTTACAAGACAAGTTAATCTAACTGATACAGCATATTTAACATTAAAATACTACTAAAAATGTTAACTGTTTATCATTAGGATAGACAGTACGCCGTATCTGAAACAAACAATTTTACTTAAAGTTTATGAACTTTAAAAAATTGCTGTTCAAATCTATTTTTAACCTTTTAATTTAATAAAAATTTGCTTTTTCTGCTTGAAAAAACAGCAAAAATCAATCATGTAAAAAATTGATGAAAACATTTAAATTTAAAAACAAACGAAAATTAATATAGAAAATAACAAAAATGGGGAGAAATATTAAAAAACTAAATTATTGACAAACCCC
>JAFRMD010000060.1 GCA_017430835.1 Methanosphaera sp.
AATTATTAGTAAAAAATCAATTAAACTTTAATTCTTAAATGATAGAAAATATTGAAAATTATAAATTATTTATAAGAAAAATAGAGCAAGTAAATCAATTTAAAAAATAGTGAAGAATGATAATTGTTGCACACCCTCTAAAGTAATAAAAAAATTAGTCATTTGAGTGGGTTGCATATCTCTCTTTTAGGATTAAAAAAATAAAAAAATAGTTGAAATTAGTTTATATGAAATCCAGCCATCCATATTTGTCTTCAACTTTATTGTTTACTATGTCAAATAAGTTATCCTGAAGCTTTTTAGTAACAGGGCCACGTTTACCTTTACCTATTTGTATTTTATCAACTGATCTTATAGGTGATAATTCAGCAGCTGTACCTGTAAAGAATAGTTCATCTGCAGTGTAAACTCTTTCTCTTGGTATACGTTCTTCCCTTACTTCATATCCTAAGTCTTTGGCTATTTGTATAACACTGTTTCTTGTAATTCCATTAAGTACGGATGAACCTATATCTGGCGTGTAGATTATGTCATCTTCTACCATAAATAGGTTTTCACCTGAACCTTCTCCAACATCACCGTTGTAGTTTAATACAATACTTTCCTTATAACCGTTTGCAACGGATTCCATCTTTGCAAGTTGAGAGTTCATATAGTTTGAACCTGCTTTTGCCATGTTAGGCATGGTATCAGGTGCCATTTTTCTCCATGTTGATGTACAAATGTCAATACCTTGTTCCAATGCATCTTCACCCAAGTACTGACCCCATTCCCAAACAGCAATTACGGTTTCAACAGGACAGTTTAATGGGTAAACACCCAATTCGTTATATCCTCTAAATGTTATAGGTCTTATATAACATGATTTTAATTTATTGATGTGTATAGTTTCTTTAACTGCTTCGCATAATTCGTCTAAGTCATATGGAATGTCTATCCTATATACCTTAGCTGAATTAATTAATCTTTTCATATGATCTCTAAGTCTAAATACTGCTGGTCCATTTTCGGTGTCATAACATCTAAGTCCTTCAAATACACTACTTCCATAGTGAACAACGTGTGATAATACATGTATTTGAGCATCTTTCCAGTCTATTAATTCTCCATTGAACCAAATTTTTCCGCTTTCATCGAATGCCATATTATTTCCTTCATAATTTTATTTTATTTTAATTTATAGTTATATAATATTTTCTTGTTTAAATTATATAACTTTTTATAATATTTTAAATTTTTTCTCAATATTATATTAATTGATTCTTTTCGAATTTTGTATTATCCTGGATATTCATTGTAATACATTCGTAGGCTTAATATGATTTAAACATTCCAATAAATGGGATGGAAAAATAGTAACATTTATATACTATGAGTAATATACTATTGTATAGTGTCTTAATGACATGTATTATTTTTAATCTGGGCTGGTGGTCTAGGGGTATGATACCTCCCTTACAAGGAGGGGATCAGGAGTTCAAATCTCCTCCGGCCCATTACTTTATATCAATACTATTTTTATCTAAGATTGTTTTAGGTTTATGATTTTATATGCTTTCTGTTTTTGATAGCATTTATATTAAATAATAGTTGACGTAATATTGTATAGATTGATATAATTCTTAATAATATGCTTTCAATTAACCAATTGCTTTACTATCACTTTTTTTAATGGTGTTGTCTTATTTTAAAATTTCATTATGAATAGAGGATAATAAATTTGAAAAAAAAATAATTTATAATCGATTATTTAATCTAAAAAAAATAGTAGAGGGTAGTTGATTTTATAATTTTGCGGTAAATATGGAAATAATTATTGAGATAAAGAATAATACACTTCCTTTGAATAGAATATCTGATAAATCCTTATTTATTAATGCAACACCACCATAACATAAGATTACACATGATAATATTTTACCAACACCCGTATATGGACCAACGGTTATAACATTTAATGCATACGTTATGAGAGTACATAATATTATTAACAATAATAGGAATATGGTACTATGATTTTTAAAGAATTCGAAAAGATTCTCTAAGTCAACATTAAACTTAACGGGGTTTCTGATACTTCCAGCATCTAACGTTCTATGGGTATTTGAAAGTGTATTGGTTCTGTAATTTGTGGTTCTATTGTTGTTATTTCTATGAAATCCGGTCGGGAATATTCTATGTGTATTATTTGTAGTTCTATTGGTCTGTGGATATAAGAGTGCAGGTTTTGCATTATCAGTTTCGATGCATATTGGATCTTCTTCTTCATAAATCTCTTCTTCATAAGCATCTTCTTCGGTTACGATGTTTCGTTTTTTAGAGTAGTTTTGAGCAATCTTTAATAAACCTTTCCTATCAACTAGCTTTATGTTTCTTCTTTGAGCATATACGGCCGCTCCATGGTTATATCTACTGGTCGTGAATATTATGATCTTTGATGCTTTAACTAATCTGGCTGCAACTTCCATTTCTTTAAGAACATCAATACCAATGGTCCATGGTTCTTCATAGTTTTTACATGCTACCACAACACCAACTTCTCCCGAATTGGTTTGAAGAGTTCCGTAGATATCTATGACGTGATCGGCTACTGCATAATTTGTTATTACTTCAAAACCATTTTCTTCCATGATTGTGGCTACAAATTTAACTAATCGTTCTTTTTCCAACTTTAACCCTCCTTAAAAAATATTTGTTATTATAATTCATATCTTAGATTAATTATGATTTATATTATGTATTTCAATATACTTAAAAGTAATTTTTTTCGGGCTGATTTTTATTATTATTAATAATACTTCTGATAATCATATTTAATGTAAACAATCAAATTGATTATTGATTAAATATAAAAATATATTTATGAAGATTTTAATAACAAATGATGATGGGGTAACTTCCAATGGTATCTTAGCAGCAAAAGATGCAGTAAAGGACTTGGGTGAAACTACTGTGGTTGCACCGTTAACTCAGCAAAGTGGAGTAGGTCATGCAATAACTTTAATGAAAGCATTGCGTGCAATGCCAATGACTTTGGATGATGGTACGGATGCCTATGCCGTTACAGGCACACCAACAGATTGTGTAATATTGGGCAGTAAGGGATTGATGGATGATGAACCGGATTTGGTTATATCAGGTATTAATATTGGTGAAAACCTGTCAAGATCCATTACCACAAGCGGTACATTAGGTGCAACCTTTGAAGCAGCACACTTTGGTATACCTGCCATAGCAGTTAGCCTACAGGTCAAACATGAGGAACTTAAATTCAAAGACGGGGTTAACAAGATTGATTATTCCCATTGTATAAGTATTCTCAATACGCTTGTAAAAAAAGTGATAGAGCATGGAATGCCCGAGGGGGTTAATATTCTTAACTTGAATATTCCGGCTCACCCTGACAGTGATGAGATAATACAATCATCCTTTGCAGATAGGATGTATACGACCGATGTAGAAAAGAGAATAGACCCGTATGGTCATCCATATTACTGGATTATAGGGGATTTAATCAGTGATGACCAGAGAGGTAGTGATGTACACACATTACGTGTATTGAATCAACCGTCAATTACAGCCATATCAACGGATATGGGTGTTGATGTTGATTTGTCAAAGTGGCTGGAAGATTAATCAACAACTTCTATTCCCAATATCTTTTTCTTATTGTTGACTGCTATGTCGTAGGCTATTAGACTGCTTCCTATAGCACCACTTTTTTCTGTCATCACATATACCGGTGCTATCTTTTCTATCTTTTTACTTATTTTACCGCTGATATCAATAGGCTTTGTCATTGTTCCACCGGAACCGGTAAGTACAATAGCATCAAGTTCCTTTTCACTTATTCCATATAGTCCATATATTTCCATAACTACACTTGTTACCAATGAATCAATTGCAAGCAGGGCATCTTCATCCTCATTCACGGCATTTTTGATAATCATGTCTTTGACATTGGTGACTTTGTCATCTACATGTGCTATCTTAGATATTCCGGCATGTGAAAAGCATTCGTTCGCCGTTTTATTACCGCTATCGATATTTCTTATCATCTCCAAATCCAAGGGTCCATGGATAAATCCACATGCACCGATACAAGCATCCATAGCTCCTTTGATTGCTCCATCTTCCACCAATATACACACGCTGTTGCTGCTGATATCCGCTATTATCATGTTTTTGAAGTTATATTTCATGTATGCATAGTATGATAGGCTAACCTTTTCACTACTGGCACAGTGGGAGTATAATGCCCTGAATCGCTTATCTAAAAAATCACACTCCCTATGCATACCTGGTATAACTACCGATGGGATTTTTAACTCTTCAATTTCCGCATATACGTTACTTCCACCACCGGTTACCTTTCCGGCTCCTTCGATTGACTTAATGCCCCTATCCTTTACTTTTTCTATCGGGGTGATTTTACTAATGTTATCTCCCATAGCATAAGTTATGGCAAGTAACCCGATGTCTTTATAGTCAACATATCTACTTAGCGTATCTTTAAAGTTAACTTCATTATTTGATAGTTTATCTCTATTAAGCTTAAAATAAGCAACCTGTTTTTTATTTTCATCTATGATGTTGAAACTGACGGCAGTTGTCCCATGATCCATACCCATATAGTAGTTCATAAATAACAAATCCTTAAAAATCTTATTTCCTAATTAAATATTTAAAGGAAATAGTAATTAATATTGTTGGAAGCCAAATCAAATATCAGCATCGAAGTTCAAGACGTTAATATGAAAAAAATAATGAATCAATTCAGATAATGTATACATTCTAAACATGTTTAATAGAATATAACTTATATGGGATTGGTTAGAAATTTTAACTAAAATAGTATAATGATTTTCATGAAATGTTAAACAAATATATTTGTGATATAAACGGATAATCAAGTTAATTGGATAAATAAAGTAGGTATTCTTTATTTTAAAATAATTATAATAAAGTATATTATATAGTGAAAAAAAATAATAAAATATAACTTGATAATTTTTAAGATGATATTTAGTTCTTAAGTGGTAAATCTCTTAATGTATTTATTATTAATACAGTTATATAATTATTATTAAGTTATATGTTATCGTAGAATTATGTAAATTCTAATCTTAAATAGAAATATTTTTAAAAATGAAAAATTTATTATTTCTACCGATAATAACAATGGGCAAATGCTCATAAATAATGAATAGGATGAAAACTCATGATAAAAAATAGTAGATATATGATTATCTTCTTAGCACTGTTGATTGCCGGTATGAGTGTGGCAGTAGCAGCAGATATTGATGATACTGCTAGTGTAAGCTCAGATGTATCAGATGCTGTTGAGGTTGACACAACATCAACAGTTGACACACAGGCAGTTGCAAGCGTAAGTGAAGATAATAATCAAAAAATAATAAAAGAAACAAAAAGCGTTAAAAGCGATGAAAATGACCCAGTTGTCGTAACGACAAGTACTCAATTTGATAGTTTATTTGATGATGTGTCTACATCCGTACATCAAATTAAGAGTCAATATTCTGGAAAAACAATTAAAATTAATACAGACATATCAAAAAATGAACATTCATATATTATTAATGTTCCTATAACATTAACTAGTGACTATAACAACACGATTGACTTGAATACAAGTAACGGTTATGATAATAATATCATAGAACATTGGACTTCCATAAACTTCACTAGCGGAGCATCAGGTTCTACTGTAAGTTATATGCAATTCCACAATTCTCAAATATTTGTATTGGATGCTGATTATATAACATTTGATCATATAACTGTTACAGCAAACCAACCTTGTGGTAAAGGTACAGGTATCTTTGCCCTACGTGAAGGTTCTACACATATAACAGTTACTAATAATTACTTCAATATTAATGATAATGGAGGAATAAGTGTAATAGCATTAACCAATGCTGAAGATTGTCTTATTGATCATAATGTAATTACTGGTAGTGGTAGTGTTGGAAATCTAATATATTTAAACACATACTTCTACAATACCAACCCAGCCCCAACAGTAACAAATCGTCACAATACTATAAGTTACAATACTTTAACTGGACCAACTACTCCTGTTAATACCTGTTTTGCTATAGCAATAGCCGGTCCTGACAATACCATTGAACATAATGATATTTATTATGCTGGTACGGGAATAACTACTAATTGGCAAGGAAGTTATGATGAAGAAATAATAGAATTAGAAGATGATGACTTCGAAACAGTATATGAAGGAAACAAGTACTATTACAATAATTTATATAATGGAGCATCATTCACATGTGGAAATTATAGTGTAGTTGAAAATAATTATATTACAGGAACAAGTAATTTTGCAGGACATAGTAATGTAACAAATAATGAATTTTCTGGACTAATTAAATTATCAAACAATGTTCGTTTCCATTCAAATGATGCAACAGGACAAACAGTGAATGTTACTAAACCAAATAGTTGTTTTAAAAATAATATAATAGGTACACTTTATTTAACTACTAATAAAGCACAATATACTTATAATTGTGGTGGAAATACAATTGGATTAATACCTATAAATACAAATTATTTCATAACCTGTTCAGGAAATTGTCCAAATTGTGTTCAAACTAGAGGTGTAGAATCATATGAGAAATCAAATAAGCAAATAAAAACAGAAGATTCTGATGTACTTTATTCAGATGATGAGTTAACAATTTATAATAATGCTACGGCAGTATTAAAAATTTCAACTGCTCAAAACACCAACACTTATCTTGTTCGAGGTAAAGATAATTCACATATAAATGAATATGATATAAGAAATATAATTATATATATTAATGAAGTGACATATGGTAAATCAGTTACAAAATTTAAGATTAACTTAGGTGCTGATAAATCAAATATAGATTTAACAATTATATCAAACACTACTAAAAATATAGCTTCAGCTGACTTTAATTTTTCTGATCTTGATTATAAGTCAGTAACGTACGAAAATTGTAAATTTGATAAAAAAGGAGGTCAATGGGGATTATACTCAAATTTAAATTTTATTAATTGTTCATTTAGTTCTAAATCTGATGAAGCTGGAGATCCAAACTCTTATATGTATTATTACAGTGATTTAGCATATATTGCTGAAGGAGGATGGATGGTTGATGATGGAACTACAGAAAACATGATGAGTATTGTAGGTGAAAATATATTATTTGAAAGATGTGTTTTTGACCTGAGAACATGTGTTCCATATATTAATGAAGAGTTTCCTGAAAATCCAATATATTATACAAATTTAATTGTGTTTAATAATTCAAACAATGTAACTTTCAACAATAACACTTTCACAGTAACTACAGCTGAAGCAGATTCAACTATAGATTCAACATTATATGGTCCATTATTAAATCGTACAGTAAATAATCTTAAATTCATAAATAATGAAGTATCCATAAGATATGCTAGAGGAATCATGCTTAAAACTAACAATTCACTCTTTGAAAATAATACAATTATGGTTGCAAATGTGGATAATACAATAAATTTAATAGGTGACAACAATATTGTACAGAATAATACTTTAATTTCACAGGTAAATGAGGGTGATGATTCTGTCATCACAACTGGTAACAATAATATCATAAAAGATAATCTACCTAAAAAAATTGTACCAACTCTTAAAGTAGACACGATTGAGTTTACTGTTGGCACTACTGCAACTATTCAAGCAAGTATCTACATCGGTGATGAAGTAGCAGTGGATATCAACAAAGGAAAAATATCCTTTAAAGTAAATGGTAAGACACTTAAAGACGATAAGGGTAAAGTAATCTATGCTAAAGTAGTAAACGGTGTTGCAGTTATTGAAAATTATGAAGTATCACAAGATTGGGCAAAAGAAGGAAGCACTATACAAGCGGTATATAGTGGATGTGCCGATTTGGCTAAAATGTCAAGTGATAATGAAAATCTTACTGTAACAACTCAAGAACCATCCATCACCACAAGTGACATTCAAGCAACAGTCGGTCAAACGGTTACCTTAACAGCTACCGTCACGGCCACAACACCAGTCAACAACGGTAAAGTAGTATTTAAGATAAATGGTAAAACAGTCAAAGATGCTAACGGCAAAGTAATCTATGCAAAAGTTACTGATGGAACCGTCAATGTAGAAATCACACTACCAAGTGATATGAAAGAACAAGAATACACGTTAACCGCCGTATTTATTAGTACTGACTATGGTAGATTAGAAGATGTTAAAACTTTAACAGTTACAAGCTAAGAATAAATAATATTGACATAGTTTATATCGAAAATAAGAATTATGATGGTTATATGCCACATACTATTTTTCCTTATAAGCTTTGTCTCTTTTAATATTTTTTCTTCATATTTATTTTAAAACTTATATTTTTAACAGATAAGAACTATTTTTCTTGAAAAAGTGGTGTGGTGATAATTATGAATAAATATATTAAGCAATTTTTCTTGTTTGCGATTGTTTTTGTTTTTTTAATGTCTGTCAGTTATGCTGTTGACGATTCGCAGACTCAAGTAAATATCGAAGAACAGTCAGCACAAGAAGAATATGTGGATGAAGCTATTGATTCCACTAGAGATATAATGGATTTAGAAAATACCGTTACAACAATTGAAGATTCTTCGAAAACTCTTAAGTCTGAGGAGGAGAGTGTTCCTGTTGAATATGTGAACATTACCCAAAGAAACTATAAAAATTATTTTAGTGTTATGGGCAAACAGATGTTTATTGGAAACGGAATAATCAATTCAAATAATAGTTTAGTATTGAATATGCAATATTTCCCAAATGATATAAATATTTTGAGCTTAGATGAAAATAGTGGAAAGTTTCTAAACAGAACTCTTACAATAACTTCCGACAGAAATTTAGCATTAACTAATGTGGAGGTGTATTTAGCCAGTAATTTCAAAACGTTGACATTGGAAAACTTTAATGTTACATATACTAATGAATATGTGGATAATGATTATTTCACAATATCTGATAATGTTCAGCATTGTGTTTTACGTAACGTTTCTATAGATATGGATAAGGATGGTGTTGCTAGTGGGTATCTTGTTAATATTCTTGGTAATACTTTGATTGAAAATTCATTTATCAGAGGCAGATTTGTTGAAACAATTATTGAATGGGAAACTGGTGGTCCTCAAACGCCTGATGCTTATGGAATTCGTATTAATGCCAGAGATTGTGTTTTAAGAAACAATACTATTGAAATAATTTCAAGCGGACATGTTGTGGGAACACATTATTCCTTGTTTGGAATATACCTTATGAAGTCCAACACTACTTTGATAAACAACACTATTTTCATGCATAATGTCCTAGGCTATGCTTATGGTGTAGTGGTCAGAAGCAGTAATAATACCATATCCCATAATAATATAAGCATTTCTTCACATACCTATTCGGCTGGTGTTAATTTGGAAATAGTTATGTTTAAAAACAATTTGGTAAGTAATAACCATGTTAATGTAACAGCTAGTTATGGAAGTGCACCATGGGGAAATGCCGGAGTTGCGTATGGATTGGAGATGTTGGACTTTAATTATAAAGGCGGTGGATATTCTTCATCTGGTAATCATCCTTTTAATAATTCATTTGTGAATAATACGATTGTAGGTTCTGCCGGGCAAATATATGGTATAGAGATTTATGGTACTAGTGATACAAATCTTAGTGGTAACATTATTAATATAACTGGTCGTACACCTATGGGTATAGGTGCAATTGGATCAAATATTACTATTGCAGATAACCATATAATAAACAATGGTACACATAACAGATCAGAAGGAACAGCAGATTACCTGGAAGCAATAAATACTGGATTATATACATTATTTACTTCAGAAGTTATTGTGATGAAGAATAATACAATAACATCCATAAATGGTCGTGGAATACTTATAAAATCCTCAAATAATGCTAATATATTGAATAATACGATAAATGTCGTAGGTCATGATTATGCAGTTGAAGTAACTAACTCCTCTAATCTGAATGGTATAAACAATAAGATTGAAAACAATACGTTAATTACCACTAAACATACTGGAAGTAGGGCGGTTTTGGCTCCTAAAAACAATACAGTACAGAACAACATACCAATGGAAATAGCAGGATATACCCTAGAAATAGATACAACTGAATTTACTGTAGGATTAAAACAGACAGTATCATCCACAATATACTATAATGATGAAGTGGCAAGGAATATTAATAAAGGTAAAGTAACGTTTAAAGTAAACGGTAAAACCATAAAAGATTCCAATGGTAAAACAATCTATGCTAAGGTAGTAAACGGTACTGCAAGTATTGAAAATTATACAATACCTGAATCATGGAATACTCCTGATGCAACTATTCAAGCAGTATATTCCGGTTCATCAGATTGTGAAAAAATTACCGGTGAAAATGAAAGAATCTCTCTATTTATGCGAGAGCCATATCTTATTACTGAGGATGTTCGGACAACAGTTGGCACAACGGTCACATTAACAGCTACTGTCTATGCACCAGTACTGGTTAATAGTGGTAAGGTGGTATTTAAAATCAATGGTAAAACAGTCAAGGACTCTAACGGTAAGGTAATCTATGTTAAGGTAATAAACAATCAGGTAAGTGTCGAATATACATTGCCTGCTAATATGAAAGCCGGCACATATAACATTACTGCCGTATTAACGTCAAGTGAATATGGAAGGTTAGAGGATGTTAAAACGTTGACAGTTGAATCCTAAAATTATTTTTAATGTAGGATTTATTCCTACCTTTTTTCTTATTTTACCGTTTTTTTAAGCAATTTATTTAAAACTGCATTAATATAATCTTTACCAAAAATAGTTATATAAAACTTTTTTTAAAATCAGTTGGGGGTTATTCAAGTTAAAAAAAGTAGATAGGTTAAAGATAACCTTATTCTTCTTTTTCTAATCCACATGCGGTTCTTAATCTTTCACCGACTTCTTCGATTTGAAGTTCTCCTTCAAGTCTTCTTTGTGCGTAGAGTTTAGGATATGCACTTGCTCCTTCTACTGCAAATTCTGTTGCAAATGAACCGTCTTGGATTTCTCTTAAGATTTCTTTCATGTTTGCTTTTGCTTCATCTGTTATGATTCTGTCTCTTCTGGTTAGTCCACCAAACTCTGCGGTGTTACTTACATCTTGCCACATGTTTTTGAATCCTTTTTCATAGATTAAGTCGATGATGAGTTTCATTTCATGGCATGTTTCAAAGTAAGCCATTTCCGGCTGGTAACCTGCTTCTACGAGTGTTTCAAATCCTGCTTTGATAAGAGCGGTAAGTCCACCACATAGTACTGCCTGTTCTCCGAATAAGTCTGTTTCTGTTTCTTCACGGTAGGTTGTCTCGATTACACCTGCTCTTGTTAGACCTGTTGCTTTAGCCATTTCGATTGCAATATCAAATGCTTCACCTGTAGCGTCCTGTTCTACTGCTATTAGGCCTGGTATTCCAAATCCTTCTTCATAGGTTTGTCTTACTTTGGATCCTGGACCTTTAGGTGCAATCATTGTAACGTTTACATCTTTAGGTACTCTTATACGTTGGAAGTGTATGTTGTATCCATGTGAGAATGAGAGGGTGTTTCCTGCTTCAAGGTTGTCTTTGATTTGATTTTCATAGACATCTTTTTGTAATTCATCAGGAATTAAGATGTGGATGATGTCTGCTTCTTTTGCTGCTTCTTCGATTGTTTTTACTGTAAGTCCGTCAGCTTCAGCTTTTTTCCATGAACTTCCACCTTCACGTAATCCCATTACAACATTTAATCCGCTGTCATGCATGTTTAATGATTGTCCTCTACCTTGACTACCGTAACCTATTACGGCTATTGTTTTTCCTTCTAATACGTTTGTATTGACATCGTCGTCATAATAAATTTTCATTTTATCGAGTACTCCTTTTAGTTTTATAAAATTTTTATATCTAGATATATTATATATTTATATCTATGTTGTAACTTATATAAAATGATTATTTAATTTATATTAATATAAGTATAATTTCTTTATCTGTTATGGATAATTACTGCCACTATCTATTGTATAGGTTGTTTTTATTTGAAAAACAGGATTATATTTTCATCATCAGTTAAAAAACCATGGAATCATGTATTTATAGGAATTTATTATATTTTTTTTCTATTTTGATAATGGGATGTTTTTGCTCGGAGTTAATAACTTGTATTTCAGGTATTTGGATGAATATGTTATAATAGCAATGTTGGTTGATAGTTTTATGGGGGCGTAATTTATTATGGTTAATGAATTCATCGGATAAAAAAGAAGAGGGGATTATGAATATCCTGGTCTAAAACCAGTATATCTTATTTTTTTCATTGTTTTAGAATTAATTGATTATATCTCATATTTTCCTATGCATCAAGCGTTAGTTAGTTTTTATTTGTTGTCTTTTTTATTATTTTTAATAAAATCTTTCATATCATCAAATTGACGATCAACGTATCTGTTTACAATTGAGGCGGCTAATGTGGCAGTACCAACCCCGGATAAAATAAAACCACCCCATGCCAGTACCAATGAATCAAGTTTACCAATCACTGATTTTCCGGCAGCGTCGAAACTATTGCTTGTAAATGCATTTGAAACCATAACAATCGAATCCAAAGGAGAAACTTCCTCAACTATTATTGTAAATATGAAACTTACCAATATTATTGTATATAATAATAGTATTGTTATACCTAAACCGTTATTTTCAGTATATTTCACAAATTTACGATAGTAAACTTGGATGAGGTATACGTATCCAAGAACGTGGATAATGTTAAAGTAGATGAGTATGTTATGTCCAAATAATATTCTTATCATAGAACCAATAGGAATTAATAAAAAGAATATAATCTTGTCTTTTAAAGAATTCCAGCCCATATTACTAAATAGATATATTGAAATAATAATGTCCAAAATAGAAATGGCAAACAAACCATCCGTCCACTCAAATATTATATATAAACTAATCACTATAAAGACAAGTATCATTATCAGGTAATAAAGCTGTTTTAAAGATAATATCTTCTCTTGAGGAAAATATTCCATAGGATTTAAAAATTTTGAATTTTTAAACCCGGGACTTGATTTAACCTTATTAACAATATATTTACTGGCATATGCAAGGAATGCAAAAACTCCAATTACACACAATAATTGAATGATAAGATATATTGTAGGTAGACTTTCCATTATTCATCCTCTCCTTCAATTAATTTTTCTAATTCAGCAAATCTTTTTTTGAAGTGTTTGATTAAAATCGCCGCAGTTAATGTTGCAGCACTCGCTCCTGAAATGACATATCCACCCCAAACTAGAAGTAAACTATTAAGTTTACCGGCAATTGAATTTCCAAAAACGGCAAAACCATTACCTGTAAATTCATTGGAAATCATTACAAGAGAATCAAGGGCATTTACATCTTCAGCATGTTGTGTTATAAAGAAACTGGCAAATATTATAACAAATAATAATATTATGGTTATTCCCAAACCATTTGAATTGGTATATTCCATAAATTTATCGAAGCTAAGTTTGGCAAAGTATATGAATACCAATACATGAATCAAACCCATGTAAATTACCAAATGTGTATGGAATAGTAGGAAACACAATGTTCCATAAGGCACCAGCAACAACCAGATAATCTTATTTTTCATAGAACTTTTATCTATTTTTATCGCAAAATATAATGAAAGTGCAATATCAAATATTGGAAAAGAATACAAAAATTCGATTCCATCACCAATAAAAGTATAGAAGATATCTACAACACACAGTGCCATTAAAATTAAATAAAAAACCTGTCTTAAGCTATGAATTTCATCTTCGGGCAATAATTCATTTACATCTATAGATTTTCCATATTTCTTTTTTAATTTATAGGCATATTCACCGATAATAGTTAAAACTAAAAATATAGAAATCACTATAGCGAATTGAAATATAGTTTCAGTCAATAATTCCACAAATGTTCACCAATTTTTTTTCTTATTTAACTATTTATATTTAAGGATATTA
Source organism: Methanosphaera sp. (assembly GCA_017430835.1). The sequence goes on from JAFRMD010000060.1 coordinate 14,111, forward strand.
ACATTTTTGTAATTTCAACATTGCTTTTATCATGATTATACCAGAATAAGATTCTGCACCAATAACATAAAGATAAGACAAATCAGTCATGTAAGTTAATCATACTTATATTAACCATTAACTTGATAATGAAAAAAAGGTGGAGGTTAGTTGTAGCGTGTTTTGTCCTCTTCTTATGGTGGTTATTCCGGTTTTTGCTATTTCTTTTATTCTGTATGGTCTTAGTGGTTATACGGGGGCCTTTATTTAAAATCAAAAAAATACAATTATTAATAATTAATTAAACCCGTATTTTGATTTATTCCTAAATTTTGTAAATATAATTTGAAAAGATTGTTTTTTAATTTGTATTTGCCCCTTGATGGTTTAATTACCATGTTTTTATTAATTAAATTTTTTAATAATATTGATGGTTCTGAGTTTAAATTAGCATTATTCTTAATATATGAATAGGATAAAATGCTTTCATTACTTTCAGCCATCAAACACAAAATCTTTCTTTCTTCAGTAGTAGATTTACTAAATAATACTTTAAATTCACGTTGAGCTAAAATATTTAAAGAATGAATAGTTGCTTTTTTAAATTCATCAATGGTTACTTGATTTGATTCATTAATCTTTTCAAAACAACTGTATGCTAAGATTTGCATATAATATGGAATTCCATCAGATAATTCATATATCTCTTTCAAAACATCTTCTTCAAATGTAACATTAAAATTTTTAAGTGGAACAGTTACTGCTTCACATACTTCTTCATAAGATAATGGTCCAATTAAGTATGGTTCAAATATCCTTACTGCAGAATCAAGTTTGTCTTGTATTTTGTAGAAGATATCCTCTGATCCTGTAGCTACGAACATTATATTTTTTCCTTTTAAATTTAATTCTACAAGAGCATTTTGTAATATACTTAATATTTTCATTGTTTCATCATTATTCATTATCCTTTGAAGATCATCAAATAATAATATTAAAACAGGATTATCTGAATTTAACTCATCATAAATCACATTTAAAATTTTTTCAAAAGCTATGGCAGGACTAGTTTTAGGAATTTCACGTGACAAGGAAATACCACCAATTAAAGGAATATTAACACCTAATGAGCTTATTTTTTCCCAAAAATGACTAATATCAATATCCAAAGTATCTGAACATTTTTCTAGTATTAATGTATAAATATCATCAAAATTTCCTTCGATTAATGGAATCCTAACTGGATATACCTCATCATAATTGGAGATTTCCTCTTGAAATTTTAATAATAATGATGTCTTTCCAATACCTTTTGGTCCATATAATATCAAATGACCTGGAACACCCATTTTTGTAGAGTAATAAATCTCTTTAAGTTCCTTTAATTCATTTTCCCGCCCCGTAAAATAAGAAGGTAATATTCCAGTTCGTTTTCTAAATGGATTAATTTTCACAGCATCAACCTCAATTAATTTATTTGTAATAAATATGAAAAGTCATAAGTATATGTTTTTCAAATCATTAAAGATATTTCTTAAAACATAAATTTCATAATAAACATAAAAAAAATTTATGATTCTTATGTTTTTTATGTTTTTTGGAATATTTAAAAATATCGGTTGTAAAAATAAATTCATAACAAGAGAAGGTGCAACAATTCCTTTTAGATGTTTTTTAACAAGATTTTCTTATAATCATGTTCATAATTATTAAATATTTGATATTATGTTTAATACATAATAAAAAAATATATGCAATTGTCATAGCAAAATAAGTCGCACATCTATGGATATAGGGTCAAGGGGTATGAAAATAAGAGAATTATTATAAAGTGTTTTGTCCTCTTCTTATGGGGGTTATTCCGGTTTTTGCTATTTCTTTTATTCCGTATGGTCTTATTAGTTTTATCACTGCGTTTATTTTATCCAGGTTTCCTGTTGTTTCTACTGTTATTTTTTTTGGTGTTACGTCTATGATGTGTGCTCTGAATATTTTGGTGCATTGTATTATTTCTGATTTTGCATGTTATGTCGACATGTATTTTTATTGGTGCCGGTTGTCTTATCAGACTGTTTCAAGTTTCATTTTCCGTACTTTTATGACTTCTAGGGGTTTGTTTGCTTGTTTTAGATTTGTTCCTGGTGTTTTGTCAACCGTATGTTGTGACGTTTATTCTTGATGCTTCGGTGTTTATGTTTTAGACGAGAATGGGTGGGGTCATGTTAAAAAAATTTAACAATAAATAGTTTAATATTATAATTTAAATCATCAGGAGTATAATTTGCTGAATTTATTTGTCATCTTTTAATTCTTGAATCATTTTTTCCATTTTATCAAATCGCTTATTATAATATTTTACCATTAATCCAAAGGTTAACGTAGCAGTACCCACACTTGATAAAACATAACCTGCCCAAACAAGGAATATTGAATTTAGTTTACCCGGTATTGTACTTCCTAGAATTGCATAACCATTACTTGTAAATGCATTGGATACCATTACTAATGAATCCAACAGGTTTACACCCTCAACAATGGAAGTGAATATGAAACTAAGGAATACTATTCCAAATAATAGCAGAATGGTGTAACTTAAACCCTGGGATTTTGTAAATTTCTTAAACTTTTTATAGAAATACATAGTAACGTAGAATAATGCTATAAGATGAATCATGAATAATATTACTGATATAATAAGTGAATAATCAAATATCATATAATCTATACTGGAATATGGAATTATTGAGAATGCGATTAAAATGGATTTTAAATCATGTATTCTTATATATGCCAGTGTAATTAGGGATAATATAATATCCAATAATGCGAAATACAGTACATCATTTCCCTGAGCAACAAGTTGATAAAAGATATTTATAACAAACAATGTCATCATGACTAAATAGAATACTTGTTTGAGTGTTAGAATCTCTTCTTTAGGTAAATATTCCTCTGGTTTTAAAATATGTATGTCTGTATTCTTAAGTTTATTATATATAACTCTTAAAATTAATGCTATAATCAAAAAAATCGCTATCATTGCTAAATAAGTAATAATATAATTTTCCATAATCAACCTCTTTTGTTATAGTCTTTCTATCATTTATATGCGAAATACACTTTTTTAAGTATATTAAAACCGGAATATTTAAAAAAAATTGTAAAAGAGGGGGGGTTATAATGTTTTTTGTCCTCTTGTAATGGCAGTTATTCCTGTTTTTGTCATTTCTTTTATTCCGTATGGTCTTATGAGTTCTATGAGTGCATTTATCTTGTCAGGTTTTCCTGTTATTTCTATTGTTATTGTTTTTGGTGTTACGTCTGCGATTTTTCCTCGGAAGATGTTGGTATATTGTATGATTTCTGATTTTGCCTGTTCTGTTGGTGCGTGTATTTTTATTAGGGCTAGTTGTCTTCTTATTGTCTGGTCGGGTTTCATTTCTCGTACTTTTATGACTTCTATGAGTTTGTTTAGTTGTTTTATGATTTGT
>JAFRMD010000061.1 GCA_017430835.1 Methanosphaera sp.
CTCCAAGTAAAATCAAACCACATAAAATATAATATTATCCTATTTAGATGATATGATAATTATTATTGTTTGATTTGAACAAAGGTAAAAAAAAATGAGTAATACTTTTTTGTATTAAAAAATCATTTATGCCAAGTCTCTGTTTACCACATAAATATAATTATTATTTAAATCATAAATATATGTAGATTTAAAATAAATAGTTATTTAAATAGTATGTCTAGATTTATATTATATATGTTAATAAGATTAACTGTGGTGTAGGAGGATGTAATAATCATTTTCACTGTTGAAGATTGTAAATCTATTTTAAATAATATTGATGTTAATGATGTAATTGTTTCTCCTCATTTTGATACCAGATTGAAAGGTAGAGGTTTGGATGTTTCAAGTTATTATATGAAATATATTAAACATAAAGATACTAGAATAACTGAAGCGAAAGGTCGTAATCGTTTCATGTTATATTATTATTGTGAACCTTTAAATCAAATGTTAACAATCATTATTCAGATTGAAGATAATTGTCAAATTAGGTTAATAACAATATATTAGGTGTTTATATGGTAAAATATGATGTTTATACTTATGATAAAAGTACTGATTCATTATTCATAGCTTTTCCAATAGAATATGAATATGAAAAAGTTATTCCCTTAGAAGACGATTTTTTAATGGAAATTGATACAAAAGGTTATCCTCGTGCAGTTGAAATATTAAATGCAAGTTCTTATTTCAATGTTGATAAAGATTTATTAAATATTCCTCGTAAAGTTCATATGGAAATAACTGTTACAGATACAAAAATCATTGTTGAGATAACACTCACATTACAAAATATGGATATGATTCCTCTAGTTGAACTAGTTGAGAATAATATTAATATTCCTTGTAATAATGAAAACATAGCTATAAGTATTTCCTAATTTAATATATCAACTAAAATTTTTATAATTTACTTTTTAGTTTTACGGAATTAGTTTTGTTAGTAATTTTTCCAGTGTCCTTTAATTCTTTGGTGTCTCTTTTTTCTTCCATTTTTATTATCTTTTTTATTTTCATTTTAATTTTTTTCATTTGAGATTATTGATTGTTTTTAGTCATTCTGAGAGGTTTTATTATCACACATTCTGCATTATCTTTTAAAGTTATTCTTTGTGCTTTGTGTCGTCCTGATTTAGTTATTATTTGTATTTTACTTATTTTCTAGCTTCGCAAACTATTTGATTTCCTTTGATTACTGTTCCTGGTTTAGTATATGTACTCATAGTTTATTCAATCTCTTCAATGATGCCTTCTTCAATTAATTCTTCTACTATATTGTTTACATAGAATATGTCTAGTTTTAATTCGTCCGCGATTGTGCTTATGTCAAAGTTTTGTTCTTTTTCACAGAAGTTTAATATTTCTTTTCGTGCTTCATCGTGAGGTAATTCTCTTATTTCAATTATTTCATATTCGTTAGTGATATTTTTCATTTTAAAACTCTTTTAATATTTGAATTATAATTAACTTATAACATTCACTTTTGATTTATTTTTTAAGTCTTTATCAAAAGAAACTATAGAATCCAACTGGTATTCTTCTAGAACTCTGATTAGTGAACTGTCAACAAAGGATAACTTTGTATTATATTCATGATAGATTGTAGCTACTTTATCATTAAATTTATCAATATTGTATTCGTCAATTATGATGAAATTATCTTTGACCATAGGATATACTTGCAGTACATAGTCCGAATCTTTCGTTAACATTCCCAGTACTGTGAATAATTCTTGTATGACTAAGTTGGTTATGTAACATTCATTTTCAAATATTCCTTCATTCTTAAGTTCTATTGTCCTGTCATGTTTTTCATCATTTTCTAAGAGTAGTGATATTATGAAATTAGTATCTATTAATATTTTACTCATTGTATATACTCCGTACCAGTTCAACACTATCCGTTTTATCTTTGGTTTTTATAGTTCCTATCATTTCATCTATTGTAACTTTTTTTCTAAAAGATACTATGATTTCACCTTTTTCATTTTTCTTCCATTCTACAATATCATCATTTGTTAAATTATACTCTTTTCTGTATTCTGATGGTATTGTAGTTTGACCTCCTTTTTTTATTCTAGTTTCAAACATTTAATTTTCTCTAGTATTTTCTGCATTTATATTTTTCTATTAATTAAAAAAGGTAAAAGAAGTATTTAATCTAGAATTGGGGAATATTTGAAAAAGGTTATATATTCTCTTCTATGATTTTTATTTCTTCTTCGGTTAAATCGTATAATTCATAGACTATTTCATTGATTTTTTTGTCGGTTGTAGTGATTTGTTGTTGTATTAGTTTACGCTCGGTTGGGGTGTTGCAAGTTTTATAAGTCTTATTTAATTCAATAATTTTATTTATTTCTTTATTCATGTCATCAACAGAAAATTTTTTTAAATTAGGGAAATAAAACTCATTCAAATACATTGGAGTTAGTCTATACGCGTTACCCTGCATAGCAGTACTTGTATTTTTTATGAAAAACCAAAATAAATGTGAATTTAATATACCTAGAATTGTAATCATATATTTTTCATTAATTTCCTCTTTAAAAATTACACTATGTATTGATGGTCCATGATATATTTTGCTTGTAAAATCTAATCCAATTCTATTTTTAACTAATAAATCAGGAATCATTATTTTTTTATTAGGATAATACGCTAAATTGCGAGCTGCAGAGAATTTATAATAATCATTATTGTTTAATGAAATTTTTCTTTTCTTTAATTCTTGTTTAAATTCTTCAATATATTCAAAAGCCTTAGGATAGTCTGTTTTTAATTCTTTCTTTGAAATTAATTCAATAGTTTGATTACTTGTTTTTTTGTAAGGATATAATAGATATAGTTTAATATTTGGTTTTTCGTATTGTTTTATATCTTTACCATTTACAAATGGTTTCATAATTTCTTTTTCGATTTTAATATTAGTTTTTAATTTGGAATTACCGTAGTAATATTTTTCATCCTCCGAATTTATATCCATTAAATAGAATTTATCATTACCTGTGGAAGAACCTTTAAATATTTTTTCAGTAATGTTTTCAAATTTCCACTCTTTGGATGAGATTATATCTAATATTTTTTGAGTATTTTTATCATTAATCTTCCAAGTATCTTCTTCTAAAATTTTTTTATCATATTTATCTATATTTTTATCTAATTTTCTAAAATTATCCCCTAAATTATAAGATACATAACTGAACTTTTTATTTGATTCATTAGATAAGAAAAGTAAACAAGTATATGTTGTGGCTGTTTCAAAAATTTGATTGGTTTTAAAATTTATGATTTTATCAACTGCGGATTTCTTTGATAATATTTTTCTTATTTTTTTTCCATAATTTGCTGTGAAAAATTTGTTTGGTAAAATATTTCCAAATTTACCCTTTTGATTAAGCAGATTTAATCCTATTTTTATAAATAATATGTATGTATCATAATTTCCCTGAATAACATCATTATATCTGTTTTTATAGTATTCGGATATAATCTCATTAAATTCTTGAATTCTAATATATGGTGGATTTCCTATTACAACATCAAATCCTCCTTGTTCAAATACTTCAGGATATTCTTTTTCCCAATCAAATGGTTTGATTTTTTTAATTTCACCTATAGTTAATTCTTGTTGTTCTAATATATCCGTTTCTATTAGACTATTACCATTTTTAATATTATCTTTTAGGTTGGGTAGTACTCTTTCATGGAATAGTTTTTGTTGTTGTTCTACTTTATCTTTTTTCTGGTCTTCCAATACTTTAAGTAATAAGCTTAGTTTGGTTACTTCTACTGCTAGTGTATCTATATCTACTCCATATTGTTGTTTAATAGAATTCTCTTTTTTTCTTGTATTGTTAATCTGACAATTCCATCTTTTCCAGTGTATATTGTATTTTTTGGCGGTTTTTCTAATTCTAAGTAGTATTTTAAATGGTATTTTAATAAGTAATTGTATGCCTGTATAAGAAAACTTCCACTTCCACAAGCAGGATCTAATATTTTTATTTTACTTATCTGATTAGGCGTTTTACCTTCTATTAATCTACCAATAGTATTTTTTACAATATAATCTACAATATATTGTGGCGTGTAATATACTCCACCAGCTTTTTTGACTTCTGGTTTGTCATCTATTTTTGCATGATGACCATCTGTTAATCTTATGATTTTACCAAGGAATTGTTCATATACCTTACCAAGAATTTCAATACTTATAACACTAAATACATAGGGACTTGTAGGATAATATAGATTTTTAAATATTTTTTTGAAAACGTTGTCGTCTATATTTAAATTTAAAGTGTAAGTATCCGTTGTAAAGTCTTCTTCATCATATGCATTAAAGTGGAATAATCCACTATTGTATTTCTTATCAGCTTCACGACATATATCACAAAAGTTTTTATAAATATCGGGTTTTGTTGTTAATTCTTTTAATCGTTCAGTTTTTTCTATGCCTCTATCTTCAGCCATTCTAAGGAATATGATTCGGTCAATAATTAACTGTACCGCATAATTTAATTCTTCTATAGTTAATTCTGGATTTCGAAGTGCAATGTTTCTGGCGAGTAGTTCTCTCCAATTTTCTATTTCTTTTAAAAATTCATCATCTACTTCCGTATCTCCCTTGTTTTTTTCTTCTACTTCTCCAACATATTCATCAAATTTACCATTTAATACAGCTTCTTTACTAAATATATTATATATTTCATCCCATTTTTCAATATAATCTGTATAATGATAATATTTTAAACGTGCTACCGTAGCACTATCATTTTCATAGGGTCTTATTCTAGTGTCATATATTGCAAACTCTTCAAAGTCAGTTAATATACATAAAGGTAATTTTGCACTCCATCCATATCGGCGTGCTTGGAAAGCATGGTTTTTATCTTTTACAATGTCTCTACTTGGTTTTTTAGCTTCTAAAAAGAATACAGTTTCTCCTTCTATTAAAAATGCATAATCAGGATTTTTCTTTTTTGCTCCTACTTTAACAGAGGCTTCAAAAATTACTTCACGTTCCCATGGAGATAGACCTTCATTTCTCACATTCCAGCCTAATTCTTCTAGAAATGGATTTAAAAACTTAATTTTTGTGTTTTCTTCATCAAAAATTGTTTCATCTTTGTACATTGCTTCATTTTCTTTAAATTCATTGACAAGATTGATTATTTTTTGTGGGGCTGGCATTTTAATCACCATTTACTTATTTATCAATATTTATTTTCAGGTTTTATCAATCATTCTTTTATTTATTTATTGAATTAAGATTTATTAGTTTAATATTTTAATTGTCTTAAATTCTTTATCAAATGATACTAAACTGCCAATATTATAATAATCCATTAATAAGAGAGTTGATACGTCTGTATAGGATAATTTTGTATTGTATTCTTCGTATATTTCCATAGATTTATCGTTGAAGTTTTCTATTTTCTGTTCATTTAATATTGTAAAGTTATCTTTTAATATCTAATATTTTCTTTTGCTATATTTATATCTAGTTTCCTATTATTGTGATGATTTCTTTTATTACATTATTGGATATGTAACATTCTTGGTTCCATAAGTTTTCTTCTTTTATTAATATTTTTGTTTTATCAGGGTTTCGTCATTTTCAAGTGCAAATGATATTATAAATGATTAGTCTAAAAATATTTTCAATTGTACAATCCCTTTTTAGTTCAACTGAATTTGTTTTGTAGGGTAATTTTCCTATACCCTCTAATTCTTGGATGTTTCTTTTTATTCTGACTTTGATTTTTATTTCTTCGTTGATTTTTTTCGATGTTAGTATTGATTCTTCATTAATATTATATTCTTCTCTTATTTTTTTGGTATTAGTGTTTGATAATTTTTATACATTATTGATGATCCTAATGAAACCATATTGTCACCTCTATTCATATTTTTAATATTTATATTAATATGTTAATTTTTTATTTAACTCTAATTTTTATAATCAGTTTAATTTTTTTGGTGTGTATTTATTGATATAATTTTTCTAATTTTCATTTTTTCTCTACTTATCATTTTTGAGTATGTCTCTATATGTCGTGATTGATTTTTGATGTTATTCTACTTTTCATACTTTTTGTAGTCGATGTTATTATTTCTATTATATTTTTTCACATAAATTTTTTCGTGGTGGTATTTTTTTGAAGTTGTTTGTATTAATTATTTTTGTAAAATTATTATCTTATATGTATTTTCACCACTTTTTTAGTAATTTTCTTACTTTCTGTTTTTGAGTATGTTACATCTATATGTCGTGGTTGGTTTTTGGTGTTTTCGTGAGGTTTGTTTTTCGCTACTTTTTCGGACTTTCCATCGTTGCAATTTTACTTCGTAATACTACCGTATAACGAAGTAAAAACTATAGGTTAGTTCATAGTTTAAGAATAAATAGTGCGTATAAAGTGAACATTTTTTGGGTGATTGACAAAATACTTTCCTTGTAAACTCCTGAAAAAAATTTCTACAAAAAATATATAAAATTTTACTAAGTATTAAAAATATCTATAAAAAGTAATACTTAAATGGTATGGAAGATAAAGTATTAACTGTAGAATTTAAAAGTAAAAATTTATTCTCAACGAAGAAAATATAGAAGTTATATATATGGTTAACAAAAAACATAATACATACTAGATGGAGGGGGAAATAATAATGAATGAAGATATTACTTTAAATATTGAAAAATTTAAAGACGTTATACACTATGTTATATCAAAATGTGAGCATAAAGAAAGCTTCACCAAAAATGTATTATATAAACTCTTATATTTCAATGACTTTAACTACTATGAATTATATGAAGAATCATTGACTGGTGAAAAATATCTTCATAAATTCAGAGGACCCGTACCAATTGATTTTGATGAAGCTATAACTCAACTTATCGAAGATAAAAGGATTAAAGAGAATAAAGAAATGGTGATTACTTTTCCTAAGTATACATACCAATCATTAACAGAACCTCCAATGGAAAATTTAACTCAAAAAGAAATAAATGTTATAGAGGAGAATATACTAAAATTATCCGACATGTCTAGTGCTGAAATTAGTAATTATAGTCATGGAGATCGTCCATGGAGGATATCTGATGAAGATGAAGAATTAAATTATGAAGCAGTATTCTACAGAAAACCAGAATATTCTGTGAGGGATTACTCTGAAGTATAATAAAGAAGAATTCTTTCATTATCATCCAAAATTCATCAAGGAACAACAAAAATTTATTAGAAGACATAAATGTCCTACATTAAAAGAAGACTTAGATCTTCTTGAAGATATGATTCTTGATGATTTAGGAGAGGATCATAGACTTTCAGCAGAATATCACAGAATAGTAGGGTTGAAACCATACGTAACCGAACCAGCTTTTATATTTAAAGATTTTCGTTGTAAAGGAATAAAAAAAGGAAAAAAATCAGGTTTTAGGATAACATTTGTATTATATTCCGAACATGTTTATTTCACAGAGATTTATCATAAAAATCAAAAAGATGTTGAAGATAAAGATAGAATAAATGATTTATTTAGAACATATTAACTATATTTACCTTTTTTCCTTTTTTTAAGGTGTTTGACATAATTATTTAAGAAGTTATTTTTTTTATTGTTCTATTTTTGTTTTTATTTGAGATTATTATTTGTTTTTTGTTGTTTATTATTGTTTTTAACTTTTTTAGGTTTGTTTAAAAAATACTGTGGTTATGATTATTTGTATAATTGAACATATTTTTTTATTTGACATTAACTTTTGTTGGTGATTTGTTCATGTATTCTAGGAATGCTTCTAGTTCTTCTTCTGTTTCTATGTCTGGTGTTGGTGGTATTGGTCTTGCCATTTTTTTATTCACTCCTTGTTTAAGTTGTTTTATTTTTTCTTGTTTATATATCTATTTGTATTACTATTTAAGCATGTATGTAATACTTAAATATGATGATAATCAAAGTATTACTTATGAAGATAAAAAGTAATAAAATAGATTTCAATAAATTAGAAGTACATGTATTTAGAAACAAATTGCCAGATAATATTAAATTTGATTCAGGAGATATTGATCTTAATGAATTTTTATATGAAGAATCTATTGATTACTGTAAATCCAATCTTGCAGTGATTTATTTAATATTTTATGAAGATCATTTAATAGCCTACTTCTCATTATCATCTGATTCAGTAAAAATTAATCAAAAATTAGATATAAAACTTAGATATTATCCTTCGATGAAAATTGGTAGATTAGCAGTAGATAAAAAATATCAAA
>JAFRMD010000062.1 GCA_017430835.1 Methanosphaera sp.
GATTTATTTCCAATTAATAGTTCTCTTGAAGTCAACATATAAGTTACACCTGACATAGGAGGAGTGAATTCACTTATGTCATTATTGTATTCTCCACAACTCCAGACACTATGACTAACTATGTTGTTCTTATCTTTTACTTACATGGATTTTTTTAGATTTCATAGATTATAACTTTTTTAAATTGAATACTATATTCAGTTTGTGTAGGATTATAAATTGAAAAACAGAACTGTCCACTTTCATTATTTGTCATTAGATTATATGCTGGATTGATGGTTTGCCATTCATCAGATTCATTTACTTTAACAAATCCAGTATATTCTCCATTTACTCTTCTTAATTTATAATATCTCCAACCAGTTTGGGTTGCTCTCCAAACAGTTTGTTTTCCAAGTGAGAAATTCCTTATACCGAAATATTCTCCAACATTACTGCTATAAGTTAGGACATTTACTTGCAATACTGCCTCCCAATCCCCACTTATATCAACAAAACTGGATAAATAAATAGAAGTTGAAGAGATAACATTTGTGTTTGCTATTTGGGGGTATTCGTTGTTTGGGCAAGTTATTACTAATCCACTTCCGTTACTTGTATCCCATTTATCAATGTTTGTTCCACCAATATCCCAAAAGATGTAATTGATATTCTTATCTTTTACATATTTAAATTAGAATAAACTATAAAATTTCTGAATTTAAAAACAGAGGGATATTTCCCCCTGAAACCAATAGCATATGTTGTTTCGCTAAAAGTAACAGTATCATGTTTAACTGGATTAACTGCATTACCAATATACCAATCTACATAATCATTTTCTACAACAATTTTAATATGATCTCCAGCAACAACCCCTAACTCATTTAAATAAAATGTAGATGTTTTTGTTGTTCCATCTGTTAATTGGGGTCTTATACTATTTGCTCCTGTTACTGACACAACATCAAATTCAACACATAATTTTCCCTGATAACAAGTTTGTCTGGATGTAGATGATGTTCCAAGATAACAATTGTATAAATTACTGTTATTTCCTGTTAAAACTGTTCCAGTAGATGTTAGTTCACTTGTAATCCTATCATCTTTACCAGTCCAATAACCTGCATTATTGTTGGATAATACTCCTATATCATAAGATAAATAATTCAAATCTTTATCTTTTACAAAATAGTGCAAATTAAATTATCTACATAAACACTACCGTCAATTACTTGAATATTAAAATAAACTTTTTCCGCAGATACATCAAAGACTGAAGATAACTCAACTAATCCAAATAAAGTGTTTTTAGCAAAAACAGATGTTATTGTTTTTACTGGAGTATTACCATTCATAAGAAGAAGATGCACATTACAGTCATTATATGGAGTGTAGATCATTGCAGATAAATTAATTGTTTTGCCAAATAATGTATTATCCAAGTTTATTGGGAATCTGCACCAATTACTCGAAGAACCGTTTTTTGTTATCTTAATAGAATAATTATAGTTATAAGAATAATCATTTGATGCACTAACACTTGCTCCTGGACCTAATACATATTCGGTATTTGAGATGTTATGTGAGTAATCTCCTCCTGACCAAACATTAAATGAATAATAATTTAATTTATCTTTTACAAATTTAGGATTAATTAAATTAGATATGCTTTAATATTTCTGACAGTAATTGAACTTCCAACACCATATAATGCAAATCCTACACGCATCATCCCATCATAAGTAACAGATTGTTGATTGCCCATTTCTGTTCCATCGACATATAAATGAAGTTTTGTACCATCATAGACTTGTTTGATATGTTTTCCAACATGATTTGAATTAAGAGTTTGTTGGTAGTTTCTATTTGATGGGGAGATTTGGATAAATTGTACTCCTAATCCATTAACTACTGTTAATGATTCTAAATCAAATTCCCAAGCCATAGGGACTGGATTAAAGTCATGAGCACTACTATTATCCAATGGATTCATTGATGCTCTTGAAGTATCAATATTTGAAATAAAAGTAACTCCATTATCGTTAGATAAAGCAGTTACTCCGTTTGTATCCCATTTTGCAATAGTACCAATATCCCAGAATAGATAAGTAACATCTTTATCTTTTAC
>JAFRMD010000008.1 GCA_017430835.1 Methanosphaera sp.
AACATCTTATGTTAAATCCAAGAAAATCTTTAATAATAAAATTATAAATAAAAACAGAAAAAAATATCAAATAATAAAGAAATTAAAAAGATTTAAAGTATGAAAAATATTGCTTAAACTGAACTTTGTTGCACGGCCTCTATTAAACTAAAAAAAAATTAATAATATGGAAGTTTAATTCGGATATAATTGTGCAAAAGAGAAGAGGAAGAAGACTAATGAGTATGCTTCTAGAAAAGCTGATAAGAAACTTCCAATTATTGGAGAAAAATTTAGAATATATACTATGTTTGCTACTATTACACAAATTATTATGACTAATGCTAAGAATCCCAAATATTTTAATATTCCTATTTTTTTAATTAAATTTAACATATGTATGATGTTTAATACTTGTTTGAAATTATGATTTACTTCCATATCAATTTTACTTAGTGTACACATTGAGAACTTTACTGTTAATGTGACTACAAATATTAATAAACAAATCATAATGGTACGTGAATATAAGTCCATCAGACCGGTAATGAACCAATTATTTCCATAACATTCGAAGCCTCTATTTCTATCATTATATTATTAAGCAGTGCTGTTATTGCATTGGGGTTGTTGAAAATTTCTATTGCTATAGTCAGTATAAATGTTATAACTATTGTAAATATTAAATAATATAATTCAAGCAAATAATCTTGCATTGCTATTTTTAATGATTTTTTAAATGATAACTTAGGCAAACCCCTGTTGTCATCTATTATATGAAAGATTATTTGTAGATTGATTCCAAGAACAAACAGTGGCAATAGAATTAATATGAAAGATACAGGTATTATTGTAATGTCATTGTATGAATTGTGTAGAACTAGTTCCTGAATTATTTCTGATAATAAAAACAGTAAGGTAATAATCGTAAATTCTTTATATTTTCGTATTGGAAATAATATTGAATTTTTAATTATTTCAGTATTTTTCATTTTTATGCATACCTATAGCTATTTAGTTCTAATTATATTTTTAGTGTTTTAAATTATTATTTGTGTCTGTCTAAAACTTTGTTGTTTTTCCTAACTTGAAATTCACTATCCCTTGCTGTCTTCAACAAGTTAATTTAGTTTTTAATCCATAACTATTCCTTTTTTCTTTTATATGTTTTATGACATGTTACATTGAAATAATTTTCAATTTTTGTTTTTTCATAAAAAAACAATCGTAAAAATTAATTTTCACACAAAAGCTACTTTAACTTGACACATTACATTTAATTAAAACATCCAATAAATAATAATTATAATAAATCATATCATGATAAAACTATCAAAAACGGAAGGTAAACATAAAATGAAAAAAATCATTGCAAAGGTTCTCTTATTACTTGCTATTACAATACTAGTTGTAGGATTAGTTAGTGCAGCACAAACTAATAAAAGTACTGACAAGAACTCCAAAACATTAAAAAATGTGACAAAAACAACTACCCCAAACATTAGTAAGACTAAAAAGAGCATTTCAATTATTAATATTGCTAAAAAAAATAATCTAAAACAGACAAATCAAAAAAACAAGAAAAGCAAAAGTGTACAAAACATTTATGTTTCATCTAACGGAACTGGAACAGGAAAGAAGATAAACAGTCCTACCAGCTTAAAAAAGGCATTATCTAGTGTAAATAATAATGGTGTTATTTACCTGGTAACGTCATCAGGTGAAGATACTTATTCCAATGATTTAAACATCAAAGCTAACGAAAATGTTAAAAATGGAACTACCAAATTTTCAATCATAGGACAAAATAATAAAACTATTAAACTAAATGCTGGTTTAATAGAAAAATTAGGCGTAACCTTTGATAACATCATATTCACAAAGGGTATTGAAAGCTACACTTCAACAATAACTGTCAAAAACTCCAACTTCCAAGATTTAAGTGTATCCTATGGGGGAGCCGCAGTATATGCAGAAAATTCAAATATTACAATTACAAACACAAAATTCACTAAAAATACTGCTGGCCAAATGGGTGGAGCAATCTACACAAAGAAAGGAAAACTAAACATAACCCATTCCACGTTTACAAGCAATTCTGCCGGAAGTTTCTATGACGGTAAAGGAAATGCAATTTGTACTGAAAACACCAATGTAAACATAATAGGTTCCATTTTTGATAAAAATAGTGGATCAGGAAGCAGTGTTGTTTTCACTGAAGGAGGAAAAATTAAAATATCAAATAACGAGTTTAAAAATGGATCAACTGCATTAATCAATACTGGAAAACTTACATTAACCAATAACATAATCACAGACAATAATGGAGAATGGTCAACTGGTGCAGTATCCACTGAATCAGACAATGCAATAATAACAAACAACACCTTCAAAAACAATTTCGCAACACGCTTAGGTGCATTGGAAAATCGTGGCCGAAATGCTCAAATCAAAAATAATAAATTTATTAACAACAGAGCAGAAGGTACTGGTGAACTTGGTGCGTTACTTAGTGTAGGGGACAAAACTAAAATTATAAACAATACCTTCACAAACAATTATGGTGGATGGTACTCTGGTGCCCTATATACAAGTGGAGATGATATAGTTATTAAAAACAACATATTCTCAAACAATAGTGTACATGATAAAGGAGGAGCCATATACCAAACAGGACAAAATACGAAAATATCAAATAATACCTTTATTAACAACAAAGCAGGAACTGCTTCAGTAATATATAATTATGATGGTTCAATTTCCCT
>JAFRMD010000063.1 GCA_017430835.1 Methanosphaera sp.
ACTGTTTCAACATTATTTTCAGGTAATGTGGCTTGAATATCATTACCATTGTCGCTATATGTGGATTGTTGGATTTCAGCATTAGAATTTATATATGTTTCAATATCTGGAATAGTGATATTGGTGTTGGCGGATATACTACTATCTATTCGTAACTGGTGAGGTGGAGTATTATCAGTATTATTCCATAAACGCACAACTGCCTCATCATTGCGATAGTTTACATTTATATGATCTGCCACATAAACATCAGAACCGTTAGCCGAATATATTGTTAAACCATTAGAGTTTCTCACGGAAAATTTTCTGTTTAAAATTTCTGAAAAATGAGATATCTCGTTATCATTATATTTTGATTGAAGATCATCCCCTATAAATATTAAGAAAAAATCAGTAACGCCAATTGGTTGAACACCACCAATACTAAATAGACGAGATAATTTTTCACCACAAATAATATTCGGATTCTTGTCGATTGAAGGTTCCTTAGACAGAATGGCAATAGTTTTATTTAAACTTAAAACTTCTTTTTCAATATTACTAAAGTCTGATACTGAACTTGCAACGGTATCAATACCTCTATTATTAGCATTAATGTTCTCATTACTGTTGTCTGAACCAATAATTGTATCTTCATTGGATGATGTTAGCATATTTTCTATATGGCCATTTTCAATGGTCATTGCATAACTTGTACAAATTAAACCAACTACCATAAAAATTAATATTATTTTTTTCAACATATATAGTATTTTACCTTAAGTTTTATGCAAAAAATTTGTCCAACCAATTTTCATAATATGTTTCAGAATAAACTCTAGCCATAAATGAGTCCTCAAAAATCTCAGTTAATTCACCAAGATTCGTGTAAAAGGAATTATAAATTTCTCTTTTCACATCTTTCCAAATATTTTCTATTGGATTTAAAAATGGACAATATGGCGGTAAAAAAACAAGATTAATATTTAACATATCACATGCCATTTCAACAACTTTAGAAGTATGTATTCCAGCATTATCCAATACAATATTTAATTTTCTCTCTTTTAATGAGATTATCATCATTTAAAGCATTTAACAATCATTTTAGAATTAAATTAGTTTTATAATAATTAATATTGCATTTTTTGCAAGCTTTATTAAATTTTTTGTAAATGATTTCTATATTATCGTCGAATAAATCATAATATTCATCTTCATTTAAGGCATCATATAATAATTCTACTTTTATATTTGTTATATCTAAATTTGAATTATTTATAATATTATCAATCATTTTTATTGCTTTAGGATTAGTTATTCTTGTCAATTGATATTTACAAAGTGTTATTGCAAAATTATTTGCATTATTTTTCTCATTAAAAAAAATTCCTGATGATGTATTAACACCTTGAAAACCAATAGCATTAATTCCAAATTTATTACCTGACTTTACAAGTATATTGGGATCTTTAACACCATCAATTGTTGGTTTACACAAAGATTTATTTGAATTATTTGTATTTTGAGCTCTGGATTCATCTTCTATAGTGAGATCTTCTTCTTCAACATCTATTTCTGACGTTTTTTTTAAAAATCTCATCTGCGTTATCTGGTGCAGATTCCTAAACAATATAAGGTTTTCTATAGTTTAATCCTAATTTTTTCCTCGTAATAACCCAAACTTGTTTATTCGAATATTCTACATCAAATTCTTTTTTAATTATGTTTCTAGCATCCCTAATAGTATAATGTTCATTTGGATCTGTCAGTATTTCAAATAATTTAGATAATTGTTGATTTGTTAATCTTGATTCTGCCCCACAATTTGAATAATCAACTTTTAAACCATCTAATCCCTCTTTATTATACTTTGTTACCCATGTGCCTACAGTATTTCTATGCACACCAATATATTCAGCAGCTTGCTTCCGACTTTCTCCAGATTTTACCATTAACAC
>JAFRMD010000064.1 GCA_017430835.1 Methanosphaera sp.
ATATATAATTGTATTTAATTAATTTTAACTATCAATAAATAATACTAAGTAATATTTAATATAGAAAAATTTAAATACTTTAAATTATATATTATTAAATAATGGTTAATTATAGTCAAATTAAAGAAAAAAAGTATTACTAAATTGAAAATTCATAATATTTTAGATTGAATTTGAATATTTGGGGCCATTTTAATAGAAAAAATTTTTTTGAGGTGAAGTTTTTTTTATGTCAGTGATGAAATTACCTCCAAATTATGAGGAGAACACGCGAAATCAACTTATAAAAGAAGAATGTCCTGCAATGTTACTTGTGATATTCGATTTTGTATTTTTACCAATGATACAGCACTTGATGCAGGATTTAGATAGTGAATTCCAAGGTAAACGTGGACCTAAAGCCTATCCAAGAGCATTATTATTAATAGTAGTCTTATACTGCTTTAGTGAAAATATAAATAAATATAAAAGTATGGCTAAAGAATGCAAGAAAAATAAATTTCTCATTATCATTTTAGAGGGTAAAACTCCCACTAGAGGAACTTTTGCCAATTTTTTAAACAATAGTGATCATGAAATTGCCCATCGTGTTTTCGTATCAACACTTGTTATATTGAACGAAATGAAAGCATTAAGCATTGCTCGTGTTTTTATTGATGGTACTGACATAAATAATAAGGGGATCCAGACATTATTACATAAAACAAAGAGATTTAAAAGCAATGGATTTATTAAATGCATGGAATTTGCTACATGATGGCAGTCCTGAAAAAATAAATAAAACTCTAAAAGAACTAAATATAAAATTAAAAGAATTTAAAGATGATGAGGAAACAGTTGAGCTAATTAAGTTAGCAATTCGTAGAATAAAAATTCATAAACATGCAGTTTATAATAAAAGAGAAAGATATGTAAAAGAATTTGAAAAGCGGGGTGATGTTAAATTATCCATCATTTTCCCAGAATCTGTTTATCTAAAAACCAAGAAACATAACTTCGATTTTGGATTTAATTTACAAGCAGTAATGACCGACAAACACCTAATTTTCACTTCAATATTATTAGCACAAGGTAATGACCAAAAAGTCTTTGAAGATGTATACAATCAAATAAAAAAGACCCTATGCTTATTTTTAGAGATGCAATGCATCTATGGTACAAGAAAGAATTTTTCATTTTTCATCAATGCGTTTCTTAACATTATCATAGTTGCTGATGCGGGTTATTTCACTATTAAAAACCTATATTTCATATTCATTCAACGAATTAATGCATTAATAATGCCTAATACTGAAGCAAGAAAAGCAAATGACAAATTAAGAACACGGAACGGGAACAATAAAAAAGAACCTTCACAAAAGAACAAATTCTTTAAACGAATAAAAGGAGGATATTTGTGTAAAAATAAGCGTTTTTTAAAGTTAATGGAAATCATCCCTATTATACATAGAAAACGGGAGAATAATGATCTTCCAGATATTTGTAAAAGCAAAAGACAAATCTATAAAAGAAAACATTGCGAAGATTGTCCTTTTTTTGATGAATGCCCTAAAAAAGTCGAAGACAGGATTCCATTCTTATTTAGATGGATGACTGATAAATTTCTTGACTTAAGGCACCGTGTTCATTATCCTCTACGTTTTTCCAGAAGCGAAGGAGTAAACGGATTTCATAAAAACGAT
>JAFRMD010000065.1 GCA_017430835.1 Methanosphaera sp.
AACTACTTATAAAAAGGTAGTATTATAAATATGATAATTAAGTTCCAGAATAATTAATAATAAATAGATGTTCAATAAATATATTAATTAAGAATAATTTATTATAATTTTATTATTATACGGAGGAAATTTATATGAGTGACATTATTAAAGGATGGCGTCATAACGAACAAAGATATAATTTAATAGGTACAAAATGTAACACCTGTGACAGCACATTTTTCCCAAAAAAAGTTGTTTGTCCAAATTGTAGAAGCCATGGTGACATAGAAGACCTCCACTTTAAAGGAACAGGAAAAATATACACCTACTCTGTGATACATGCAGCAACCGATGATTTTAAAAACAATTCTCCATACGCTGTAGGTATTATTGAACTAGATGAAGGTGCTAAAGTAACTGCTCAAATCGTAGACTGTGACCTTGATGACATCAACATAGGCGACGAAGTAGAAGTGGTCTTTAGAAAAATCAGAGAAGAAGGAAAAGAAGGAGTCATAACATATGGATACAAATTCAAACTCAAAGAATGATACTGGAATATTATTAGTAGGACACGGTAGCAGATTACCTTACAACAAAGACGTAGTACACACTATTGCAGAAAAATATGCACAAACAAAACCTGACTACAATATTGAAGTAGGTTTCATGGAACTAGCTGAACCGGACATACCAACAGCATTTAATAAACTAAAGGAAACTGGTGTAAAAAGAATTATTGTAACACCCGTATTTTTAGCTCATGGTATGCATACAAAACGTGACATTCCTACAATTCTTGGCTTAGAACCTGCAGATATTGAAAAGGAAATTGGTGAAAGCAAATGTTCACACGCACACCACGATCACGATGAAGAAGGTGAAAAACACGAACACCACCACCATCACGGACATGGACATGGACATGGACACCATCACCACCACCATCATGGTGAAGAAGCACAACCTGTTGAGTTTGATGGAGAAATCATTTACACCGAACCACTCGGTGCAGACGACGCTATTGTTAACATAGTAGCTGAAAGAGTAAACGAACACTTATAAATACAATACTGTATAACCTCCCTACAATAACCTTTTTTTAATAAATAATTTTTTTATGGATAACTATGAAAGATAAAGTAATCTCAGACATTGGAGAAAAGGAACTAATAAGAATACTCCTCGAAAAAAGAGATAAACTATTGACAGAAGACGATGAGGACATCCTTGACAGTTATCATGATGATGCTGCACTAATAGAAAATACAAGCAAATACACGGTCGTATCCACAGACACTGTAATTGAACACTCAGACTTTCCAAAAGCTATGACACACTACCAAATGGGAGCAAAAGCCGTGACTGTCAATGTAAGTGACATACTCGCAATGAATGCAAAACCCGATTCTATACTAATATCCATGGCACTGCCGGATGACACGAAATTAGAAGAATTCCTCGAACTAACAGATGGAATACTTGACAAATGCATGGAATATAACATAACACTTATTGGCGGAGACATCAGCCATAATGATGAAATAATGTTAACAGGCACCTGTATCGGTAAAATAGACTGTGATGTCAAGCTTCAAAGCGGAATTGTAGAAGGTAACCTTATTGGAGTAAGTGGAGGACTTGGATCAGTTGGTGCAGCATTAGACCTAATATATGGCGTGAGTGCAGATGTTGAAGATAGGGAGGATATACTTAAAGCACTGTACATGCCGGATGTTCCACTTGAACTATCAGAAAAACTGAGAAATAATCCCAAGTTAACAACCGGCATGACTGACATTACTGATGGATTGGCTGTAGAATTAGGACACCTGCATGACAAAAACCCAGGCATAGGCTTTGAAATATACTATGACAAACTACCATACTTAAAAGGATTGGAAAAAATTGCAGAAGCCAACAACAAGGAGGTTACAGAATACTTGCTGCATGTTGGAGAAGAGTTTGAACTACTTCTGACACTAGACAAAAAAGAATATGATAAAACAGAACTTGAAGAGATTCATATTATTGGTAAAACCAACAACAGTGGTAGGATAACCTTAGTAAATGATTCTGTTATTGAAGAAATAGAACCCAAAGGATATGAACATATTTAATTTTAGGTGATTAATATGAAACGCTGCAACATATGTCCACACGAGTGCAATATTGACAATAGCATCTGTGGACAAAAGCCACTATATGATAAAGAAGACGAAATAATATCCACAGCTGTTGCAATAGATCCTGTTGAGAAAAAACCGTTATACCATTTCATGCCGGCAAGTAAAACCTTGTCAATTGGAACACTAGGATGTAACCTAAGGTGTTTAAACTGTCAAAACCATGAAATAGCACAGCCCGCCCCCAACAGCCCTGTAAGAACAGAAGTTTTAACTGCTGAGGGCATAGTTCACCTAGCACAAAAATATGGGTTAAAAAGCATATCCTGGACTTATAACGAGTGCAGCATTCACCCCAAATGGATAATTAAAACATCCCAACTGGCACAAAAACATGACATTAAAACAATACTTGTTACTAATGGTTACACCTCAAGAACTACTTTAGATAATTTAGCTGAATATGTTGATGCAGTGAATGTGGATCTTAAATCCATGAATGATGATTTTTACTTGAAAGTTTGCAGTGGAAAATTAGAACCAGTACTTGACAGTATAAGATATTACCACGAAAACAATATACATACCGAAGTAACTAATCTATTAATACCAGGATATAACGATAAGGATGAAGACACATTGAAGGTTGTTGAATTTATTCATAGCTTATCAGAGAATATTCCATTACACTTTTCAGCATTCTATCCACAATATAAGCTAAGCAACCTTCCCGCTACCAAAGACGAAAGCGTGCTGAATGCCTGTAAGATTGCATTAAATTCTGGCCTGAAATATGTTTATGCAGGAAACATCTACTCCTCAGATTTCGATAACACCTACTGCAGCAATTGTAAAAAGGAAGTTATAAAACGAGACTATTATAATACGAATGATTATACAGTTAATGGTTATTGTCCTGAGTGCAATAAAAAAATTTATTAAAAAAAGAGAATAATGGGATTATTTGTCCCATTTTATTGTTTTACATTTTTTTGTTTTACTATTTTTGTAGCTTTTGATTGTCCTTTAAGGTATGCTACTCTTTCACCAGACACTATTACTAGTTTTTTAACTTTTGATGGATTTTTAATTTTTATGTTTTTAAGGTTTATTCTACCATTTTTAATTTTAAAGTATTGGACTTTGCCATTTACTTCATAAGACAGTCCATCAATTTTTACACATACCTTGTTCGTTCCTTTCACATACTTTTTCATGTAATCCTTAATGCTGCCTTTAATGGATAACTTTTTATTTTTTATTATTGCCTTGTTAACCTTAATTGTTATCTTACTTCTTGCAACAGTATAATTAGCATTAGCAGAGTTGTTATCCGTATAGAATAATTTGCATCCATACTTCGCCGTTACATTATAGTATCTGATTTTCTTGTTTACATAGATTCCTGCAGTTGCTTTTGGTATGGTGTACTTGTATGTTACCTTATTAGATTTTACCGTGACATTAGCTGTTTTTCCTTTGACTTTAATTGTTTTACCATCAATCTTAAAGATTACATATGAATTTTCAAGTAATGCCGTTTTGTTTTTAGCATTCTTAGTTGTATCAGTTACAGTTGCAGTAAATGTAACGTTCTTATACTGTTTAACCCTTGAAGGTTTTGCTTTAACTGCAATCTTCATGTTTCTTAGTTTAACTGTTAACTTAGCGACTTTGGAATTTACTTTTTTGTATGTGTCTGTTCCACTATAGGTTGCCGTTATGTTTCCACCATTTTTCAGGTAATAATCAGCTATAATCTTGAAAGATACCTTACCATTTTTAACTGTGAACTTATATGGAGTACTGCTTGAATTATCAAAACGTTTATTTTTATTGAATGAAACACCATTTAATTTAAAGATTAAACTTCCTCCAGAGATATTATTACCCTTTTTGTCAGTGACGGTGGCAGTGAAAGTCATATTTTCACCAATGACGCCAGTTACTGATTTGACCTTAACAATAACATCAACCTTACTTACTGTCACGCTACTTGTTGCACTTGCTGATGAATACTTGTCACTTCCAGAATACTCGACCTTAACCTTAAGCTTACCAGTAGTGTTAGTTAATGCAGTGACAGTAAATAATCCATCCTTATCTGTTTTTGTAGTGTAAGTTTTACCATCAACACCAACCTTTATCGTGGCATTACTTAATGCCTTAGCGTTTTCATCTAAGAGTTTACCTGTTACTTTTGCTTTACTGCCAATAGTAGTGTCGTTAATCTTGTTAACAGTTAACTTTGTAGCTACTTTCTCTACATTATAGGTTGTCTTATTTGATGCTGAAGAATAGTTACCGTTACCTGAGAATGTTACGGTAACATTATTTTTTCCAACTACATTTGAAAGAATAGTTTTAGAAAATGTTCCGTCAGAGTCTGTTGTAACATTGTACTCCTTATTATTTACTTTAATTGTAACTGTTTCATCAGATATGACTTTACCATCAACACCTAAAAGTATACCCTTAACTGTAACATCTTCCCCTATCTTAGTATCGTCTATACTATCCAATATTATTTTGGAGTCTACTTTTTCAACATTAAAGGTTGTATTCTTGGTACTTGAATTATGGCTTTCATTACCAGAGTACGTGACTGTTACATTATTGACACCCACAACACTTGTCATTATTTCTTTAGAGTATGTTCCATCGGATTCTGTAGTAACAATATACTCATCA
Organism: Methanosphaera sp.; assembly: GCA_017430835.1. Next base: position 4,800 of record JAFRMD010000065.1, read on the forward strand.
TTGCCATTTAGCAATACAGTTACTTTAACTCCAGAAATTCCTTTATTATCTCCATCTACAAGTTTTCCACTGACAACTGTGTTACTTCCAACCTTTACAGATGTTGCTTTTACCGTAATTTTGGTATTCTTTTGTTTAACAAGAACGTTTGATGTGTTAGTTGAACTTATATAGCTTGTAGTGTCATTATTGTAGCTGACTGTAATAGTAAAGTTTCCAACAGAATCTGCCAAATACTTTGTAGAATAACGTCCGTCACCATCAACGGCAACATTCTCTATTAGATTCTCACCTACACTAATATTTACAAAAGTATTAGTTACATTTTCACCCAATTCATCATATAATACTCCACTGATAGTAAGATAATCTCCAACTGTGACTGTTTGATTGTTAACGATAGTCACATTAGTTTCACGAGCTAAAACATTGACCGTTGTCTTATTGGAAGATGCTTGAATAATGCCTTCACCAGTATAATTTACTGAAATGTTCTGTATTCCAACAACTGTTGTAGTATAATAGAAAACATATCCTCCGGTAGAATTTGTTTGTGTAGTGTTTACAAGGGTATCATTAATATACAAGTTAACTGTAGCTTCACCAATAGGAGTTTTTTCCTCATCATCCTTAGTTAAAGTACCATTTATTGTGACAATTTTACCAACTTTAACCGAATCATTCGCTGAAACCGTGATATTAGTGTCTATCAAGCTTTTAATTAATGTGAAAGTCTTTGTCATATTCTGATAATGCTTACTATCAGAAACGTACTTAAGAGTAATTAAGTTCTCTTTTTCAGGCAAATCAGATAATTTAACTTTAATAGTAGTCTTACCGTTATCAACAGGAGAAGGATTGCCAATGACTTGATCATTAATATAAAGTGTTACAGTACCATTACGGACAGTGTCGTTATAACTATTATACCTTCCAAGATATGGTTTTAAGTAGAAATTAATCTCCTTTTCAAAATCCTGATTTATCTCTTCATCACCAACAGAATCCATACTGTCACTTATGAAATTATCTATGTAAACATTATCATGTACTTCATTAGGTATTGTTAAACCAAATAACATATCTCTTTCATTATTAGTGTTGTTAATAAAGGTATTGTTTATTATTTTAATATAATACGGCATACTCCAATATAATACGTATTTACTATTATCTGAAACCCAATTATCTTTGAAAGTATTATTGGCTATATAACTCATAATTTGCGATTGATCATCCAAATATATTACTCCACCATCTTTTGCCGTGTTGTTTGTGAAGTTACAATAATTACAGTTAATATTGTCAACCCATAATGCTCCACCACGAGCATAGCTACCAGAATCTACTTTATTGCTTGTTAAATTACTGTAATTTAATGAAATTGACTTGGCATATATTGCACCACCATAACAGTAATTACTGCGTAGACTTTGAAGAAGATTTGAAGTAAAATGTGAATTATTAACTAGCAATTTACCAGTTCCCTGATAAATAGCTGCACCATAACTATACTTATTACCTGAAGCATGATTGTTGACTGCAGAATTTGAAGTAAAATTTGAATCATTAATGTTCATTACTCCATTTGAACTTTGATAAATTGCTCCACCACCATCATGACCCTTATAATTACTTTTAACATGATTTGAAGTAAATGATGAATTATTTATATTCAAAACTGCATTACTGACAGATTGACAAATAGCACCACCATATACGTCAGGATTTGCATAATTTGATTCTGCAAAATTAACAGCATAGTTTTCTGTGAAGTTAGATTTTGTTATGTTAATATCTGACTTAGCATAAACAGCTCCACCCTGTATAAGTATGTTATTTTTTGTGAAATTACAACGATTTAATTCAAGAGAACTCACTGACTTATAATTATCTTGATAAATTGCTCCTCCATATAATCCTGCACTATTCTCATTAAATATCGTGTCATTTATTTTTATTATTCCACCATACTGGAAAATTGCTCCACCCTGATTTTCATGATTTGACATGTTTGAGATTACCTTGTTTTCTGTAAATTTAGAATTATTGATATATAACTGAAAATCTACAGTGGTAGCATCAGTGTATTGACAAATTGCACCACCTCTACCACCTGCCATGTTTGAAGTGAAATTACAATTATCAATTGTTAAAATACTGTGTGTTTCTTGAGCAACTGCTCCACCCCATCCAATATGCCATAGATAAGAACCATATGTAGCACTATAGCGTGCAACTTTATTATTACTAAAGTTTGAATCAATGAGAGTCATGTTACCTGTTTTTTGATAAATTGCACCACCTCTAATAATACCGGAAGTAGCATTAGCACAATTGTCTGAGAAAGTAGAATTGATTATAGTAATATTACTAGTAGTAGTACTTTGAGCATTGTTAAAAAGGATAGCTCCCCCATATGAATTTTTACAATTTTTAACCGTAAGATTTTTAATCACTAAATTAATTTTGGCATTGGAAATAGATGACATACTTATATCTAAAAATCCGTTAGTGGTTTTCCCATCTATTGTTCTTGAATTTCCATTTATTGTCAAAGTTCTAATGTTTTTATTGACTGTTATTATACCTTCACTTTCATATGTTTCAGCACCATCAAGATTTACTGTTAACTCTTCATTGGTAGTGGAAGTTAATAAGCTTGACAAACCAGCATAATCAGTTACTATTTCCGGTTCTGCTGTTTTAACGTTTTTATGATTGTTATTTTTCGTTACACTTGTAGTATTCGTATTCTTATTTCTTGCCTTTGTTGTGTTTATTTTCTTCGTATTTACTTTTTTTGTTTCTTTATTTATTTTTAAATCAGTTTTAACATTATTAACTGTTTTTACTTCTTTTTTTGTTAGCGTAGTGTCCTTGACATCCTTAGTATAGGATGTTGCATTTACTGCACCAATTGTTGATAATGTCAGTAAAAATACTGTCAATAATATTATCATCAAAGCTTTCTTCTTTGTTAACTTTTTAATCATCAAACCATCTTATTATTATTCCTTACTAAAAATTATAATCTTAAAATGATATTATATAACTTGTTCTTATCATATATTTTTTCTTAACTGTTCTTTATTAAATTATTTAAATTGAGTTTTATAGATGAATAATAAGTTATATGATTTTAATTTATATTATTATTAATATTATTTTATTATAGTAAAAAATAGTTTTTAGTGATTTTTCTTAAAACCAATACTTTTCTATAAATATAACTTTTTTAAAAATAGAATTTGAGAAAATATTTTAGATTAATTTAACATTTATTATTTAAAATAATTAGTGTAAATTACTTTTTGTATATAACATTAAATTTGTTAGAGAAACTAGAATTATGCTTTTTGAAAAAAGAAGATACAATTTCATCTACAAAAGCTTCAATATGATTATTTAATTTATTAAAATAATAAATATACGCTGAAGATGTTTTTTATCACTATCGTTCATATAATATTACCTCATCCTTATGAATTTGATTTAAAAAATCATTATCATCAATTCCAGTAGTGATTAAATCAACATGACGTTTGAATGTATTTTCTAATTCATCAATTAATGAATAATACTCAAATAAACCTTTTAAATTTCCTTTATCAATAAAAAAATCCAAATCACTATCTTCATCCGCTTCATTACGAGCATAAGAACCAAAAAGACTTAAACTTTTAATACCATACCTTTTAACTATTGGTATTGCTTTAATTTTAATTTCTTCAATTCTATAAGGCATATTAACACCTATTATCCTATAAAAAATTACATTTATATATTTTTCACTACAATCAGATTCTTTAAATAGTTAGGAGAAAGGTTAGTGTTTTAGAACACTCCACCTCCTCCTCCACCGAATCCTCCTGATCCTGGTCCTCCGATGTCACCGAAGCTGCCTGTGTCAAATCCTGTGCTTCCAAAGTCTGGATTGTTCATTCCGGTGTTGAATGTTCTGTTCATATGGTAGAATCCGAAGAGGTATCCCATTGTTAAGACGTCGTAGTTTAGTATCATGTTTTCATCGATGTTATATGTTTTAATGTATTGTTTCATATTTTTTGTGACTTCCTCTGCACATCCTAGTGCTGTTGCGTATACTAGTATCTGTCCCCATACCTGTATTGATTCTGGTGGTCTTTCCTTGATTAGGCTGAAGTCTTTTATGTACTTTTCATAGTTTTTCCATTTGTCATGGAATTCTTTTCCCTCTTTGGTCCATGTTCCAAGTGGTGAATCAACAAAAAGGAATATTACTGCTTGTTCTATTATCAGTATTACTGCCAGTATTATTCCTATCATGACGGCTGGTCCTGTTGCGAACATTGCAAGGTATGCTATGAATACGCATGCTAAAAATATTGCCAGTATGTTGTATCCTGACATTATGTTTTCCTTGCTTTTATCATAGTATCTTCTTACCCTGTTTATCGGCACATCCTTCATTGCATCTATTTTCCATGCATTGTAGAATTTTTGTAATGAATATGAGTCCTCGGACATTTCTGCTAATGATATATGTTTTTTATCATTCTCATAACCTTTTAGAAACTCAATTATATCTATTTCATGCTGCTTTAGTTGACCAGTATCCTTTTCAAGTCTTCTTATTATTGTATCTTCCTTGTTGCTTATTACCAGCTTATAATATCTTCTGTCAATTAAATCAAGTAGTGTTGCTGAAAATGCGTCTGTTGACAGTTCTTCCACTATCGGGGGTATCATTGCATTTATGAATACTGGCGAATCATCTGTTGGTATTTGACTTTCATAGTCTGCCCGATATATTATTTTAGGGTCTCGTCCCCATTTAAGATACATACCAATTGGTGCAATTAAGAGGATTACTGATATTATTGATGGAATAAATGAAAGCGTATTATTGAATGCTTCCCTGTTAGCATATTCCTTTTGATCGTTTTCTATCTGATTTTTAGCATCCTTATTAATTACGTCAGCATATTGTGTTGAAGTAATGTATTCTTTTGGAAATAGTATCCTTTGTTCTATACTGGTTTTTTCTGGAATGTTTGTAAAATTTGATGTTAGGATATTGTCTGTTGTCCAACTTGAATCCTTAGTATAGGTATTTGGATTGTTCCAGTATTGTGTATTATCCTTGCTTCCAGGTATTGTTATATGGGTTGTTAATGAATTTAACTCTGCGTTCCATCCGCTACCCCATGACATGTACTGAAACTCTGCTATATCATTATATACCTTAACACCCTTTTCGATGTTGTACTTGAATATGACATTAACGTCCTTATCTGATACCTTGTGCTGTTTTGCCTCATCTGCGTATAACCAAACCTTAATTGTCTTTGCATTGCCTGAATCTTCTACTTCAAGTGTATTGTAAAATCCGGGCGTTTCGACTTCAAGGTTGGTTAACTTTTGTTCGCCGCTTAATGGTATTATACGTGTTACTCCATTTACTTCCCCTTCAATGGAATATGTTATACTGTCTGTTATTGATGTTAGCCCATTATCATGTACTGTTATCTCCTCTGTTGCTGTTGGTAACGAATATGTTCCGGTTGCATATGATAATGGAGATAATAATATGAGTGACAATAAAAGTATAATAAATATTTTGCCTATATTAGTTGTCTGATACTTCATATTAATCCTTCCTTTTATTACTTGTATTTGATGTTATACTTAATATATACTTTTTTTTGATTGTGTTTATTGAGGATTTTGGTTGTGCAAACTTTAGAATGTTCCACCTCCACCTCCACCAAATCCGCCTCCTCCGACACTTCCTATTCCGCTGTCAGAGCTTGATGCGTTAAGTGATGAGAATGATGAATCCATATGTGTAAATCCTCCATAATATGCAAAGAATATCACATTATTGTCTGCTATATAATCACTGGATACTCCTCCTACTTCAAAGTATTTTTTCATTGTTTTTGTTGCTTCCTTTGCACATCCCAGTGCTGCTGCATATACCAAGTATTCTCCCCATACCTGTACTGATGCGGGAGGTCTTTCTTCTATCATACTGTAATCTGATATGTACTTCTTAAAGTTACTCCACCGGTCATGGTATTCTTTTCCCTCTGGTGTCCATCTTCCAGGTGTTGTGTTTGGCACTGACAATAATAATGTTGATTCAATTAACATTACTATTGCCAATAATAATAAAGTTATTTCATTAATCACTATAAAATCCATCATAACCAATATTATCATTATTATACTAAGAATAAATAAGAGTATTGTAAAGATTTTAAATATTCTTGATCCCTTATCATCAAAGTAACGTTTAATCAATGAATCAGGTACAAACTTTGCTGCTTTCATATTCCAGTTTAGCATGAATGACTTATATTCTTCAGGTTTTTCCCTGTTTGAAATATCACCTAATGAAATGGCGCCGTTTCCATCCTTGAATTTTGATAAATATTGGATAACGTCTATTTCATAGCCCTCCAAGTCATTGATTAATTTATCCGTAGGCTTTATTATTGTAGTATCTGAATTTGATGAAAGAATTTTAAAGTATCCCTTATTTATCAAGTCCAATAATACTGCATAGAACCCGTTAGAATCAACTTCACCCACATCACCTACCACAATATCATTAACCTCTATAGGTTTTGAATTTGTTGGCAGTTCATGCTCATATTCTGCATTATAATCAATTTTTGGTTCTCTTCCAAAGATTACATAAATAATAGCAGGTACAATCATCAATAATCCCATAATATCTGACAAGATGCTAGTAAGTGATCCTTGAAAATCCAAATCTTCAGCATACTTCTTCTGATCTTGTTCGATTTGAGATTTTGCATCAATATTTATTACATTAGCGTTTTCTGTACTTTTAATGTAACTTTTTGGCATGAGAATTCTTTGTTCAAATGTTTTATGGCTAGGAATATCCTCTGCAACAGTTTCAAGCACGTTGCCATTCCATTTGCTGCTTGTTACATATATTGGCGGATTATTCCAATACTCAGTATCAGAACTGCTTCCAGGTATTGTTATAAAAGTCTTCAATGTACCAACCTTTGAATCCCATGAATCACCCCAGGACATGTACTGGAATTCTGCAATATCATTATAAACCTTCACACCCTTATTGAATGTGTACTTAAAATTTATTAGAACCTTTTGATTATTGATTCTTTGAGTCTTCTGACTATCAGTATATAACCATACCTTTAATCGAATACTATCCGAATTATTAATTATTTCATACCTATTGTAAAAACCAGGAGTATTTACGGATACATTTGTTATACTCTGTTTGCCACTTATCGGAATATCCCTATAAACACCGTTAACACTTCCTTCTATATCATATACTATGTCCTCATCAATAATACATGAGCCATCATCCTCTATTTGGATATATTCGGTAGCTTCAGGTATAGAATAGTCTCCATCAGAAGCAAATGAAAACGGTATTGTTAATAATATAATAAATAAGATTGGTAATGTCTTCTTATAATTCATGTGGATTCACCTCACAAGAATAATGCTACTTAGATATTATTTAATTTAAAACATATTATTAATAATGATTTTCCTAAAAAAGTAAAAAAATAGCTAAAAAATAGAATAATTTAAAAAAAGAATAATTCTAACAATATAGTTAGAATTTAACATTTGGTGCAGCTCTTGTTCCTTCTTGAGCTTCGAAGAAGTCAGATTTTTCGAAGTGGAATATGCTAGCTATTATGCTACTTGGGAACTGTTGACATAAATTATTGTATTTAAGAACTGTGTCATTATAGAATTGTCTGGAATATGATATTTTATCCTCAGTTTCTGATAATTCTTCTTGTAATTGTATAAAGTTTTGGTTAGCTTTAAGATCAGGATAAGCTTCACTAACAGCAAACAATGATTTTAATGCGCCGGTAAGCATGTTGTCTGCTTCTGCAACTTCTTGTACTGTTGTAGCATTTGCCATGTTTGCTCTTGCTTGTGTTACTTTGCTGAGTGTTTCTTTTTCATGACTTGCATATCCTTTAACCGTTTCTACAATGTTTGGTATTAAATCATTACGTCTTTGTAGTTGTACATCGATTTGACTCCATGCATTTTCTACTCTGTTTCTACCATTTACTAAATCATTGTAATATTTTACTAAAAGTAAAGCGATAATGATTATAATAACAATTAGGATGATAATTAACCAATTCATGATTTTATTCCTCCATACTATTTTATTTTTACTATATAATATATTTTCAATATATAAAAAGTTAATTATTATATGTGTTACAATATTTATATTTAGGAGGAAAGTTTTTATGAGTACTTATAAAGATTTACAATTATTATCAGATGCCGCTTACTATGACAGATGCAATTATGTTAATTACAATGTAGATAATGTGCTGAAAGAAACTGATAAAATTAAGGATGCAATTTATCATGCAAAGGCAGGAAGTAGAGATGTTCCTCTTTTTAAAATACTTATGACAAATGAATGTAACAATGATTGTGCATACTGTACCAATTGTAGGGGACATAAGTACCAGAGGGCAAGATTAAGTCCAGACAGCCTTGCCCAGATTTTCATGAAATACTATGAAAACAATCAAGTAGAAGGACTGTTTCTTAGTTCAGGCATAATAAAGGATGCAGACACCACAATGGAAGAAATGATTGAAGCAGCACACATTCTACGTAACAAGTACTCATATAAGGGTTATATTCATCTAAAAATTATTCCAGGCACAAGTAAGGATTACATTAAACATGCCATGCAATTAGCAGACAGAGTAAGCATAAACATTGAAGCAGCAACCAAGGATGGCCTCAGTGACCTTTCAAGTACAAAAAACTATGATAAAGACATTCTTAAAAGACTTGACTGGATAGATAATCTTCACAGACGTGACCATAGCCTAGCAAGTAGTGGTCATACCACTCAAATAATTGTAGGTGCAAATGATGAAAGTGATGAGGATATTCTAAAACAAGTATATAATCTAACCAAGAAATATGATGTACTCTATAATTACTTTAGTAGTTTCACACCAGTAAAGGGTACACCACTGGAAAATCATGAAGCCAACGACAACAAAAGAACTGGAAGACTTTACCAGACTGAATACCTGTTTAATCAGTACAACTTTACACTCGATGATATCATCTTGGATGATGATGGATTTCTGGATACTAATAACGATCCAAAGTATAACATTGCACTGGCAAACAAGGAAGATTATCCTATTGATGTCAACACGGCTAGTTACAAAGAGCTTATAAGAATACCTGGTATTGGCATAAAATCAGCAAGACGCATAAGGCACATGCAAAAACAGGGAGAAAAAATAGAAAGTTTGAAACAACTGCAAGAAATAGGAGCTAATATAAATAAGTGCAAAACATTTGTAAAGGTAGGAGGCTCATATCAGAGTACTTTAATATAAATTTAAACTTCATTTATGAACTCCATAATTTTAGTAACTGTTATATTTTTTTGTAATTGAGGATTTATATTTGCTACTCCATCACCCGATTGATTACCATATGAAGCAAATTGAGCATGATTTGCTCCGTCAATTACATATTTTGTATAATTACTTGGCATATATTTTTCAGTTTTTTCATACTTATCTTTTGTAATAACATTATCATTACTTCCATAAATTGTCAGAACTGATGTATTTTCTATTTTTTCGTTTGGATATGATGCTATGAGTATTAATCCTTTTATCTTATCATTATGTTTATTTGTATATGATGATGCAGCTACTCCACCCAGTGAATGTCCTGACATGTACCAATTCGTGTAATTATATTTATTTATTATTTCATCTGCTTTATCAGGAGCAAATAATGCAAAATTAAATGGCATTTCAACAATAAAACAATCAACATTATTCTTTGATATGTTCATTAATAAAGGAAGATATGCTGTGTATTCTACTTTTGCTCCAGGATAAAATATTATTGCTGTATCATTATTCTCACTATCCAAAAATAATCCAGTATCTACATTAATTACTGAAATATTTTCAGTTTGGTAAACATCTTTTAATGCACTTTCATCAGCATGATAATAATCATTAAAATAATAAACACCAGCAGAAACAACAATTATTAGAAGGATTATTACAGTAAATAAAACTTTTTTAATTTTATTAAACATAATATCGTTCATTATTTTTATGATATAAAAAAAAGAAGGTTAAAAATTATATTTCTTCAAACAATTCCCATATTTCAGGATATTTATCTTTTATTGCTTCTTCCAGGATGATTGATGCTTCGTTACTAATACTGAATTCTGGAGTTGTTTTTTTCAGGTATCTTAGACAAGCTGCTGATTTTGCAGACCATAAGCTTATTCGTGGATTCTTTTCTACTTCCTTTTTGATTTGTTCTATTTTTTCATCATTTAATGATAAGTTATTATTTTTTTCTTTTTTAACCGCTTTTTCTTCAGTTGTATCACTTTTTTTGCTTTTCTTTTTTGGTTTTTTTATTAGAGCGTCTAATCCCATTCCTAATGCATGTTCTGCCATTATCCTTCACCATCCAATTTTAATATTTCTTTTGCTAATTTCATATATGCTTTTGAACCGCTACAGTCTGGACTGTATGTGATGCATGGCTCTTGATGACTTGGAGCTTCTGCTAATTTAACATTTCTTGGTATTTTTGTTTTGAAGATGTGTTCTTCTTCTTTGAAGAAGTCTTTTACACTGAATTCTACTTCTTTTGCTAGTCTTGTTCTTCCATCAAATAAGGTTATTAATATTCCTTTTATTGGACATGAACTTTTTAATCTGGTTTCAACAAGATTTATTGTTTTTAGTAAGTCAAGCATTCCTTCCAGCGCGTAGTATTCTGCTTGAATTGGTATTATTACGCTATCTGTTGCTACCAGTGCATTTAATGTTAGTATTCCAAGTGATGGTGGTGCATCTATTAATACGTAGTCAAATAGTATTTCTGATTCTTGTAATTTTTCGTGGAGAATGTATGGGTATCCTATTTCTTTGCTTAGTTCTATTTCTGCTCCACTTAGTGATATGTTACTTGGTAGAACGTATAGATTTTCTGTTTGTGATTCTTTTATTGTATCTATTAATGATGATTTTCCTGTTAGTAATGTATATACTGTGTTTTCTGTTTTGTTTTTGTTTATTCCCATACTTGATGTTGCATTTCCCTGTGGGTCCATATCTATTAATAAAACTGTTTTGTTTAGTTTAGCTAATGCTGCTGCTAGGTTGATTGAAGTGGTGGTTTTTCCACAGCCACCTTTTTGATTCAAAATTGTGATAATTTCAGTCATTTAATAACTCCTATTATTAGTATTATTGTATAATATAACCTTTATTACTTATACTATTTATAAGTTATAATGATAAAAGTTATAAGTTATAAGTATTTTAATGTTTTTCCAATGAAGAAAATAAAAAACTTCAAAAAAATATTTAAAAAATAAAGAGGAATAATTAAGGAATTGTCCTTAGAATTTTACACGTTTAGATACTTTATAAGGTAAAGGTAACTGTCTAAATGGCATTCCTTTAGTTAAATCATGGATTTCATTAGCAAGGTCATCAATACTAATTTCTTCCTTAGTATCATCAACACGCCTATTAACAGTAATAGTCCTGTTTTCTACCTCATTATCTCCTACAACAATTGTGTAAGGAACCCATTCTTTACCTGCATTTCTGATTTTTTTACCTACACGTTCTGGAGTATCATCAATATCTACTCTAACATTACTGTCTCTGATTTGTTGGTAAACTTCCTCAGCATACTCTAAATGATTATCTGTTACGGGAATAATTCTTACCTGTGTTGGTGATAACCATAATGGTAATGATGGTTTGCTGCCTTTATCCGTTGAAGTTTTTTCAAGTAAACTGCAGATTACTCTTTCTAAACTTCCTGTTGGACTACAGTGTAATATTGTTGGATATTGCTGTTCTTCATTTTCGTCAAGGTATGTGATTCCAAATCTTCTAGCACTTTGAATATCCATTTGTACAGTAGGGTTTTCAATAGGTCTTCCAAGATCATCTATTGCAGCAAAGTCTACTTTAGCATTCCAGTAATGTTTCATTTTAGGAATAACTTCAAGAAGTACTGGTTTTTTAATGTTTTGGTTAACAATTTCTTTAATCCAATCTTCATTGTTTTCAAAGAAGTCTTGTGTTACACGGAATGCTACTTCGTAATGTACATCCAAGTCTTTTTCTGTTAATGCACACATGTCTACTTGTTTAGCGAAGATTTCCTTAGCGTGTTCATCATCAAGACATACGCTGTGGAAGTCAGGCATTGTGAATGCTCTTAACCTTTTAAGTCCTACCACTTCACCTTGTCTTTCAAATCTGAAACTGAGCTGTGATAATTCATAAATTCCTACAGGCATGTTTTTCCATGTTAAGAATGAATCTGCCATTATACGGAATGCTCCGAAGCAACATGCAAATCTTAACATTAATTCTCTGTGTTTTGTTTTTAATCGGTATTGTCTTTCACCAAATTTTGCTGCGTGTTCTCTTATTGCAGGATCTGATAAATCATACATTACTGGAGTATCTACTGGCATTGCTCCTCTTTCTGTAACAAGATTGTAAACATAATCAGCAAGCAAGTCTTTAACGAGTTTTCCTTTAGGATACCATCTGATATGTCCTACATCTGCTGATGGTTCATTGCTTGCTAATTCTTTTTCTTTCATTAATTTTACATGAGGAGGTTGTTTACCAGAGTCTTCATGAGATACTCCTTTTTCATGATTATATAATTGTTTTAATGTTTTAGCTTGGTAATTGTAATCTTCTGCATCAACAATTGTTCCATCTTCTTCTAGTATAAAGAATTTGGATGGTTCTGATTCTTCTTTTTCTTCTTCAACTTCGTCTTCTTCTTCAACTTCATCGGTTGTGATAGTTCTTGACAATTCACTTAATGGATGTCCTTTACATGAAAGTTCAAATGATTTATACCATCCGAATGGTACTCTTAAAACTGCTTCATTATTATCAGTTAGTTCTGCTTCAATACCTCTTAATATTGTTTGTGCAACATCAGGGTTTGAAAGTGAAGAACTTAAGTGTGCATAAGGATAAATTACGATATTATCAGCATTTACTTTGTTTTGAACACCCAATATTTCTTTAACTGTTTTGGTTATGATTAATTCAGGATTTTCTTCATCTTCTTTTTCCACTGCAATAAAAGCTACTAATGCATTATCTACACCAGATGCTCTTTTTTCATCTTCAATATCTTCTGCCATTTTAGTTTTACTTCTGGTTTTGTAACGTAAGTAATCTGAATGTATCATTAACGTTCGCATTTAAATTATTCCTCCATAATAACATGATTATTATAGTTTTTTCATAAATTATAAAAATAATCATTAACTCAGATTATATTCCAAGTCTTATTCATTAATATCTTTATTATTAATATTATATTAAATTTGTTAAAAAAAGATTGTTATAAAGATAAATTAAAATTTAATGAAAAAATAGTCTTTAACTATTTATTATAAAAATAGTTGAATTTTTAAGATTAAAAAGGGGAATGAATAATGTAATTATGTAATTACATGAATTCAGGTGCTTTTATACCTAATAATTTTAATGAATTTTTAAGGGTTATTCTTGAAGCATCAACTAATTTAAGTCTTAACTGCTCATGTTCTGAACCAATTACTTGGTGTGATTTATAGAATTTGTTAAATGCTTTGGAAAGACTAAGTGTGTACTCTGTTAAATGATGTACTCTTCTTTCATCAGCAGATTGTCTTATGATTTCTGTAAATCTTGATAATTCTTTAACCAATTCTTTTTCTTCGTCTTCTAACTCATAATCACAGTGAACTTCTGCATATTCATCATAATTTGATTTGGAAAGTAATTTGCATGCTCTTGCATGTGCATATTGTATTGATGCACATCCTCTTTCGAAATTTAGAGCATCTTCCCATTTGAATGTGATCGGTTTTTCTGGCGATATTTGATTTACATAGAATCTTACAGAACCTATACCTATAATTCTTGAAACTTCATCCATTTCTTTTTCAGTTAAATCCATTTCACGTTTAACCAATTCATCTTTAGCATGTTGAGTAGCTTGATTAACAAATTCATCGATGGATATGAATTTACCTTTTCTTGTTGACATTGAACCTTCCGGTAAATTAATAAATTCATAGAATACTACTTCTGGAGCACGGTTATTTGATAATTCAAGTGCTATACTCAATTGTTTTGCAGCTAATTTATGGTCTGCTCCTAGTATATCTAATGATATGTCGCTGTTTTTAGTTTTATACTGATGATATGCCAAATCTCTTGTTGCATACAAACTTGTACCATTTGAACGTCTCAAGACTAATTCCTTATCAACATCGTATTTTTCAAGAGGCAAATAAAGTATGTCTTTTTTTATTGTGAATGGCTGTAATTTTTCTAAGAGATCATCTACTGAACCATTTCTTAAAAATGTACTTTCCCATTTAAATAAGTTCATTTTAATGTTTAAATCTTTTAGTGTTTCTTTTATACCATCCAAACAGTTTTCTACCACAAATTCAAAGCAATCAATAAGTTTTTGATTGTTTCCTTCCTCATAACTTCTTAGAATTTGATCTATTTCTTCATTATGGTCTGGATTCTTTTCTAACTTTTGGTTACAGTTGAAGTATACTTCTCCTACTGCATGATCTATTTTTTTATCGTCGTCAAATTCAAATCCATACTTGTTCATACCCCATACAATAATTGCTATTTGTCTTCCCATATCATTTACATAGTATTGGGATTCAACCTTGTATCCTGCATGTTGTAATACCCTTTTTAATGAGTCACCGAGAATTGCATTTCTCAAGTGTCCTACATGTAATGGACCGTTAGGATTTGCTGAAGTATGTTCTAATAATATTGATTGTTCTTTTTCTGGTAATTCCCCATATCTTTTGTCAATATAATTAACCATTTTTGTAGAAAACAATGTATAATTAATAAAGAAGTTCAAATATGGCCCTTTTGTTTCTACTTTCTTGAAGTATAATGGCAATTTGATATGTGATTTAATATCTTCAGCAATTTCAACTGGCGATTTTTTCAGTTTAGATGCTAATGAAAATGCAATATTGCATGAAATATCACCCATTTCAGGGTTTGGTGGTTCTTCAAGTGTTATTTCTTCATCAGATTTTACTCGCAATTTATGTAAGGCTTCTTTAATACTTTCTCCTAGTTCATTCTTTAGCTTTGAATACATTACTCATCCTCCTTTTTTATTATTTTATAATCCTCTAAACAACAGCGTGATATATCCTAATTTAGGGATAATTACCAAGGTATCTCCAAGTTTGATTACCTTGGATCTAATTTGTTCAGGCGTTACTAGGTAAGGGTCGACTTCATCATTATTGTCACCCTTTATCGTGTAATATTTAGTACCATTTATAGTTTGTATATCTATTACTCTATGTATTACTGGTTCTTCATACCATTCAGCATCATATACTACAACATCGCCTACATTTATGTCAGTATGGGGATTAAATTCTTGTATTCCATATGTGTTTACGTTTGTTGTTGCAACTATGTCTCCCCTATAGAATGCTGGTTCCATACTTCCTGATACCACTACACTAAGATGTGCTGCTAATAATATTGCCAATATTATAATTACAACATAGCTTAGTATTTCTTTACCTAATTCAAAGTTTTTATCTTTATGCTGTTGGAGTTCTTCTTCAGCCCTTTTCCTTTTTTTTTGCCTGTTTTTACGTTTTTTAGACATGAATTCACCCCGTTATTATTATTGTTTATTGATATTTTATTTTTTCATTTATTTTAATACTCCACCTTTATCAGCTGATGTTGCCAATTGTTGGTACTGTTTTAACCATCCTTTTAGTTGTCTTTCAACAGGTTGTACTTTGGATAATCTGTCAGCGATTTCATCATCAGTTAATTCAAGTTTTATACTTCTTTCTTTAACATTTATAGATACTATGTCACCATCTTCTATCGCAGCTATTGGTCCACCTTCTGCTGCTTCTGGTGATATATGTCCTATACATGGACCTCTACTTCCACCAGAGAATCTTCCATCAGTAATTAAGGCTACATGGAATAATTCCCTACCCATTATTGCTGCTGTTGGATTTAGCATTTCACGCATACCAGGTCCACCTTTTGGTCCTTCATATCTTATTACTACAACATCCCCATCGACAATTTCATCATTTTCAATTGCAGTAACACATTCTTCTTCTGAATTAAAGACTTTACATGGACCAGAATGTTCTAGCATGTCTTCATTTACAGCACCTTGTTTGATTACTGAACCGTTTGGTGCAATATTACCATATAGTACAGCTATTCCACCTTCAGTTCTTACTGGGTTATCTATTGTATGAATTACATTATAGTCAATATCAGTAACTTCCTCTAAGTTTTCTTTTACAGTGTTTGAAGTACATGTTACACAATCAGTATTGATTAATGATTCGAGGTTTTTCATTACTGCGGGAATTCCTCCTGCATTGTCAACATCAATCATTCTGTTGTTTCCACCAGGTCTTATACTGCAAATGTAAGGAACTTTGTGACTTAATTTATCGAATAAATCTATTGTAACATCAAGACCTCCTACTTCATGTGCAATTGCTGGTATGTGTAGTGTTGTATTTGTAGATCCACCTAATGCCAGGTCTATAATTATTGCATTTTCAAATGCTTCTTGTGTTAATATGTCAGATGGTTTAATATCTTTTTCTATGAGAGTGAATATTTTTTTAGCTGATTGTTTTGCAATTTCAACTTTTTTATCACTTACTGCATGTGCTGTTGCACAACCTGGTAAACTTAATCCCAATGTTTCTGTTAAACATGCCATTGTGTTTGCAGTAAATAGTCCTGCACATGATCCTGCCCCTGGACAAGCACATCTTTCAAGTTCATACAAGTCTTCCTCTGACATTTTGCCTGATTGTGCTGCTCCTACTGCTTCAGTTACATTAATGAAGTCTACAGTTTCACCATGGAATTTTCCAGGCATCATTGGACCACCAGTAATTACTATAGTTGGTATGTCTAAACGGGAAGCTGCCATTAGCATTCCTGGAACTACTTTATCACAGGTTGGCATTAATATTAATGCATCAAATTGATGTGCCATTGCCATACTTTCTACTGTGTTTGCTATTATTTCTCTTGAAGGTAATGAAAAATACATTCCTTCATGGTTCATTGCAATTCCATCACATACTGCCATTGTATTGAATTCAAATGGCACTCCACCTTCAGCTCTTATAACTTTTTTTACTTCTTGAACTAAATCTTTTAGGTGTATGTGGCCTGGTACAATATCTGTATAACTGTTTGCTATACCTATGAAAGGTTTTTCCATGTCTTCATCATTTAATCCGCATGCTCTTAATAAAGAACGATGTGATGTTCTGTTTATTCCTTTTTTAATATTGTCACTTCTCATTAAATCATATCCTAATAAAATAACTTGATTAAAGTAATTTAATTAATATAAAGTTACTGTTTGTTTAAATTAAAAATTATATATAATATATATTTTATTGAAAATGATTTATATTATTTTTTAAAATTACACTTAACAAAAAATAATTAAAATTGATTTTTAAAATAAAAAAACACAAATATAATATATACCCTTAAACATATTATAATGTAGACTTGAAAAAGTCACTTTTAAAATTTATATTCACATAGTTATGGGCGCGTAGTCTAGCCAGGATTATGACGTGGGACTTCGGATCCCAAGGTCGGGGGTTCGAATCCCCCCGTGCTCGTATAGAGCATTAATACTTTTTATACTATTTTTATTAACATTTTAATAATTTTTGCAATGAATAAATAATATAATTTAATAAGAAAATTATATTAACTATAAAAACCATATTATTAAAAAAGAACTTTTTTTGAGTATATATAAATTATATAACTTTTTTTTAAACAACATAACAAAGGAAATAATAATATGCCATATGACTTTAATTTAAAAACAAAAGATAACCACCTAATAATTGGTGATATCGATGCTAATAAATTAGCTGAAGAATATAAAACTCCATTATATGTAATTGATGAAGAAAAAGTTAGAAATAATTATAATAAATTATATAATGCATTCAGTAGCAAATACTCTGACCTACACATGTGTTATGCAGCAAAAGCAAACACAAGTCTCGCAGTACTCAAAATACTTGAAGATGAAGGCAGTTACATTGATGCCGTATCCCCAGGTGAAATATACACAGCACTACTAGCAGGATTTACACCAGATAGAATTGTATTTACGGGAAACAACATTACAACAGAAGAACTGGAATATGCCCATAAAACTGGAGTAACAATGAACCTTGACAGTATATCAGCACTTGAAAGACTAAGCACTATCGAAGGAACAGAAGGAAAAGAAATATCAATAAGAGTAAACCCAATGGTTGAAGCAGGACATCATGAACATTGTATTACTGGAGGACCAAAAAGTAAATTTGGTATAAAAGAAGATGAAGCAGTAGAAGTATATCAAAAAGCAATAGATCTAGGATTTAAACCAATAGGTATGCATTCACACATAGGATCTGAAATTCTAGAATCAGAACCATTCATGTTAGCAGTAGAAACAATGATGGATATTGCAGGAAAAGTACACCAGGAAGTAGGAGTAAACTTTAAATTCCTAGACTTTGGTGGAGGATTTGGTATACCATACGAACCAACAGAAAATGAATTAGACCTTGAAACATTCACAACAGACATTATCAACCTATTTGAATCAAAACTTGAAGAATATGAAATGGAAAAACCATCATTCTATATTGAACCAGGAAGATTCCTAGTTGGTAACGCAGAAGTATTGCTTACAAGGGTTAACACAATAAAAGAAAGTTACCGTAAATTTGCAGGAGTAGACTGTGGATTTGGTACATTACTTAGACCAACAATGTATGGATCATACCACCATATTGTAGTAGCAAATAAAATGAATGAAGAAGCAGTAGAAGAAATAGACATAGCTGGAAACTTATGTGAAAGCGGAGACTTATTTGCAAGAGACAGACCAATGCCTAAACTTGAAGAAGGCGACTTACTGGCAATATTAAATGCAGGAGCATATGCTTTCAGCATGGCTTCACAATATAATTCAAGACCAAGACCGGCAGAAGTATTAGTAAACAAAAAAGAATCAGACGTTATAAGAAGAAGAGAAGAATTCAGTGACTTATTCTTAGGTCAAGAAGTTCCAACAAGGTTATTAAAATGATTAAAGAAATAGAATTCACAAAAATGCATGCATTAGGCAATGACTATATAGTTATAAATGAAACAACAGAAGAAGTAATTCCTGAAGAATCAAAAAATAAAATAAGCGAAGAAATATCAACAAGAAGATTCAATGTTGGTGCAGATGGTGTAATATTCGCATGCAAATCAGACAAAGCTGATGTAAGATTCCGTATTTTTAATAGTGACGGTAGCGAAGCAGAAATGTGTGGAAATGGTATCCGATGTCTAGCTAAATATGTATACGATAAAAATATTGTTAAACAAGAAACTATGAAAATAGAAACAATGGAAGATGTAAAAGAAGCTAGACTAACAGTTGAAGATGACATAGTTACAAGTATTGAAATAGATATGGGAAAAGGATACTTTAAACCAGAAGATATACCTGCAATAGCACCAAGTGGAAATACTGAAGAATTCATTGACGAAGATGTTGATATTGAGGGAGAAAAAATTAGAATGAGTTCTGTGAGTGTTGGTAACCCTCATGCAGTATGCTTTACTGACATTAATATCGATGATATAGACTTAGACTTTTATGGTCCAAGAATTGAAACTCATGAAGCATTCCCTGAAAAGGTTAATGTGCACTTTGTAAACATAGTTTCTCCTGAAGAAATAAATATTCTAACATGGGAAAGAGGTGCTGGATTCACGTTTGCATGTGGAACTGGTACGACAAGTTGTGTATTATTAGGTTATAAAATGGGATTACTTAACGAAAAAGTACATGCACACCTATCAGGTGGAGACTTAGACATTACAATAAGTGACCACACAGAATATTTAACAGCAGTTATGAAAGGAGCTGCATTTACAGTATACGAAGCAACAATGAATATCGAATTATAATTCAAAAATATATTTTTCTATAGGTCATTACAATGAAAAGAATAAGGTTGATAGATTTAAATATTGCCATGGTTAAGAAGATATTCCATCTAAGATTTATGGTTGCAGGTTTGACAAGAAAATCTAAAATAATGGATAAAATTATTAAGAAAACAATGTTTGAACATGATGGAACATTTTTTGTGCCAAGTAATGACAGTGTTAAAAACATTTCTTCTCAAACAATCAATATGGATCATAGTGTAGATAAACCTGATTTGATTGTAATGCCTGTTGATCTTATTAAAAGCATTATAAACGATGCTAATGATATAGTTATCATGAACAAATGTTTATGTCGTAGATCTACAAACTGTACTGATTATCCTCAAGATTTAGGTTGTGTTTTCATTGGAAAAACTACTAAGAAAATTTCAAGAAAACATTGCAGAGAAGCTACAAGACAAGAAGCTATAGAACATTTAGATAAATGTGAAGATGCTGGCTTAATTCATATTATAGGCAGAAATAAGATAGATTCAATTTGGATGAATGTTAGGCCTAATGAGGAGTTACTTACCATATGTAATTGTTGTCCTTGCTGTTGTCTTTGGAGAGTTTATCCCAACCTAAGTGACACTATACAAAACGATTTTTATAAGCTTCCTGGCGTTAGTGTAGCTTGTGATGAAAAATCTTGTATTGGTTGTGGAAAATGTATTGAAGTATGCTTTGGTAATGCTATCACAATTAAGGATAATGTTGCTTTGGTAGATGAGAATATTTGTATAGGTTGTGGTCAGTGCAGTAAACATTGTCCTACAAATGCAATGAAATTAAGTTATGAAAAAAGTGATGTGGATTTTGTATTTAATAAGATAAATTCACTTGTAAATTATAAATAGGTCATGACTAGTAGATTAAATTATGAATTAATTTAAACCCCTCCTTTTTTTAACATTTTTTAGTTTTGAAAATTTGAATTTATTTAGTAAATTATGGAGAAATATGAATATGTCAATAAAATTGGTTTCATGGAACGTTAATGGTATAAGAGCTGTAAGTAAAAAAGAAGAGTTTTGGGATTGGTTTGATAATAATGACTTTGATATCATAAATTTCCAAGAAGTAAGGGCTGAAGAAAGTAAAATACCTAAGAAACTTAGAAATATCGAAGAATTTAATTCTTATTTTAATGAAGCAGAAAAGAAAGGCTATAGTGGTGTTGCTACTTATTCTAAAGTTGAAGCAATAGATGTTACAAATGGTTTGGGTATAAAAGAACTTGATAATGAAGGCAGAGTCCTTAAGATTGAATATCCTGACTTTGTATTGTTTAACATTTATTTCCCTAATAGTGGTATGGAAGCTAAAAGACTTGACTATAAAGTTGCTTTTTGTGATGCTTTACTTGATATTATGATTGAATTAAAAAATAGTGGTAAAAATGTTGTAGTAACTGGTGATTATAACATTGCACATCATCCTATTGATGTTTATAATCCTGCAAATTGTGAAGGTAAATCAGGTTATCTTCCAGAAGAAAGAGCTTGGCTTGACAAAGTCGAAGAAGCTGGTTTTGTTGATACATTCAGAATGTTTAATCAAAAGGAAGAAAATTTTACTTGGTGGAGTTACCGTACTCGTGCCAGAGAACGTAACGCAGGATGGAGATTAGATTATTTCTATGTTAATGAGGAAATAAAGGACAAGGTAATTAATGCTGAAATCTTATCAGATGTTTATGGTTCAGATCATTGTCCGGTTACTTTAGAATTAAATTTTTAAATAAAATAGCTTAAAAGAGGAGATTATTATTAGAAGATTTTATTCTTCTATTTCATAATTTTTGTTAAATTTAATATTTCTTGTTTTGTATATTGTTGCTCTTCTTAATTTAAGCAAATCTTTCTTTTTAGTATCGAAGTCTTCCATACTTTTTATGTTTTCTTTTACGTAGTCAAGAATTTCTTCTACAACTGCATCTTGATGAACCCAGTTACAATCTTTACAATTCCATACGTTTTTGTCTTCTATCCATTTTCCACCTGTTGATCCATCGGCACATGGATAGAATGGACAGTAACAGAATGTACAGTTTTCTTCATCATTGTGGCATGGGAAATATTCACAATCAGTGTTTTGACCTATTTGGATATCTCCATTGAAGAATCTTTCATAAAATTCTTCAGTTTGTGGAGGTAGTTTGGAATTCATCTTATATCCACGTGGTGTAATCATTTTACCCTTTTTGACATATGTCATTGAGTTTCCAACAATTATTGTTGTGGACATGTGAATATCCTGGTCTTTTAATTCCTTGAGTTTGCATATGTGTGTTATTGTGTCTGTTCCTTCTGTTTTTACTATTCCTACTGGTGTTTCAGGGTTTCTGTTTTCTACTAATATGTCACATGCTGTTTCAAATGGAACTGTTCTGGTTTTACTTTTTGGATTGTAGAATGCGATAACTAAGTCTGCTATTGCTGCATGTTTAATTTTTCTTTGTATCTCTTCAAGAGGTGTTAACAGGTCACTTAAACTAATTATTGCTAAGTCGTGAAGTGGTGCTCCTAAAGCACTTGCTGAGTAGGTTGCTGCAGTTACTCCAGGTATAACTTCAAATTCTAAGTCACTGTATTTGTCTATTATTTGGAAGTATACATTTGCCATTCCATATATTCCTGGGTCTCCTGAGCTTATTATTGCTACATTTTTTCCCTCTTTCTCTTGTTCTATAGCAATCTCCACTCTTTCCATTTCATCTCCCATTCCTCTTCTTAGAACTTCTTTTCCTTCAAGTAAGTCTTCAATGTGTTCAAGATAAGGATGATATGCAATAATTACATCAGCTTCTTTTATTTTATCCACCGCTTTTAATGTTATATGTTCTCTTTTTGATCCTATACCAACTAAACTAATCATTATAGTCTCTCCTACACAAATAATTAAAATAATAAAAATATAAGTTTTTTTCAATGAAAAATGAATTATATAATATAAAACTTCTTAATAATATATTGTATTAGTCTTTATATTTATTAGTAAGTATTTTTTACTAAAAATAAATATTATTAAGATGTTAGATTAAAAAAGTAATGTAAAAAAAAATTGTAGTGGAAATGAGTTATTTTCTTGTATTGTTATTTAAGTTAACAACAGTAGTATTTTTAGTAGTATTGTTTGTTTTATTATTTGAGTATGCTAAAAAGCTATCTATACTATTATCGGCATTTGATGTTGCATTATTTTGATTGTATAGTACTATTCTTTCTTTAAGTACGATTGAAGTGGTGTTGATTTTTACTTTTCCATTGGAGTATACTTCTCCAGTTGCTGTTGCTGTGATACTGTATGTTTGTTCAGGCAATATCTGCAAGTATCCACCAGAATTTATTTGTGTATCCTTTGTTGCTAAAGCCGTTATTGTTACTGTCTGATTTCCTTTGCCTTCACCAGATATTTTAGCCGTTACCGAGTTAAGATTTGTACTTAAATTCGTCATGTTATTTAATATTAAAGCTACACTTTCATCATTTGTAATATTTAATGTATCTTGATCATTTAATTTTTTTTCACCTGTCATTGATGAAACAAAGTCTGATCCACTATCTACTTGTACTGATAATAATTCAAGTGGGTTTACTGGTTGTGATGAAATAAGAGAGTATGAAGCAAATAATCCTATTTCAAAAAATATTAATATTCCCACTATGAAAAGAAGAATTTTTAAAATTCTTGACATTAACTCACCTTCCATTCCTTTAATAAGATATTCTATATAACTTTTAGTTTATTATCATATTTTATATTTATGTATTTTTTTAGATTTTTATTTCATAAAAAATTTTGAATTAAAATTAATATTTTCATTTAAACAAAATCTAAAATATTAAAAAGTATAAAATTATATACTAGTTTAAAAGAAAAAAAAATAGAATGTTGATTTCATGGAAAACAATATTATTAAAAAGTTTCAAGAAGTGGATTTATTATTAAATAATAATGCTTATTCAGAAATTAAAGCCAGCGCTGATAGTGATTTACTTATTAGAGATCTTATTGATTTTATGGACAAATATGGTGATAATCAATTTATTATTACCACAAGTACTATTAGAGAATATCAGGAACAAGAGAGAAAACGTATACATGAAGCAATTAAAGAAAATCCTAAAACAAGACAGATACGTGAAAATCAAGAGACGCCTTATGAAATAACAATGGATGTTACAAATAAATCATATACTGATGGAGATATTAAAGATTTAAACAAATATTTCAATAACCGTTTTGATAAACTGAAGAAAATAATACAAGAAAATCCTGAATTTAACAAAGTAGATGATATGAAAAATACACAAACAACAATAGATAATCTTCATGTAATTGGTATTGTAAATGAGATACATAATACGAAAAATGGTCATAGAATTATCGAAATAGAAGATAAAACAGGTTCTGGAAGTGTTATTATATTAAAGGATAATGAAAATGCTTTCCAGGATAGTATGACTATTGTTAAAGATGAAGTTATAGGAATAACTGGTAGTAGTAATGGTAATTTAATCCGGGCAGATGAGATTGCACATCCTAGTATTCAAAGAAGAATTGTTGATAAGCCTATGGATTTTTCTGCAGTATTTATTTCGGATGTTCATATTGGTAGTAAACAGTTTAATGAACAATCATTCAATAATTTCATTAAATGGTTAAATGGTAATTATGGTAATGAACAGCAGCAAGATCTTGCAAATGATGTTAAATATTTAATTATTGGAGGAGATCTTGTTGATGGTATTGGTGTATATCCTAATCAGGAAAAAGAACTTAAAATTAAGGATATATATGAACAATATGAAGAAGCTGCAAGATTACTTGGAGACGTAACAGATATTCCAATTTTCATATCTCCTGGAAACCATGATGCTACAAGACTTGCTGAACCGCAGCCTGCTTTAACGGAGAAATATGCTAAAGAATTATGTAAACAAAAGAATGTTGAAATGGTAAGTAATCCTTCAATGATTAAATTAGATAATATTAATGTGCAAATTTATCATGGAAGAAGTTTTGATGATGTTGTAATGGCATTAAATGGTTATACTCATGCTGATACTGATAAAATGATGAAATTATTATTAGAGAAACGTCATTTAGCACCTATTTATGGTGAAAGAACACCTCTTGCCAGTGAATTTGAGGATTATATGGTTATGGATGAAGTTCCTGATATTTTACATACAGGACATGTGCATATTAATTCTCATGTAAAATATAAAGGGGTTCATATGCTAAATTCTGGAACCTTCCAGGAACAGACCGAATTCCAAAAGATATATAATATTGTGCCAACTTATGGTAAAGTTCCAGTCATTAGTCATGGGACAATGCAATTGTTAGATTTTACTGTCAATTAATTATGGAGTGAAATTATATGGATAATAATATTATTGATAAAATAGTTAAAACTGCCCATCATATTTATGATAAAGGAATGATAATAGGCAAAGCAGGTAATATTAGTATTATAGACGATACTGGCAAATATATTTATATTACTGCTTCAGGAACTGATTTTAAAAGTTTATCATATGATGATATTATTAAAGTTAAAATAGATGATTTAAGTTATGAATCAGTTAATAATAAAGTTCCTTCTATGGAAACTAATTTACATATTGGCGTTTATATAAATAGGGCTGATGTGAAAAGTGTTATTCATGTTCATTCACCATATGCTACAGGTTTTGCATTTAGTAATAAACATTTATATCAACAGGAAGGTTTTGGTGAAATAACAGGTGAATATATTGCAGAAGTTGAATACTTTACTCCAGGTAGTAAAAAATTAGCTAAACATGCAAGTGATACATTAAAAAATGAGGATTGTGTCTTACTTAAAGACCATGGGGTGATTACTGTTGGTAAAAATATTGATGAAGCTACACTTCTATGCGAATATATAGAAGGCATAGCTAAAACTCAATATATTACACACGTACTTAATCTTTAACTGCTTCCAATTCACTTAATATGTTCCATATGAGAATTCTTGCATGAATTGGGATGTTTGGATCATTACTTATATCATCCAAAATGGATATTACAGTACTTGCTTTAATTGTTGGTTCGTCCCCTTCTTTTGCTAAAAGAGCTGTTGAGTCTTCAGCGGCTTTTCTAATATTTCTTGGTACACTTGTATCGTTAATTATTTGAGATAAAATTTCGGTACAATTTTCAAATATTTGTTCATTACTCATTATATCAGACATAATATTACTCCCTTAAAGTTAAATAAATAATTTGATGTTATAATAAAATTTTTATATTAATATTTTTTCAGTAATCTTGATTATATTATATTATTTATGTTAAAAGTAATATAAAAAATAGTTGTATATAAAAAATAAAGTAAAAATGAAATTGATAAAAAACAAGAGAATAGTATAAAAAATAATAAAAAAAGACATGCATTGCAAGTGTAAAAAAATAATTAATTAAGATATGGAAACGGCTATGGTAACACCATCATAAGCAGTCTTTTTAAATATTAAATGTGCATTTTCATCATTGGCGATTAAAGATGATGGTTCACAAACTCCTCTAACACCAAATTGTTTCATTACAAAGTCAGATTTTGAACATTCATCATTTTGATAAGATTTGATAGTATCCATAGAAATAATTTTCAATGGTTTATTTAAACGATGAACATTATCAAGGATTCCTTTCTCATTAGCTTTAACATCAGCAGTAGCAAACAAATCAATTCTGGATTGCGGAACTTCAAGAATTAAACAAGCTTGACTAATTGCATTTTCAACCTTTGAAGTTTCAATATCTCGTCTTGCACCAATTCCCATAACTAATTTTTTAGGTTTTAAAATTACATTATAATTATCAACGGAAGCTTTAATAAAACCTAACGATTCACATATTGAAACATTATAAGAATTATTTACTTCATCAGATAATATATAAGAAAATTTTGAAGGTAAAAATAAATCAACTTTAATATTGTTTACTAATGCTTTATTTATATGTTTAATATTTTTAGGATTAAATAATTCGAAATAAAAACGTTTAGCAATAGAATCAATACCTATCTTATTATTTACATCAGTAGATGTTGTGATAACCGGAGTAGAATTGATTATGTCTGCAAGTTTTACTGTCAAATCGTTAGCTCCACCAAAATGACCACTAAGTAAACTAATTACAAAATTTCCATTGTCATCTATTAATATTACAGCAGGATCTGATAATTTAGAATTTACATAAGGAGCAATAGCTCTAATCATAATTCCTGAAGCCATTATTCCAATAATGCAATCATAGTTGCTGAATGTTTCTTTTACGGTATCCATAACATTTTTATGATATTGAGTAACTTGCAGTACTAAAGGATTATTAATTAAATTATCATATAAAATGTTAGAAATGTTTTTTCCTTGATTTGTTACTGATATAATTGCTATTTTCATTTTTTTATACACCTTCTACATAAATAATAACATTAAGATGAAATAAATAATTATTATTGTTAATATGAAAAGTATGGAAGTTACTTTGGTAATCTTGATTGCTTCACTAATTTTTTCTTTGTTTAATTCATCGTTTCCATAGCCTAAGGTATAAACACCTTCTTTAACAAGAGTAATATTTAATGCTCCTGCTGTTGCTGCCATAGAATATCCACTATTTGGACTTGGAGTTTTATTAGCAAATTTTTTCATAACATCATAAGATTGTTTATAATCATATCTTAGAATTAAAGATGATAAAACAACGTAATAACCTGTTATTCGTGCAGGTATATAATTTAAAACATCATCCCATTTAGCAGGATAACGGCCAATATCTATTAATTCTTCCGTTGTGTATCCAAGCATTGCGTCCATTGTATTTGACACTCTGTATATTATTGCCACACAAATTCCAATAATTATACCAAATATTAAACTGAAAATTGTTGTATAGAATAATGGTGATATTATACTATCAGTAATATTTTCGGTTAATGTTTCAATTGCTGCAGATGTTATTCGTGATTCAGTTAATTCACTTGTATCACGACTGACAAGATATGACATTGATTTTCTTGCAATGTTAATATCTTGTGATAGTTCTTTTTGAATCTTTCTTACAGATTCTATAAGAAAATTAATGGAAAATGTAGTGGATAATATTAATGCTGCAATTATAATAAAAAGCCATTGGTTTATAAATGCAAATATTATTAGTATTATTAGTGTAATTATTGTGAATGTGAAAGTTGTTGTTAAAATGATTAATAGACCTGAAAATTTTGTTTTTGGAAGATAATCTTTAAGTTTTGAGATCATATTTCCCATGTAAATTACAGGGTGAATTTTATTGGGAACTTCTCCAAGAATCATGTCTATTATTAATGCTATGATTATTATTGATATTCCATAAATTAAAGTTTCATAAATCATTAGTTATAATTTTATTTTTTAAAGTATATAATAGAGGTACATTGCAAGTGTATGTTGATGCTTAAAATTTATGAAAATCAAACAGTTAGACATAAATTGCAAGTGTATTATTCCAATTATTTATTTGATTAAATAATATGAGAGAGATGCGTTGCAAGTGTAAAAATAACATAAATATTTAAGAGTATATATTAAAGATATATTTCAACTGTATGTTAATTTTTATTAAAAAAATATTTAATTATAAAGTTATATTGCAAATGTAATTTTCATATTATTAATAATATAAGTAATAATATAATACTTCTATTTATTTTCGTAATACTTTATTTAGTGTTTTAATAATATAAATAAAAAAGAATTAAAATAAAAAATAAAAAGAAATAATACTTATTTTATATTATAAACAGATATACAATTATATTATTTAATATAATATTCAATTATTATTTTATTAATATATTAATATTATATATTATATTTATTATATATTTTATTTATTTAATTTTCTTTATTTAATATTTTATAATTTGTTATTCATTCTTTAGTATTAAAAAACTATTAAAATTATAATAGATTTCATTTTTGTTTATTTCTTTTAAAATTTTATAGTTATATTATAAAATTTTACACTTGCAATATACGTCCCTCTCTCTAAACATATTTATATAACTTAAAATAAAATAATTAATATTAATTTTACACTTGCAATATTATCATTTCAATTAAAATTATACTTGAAATAGAGGTCAAAATGATGAACACAAAGAACATATTTGAAGAACTAAAAGAGAAACCATCTATATTTAAATTAGGTGCAAAACCATATTTGGATCATCGTTTCATACCAGAGACATTACCCCACAGGGATGAAAAAATTAAATCAATAGCACAATACTGGGTAGAAGCACTTAACAAAATGACACCACCAGACATAACAATATATGGTAAAACAGGAACAGGAAAAACAGCAGTAACATTATACGCTAAAAATCAACTTGAAGAAGTTGCAGAACGTAATAATTTAAACATAAGAATAGAATATATACGTTGTACTGACTACAACACTGAATATCAAATACTTGCCAAATTATGTCAACAACTTGGAAAACCGGTTCCATATCGTGGATGGACAAAAGCAGAAGTCGTTAACACATTCAGAAATTTATTTAAAAAGAATGTTTTAGGTGAAGACCTGATATTAATTGTTATTTTAGACGAAATTGATGTAATACTTAAAAATGATGGAGACAGCATTTTATACACTCTTACACGAACAGGTAATGTATCCATCACATCCATAAGTAATTATGTTGACTTTAAACGCTACATTAGTCCAAAAGTAAAAAGCAGCTTAAGAGATAGAGAAATTGTTTTTCCACCATATAATGCAGAACAATTAAAAGATATTCTAGATGAACGTTCAAAATTAGCATTTAATGAAGGAACATTATCTGAAGGAGTACTCAGTTTATGTGCGGCACTTGCTGCAAAAGAAGAAGGGGACGCAAGATATGCGTTAGACTTACTTAAAACATCTGGTGAAATTGCCGATGAACAACAAACAAACATCGTTAATGAAGCACATGTTAATGAAGCTAAAGAACGAATAGAACATAATAAAATAATTGATGTTGTAATGACACTTCCTGTACAACAACAAAAAGTACTTGAAACAATTACTTATCTAACTAAAAAACATGAAGAAATAACTTCAGGATTATTATATAAGGCATATCAAGATTTGGCAAAAAATGATAAGGTATCTTACAGACGACTTTTTGACTTTATCAACGAATTGGAAATGTTAGGCTTAATCTCAACAAATACTATTTCAAGGGGAAGAGGAAGAGGAAGAACTAATATTATTACTTTACAATGTGATGCTGATCTTATTGATCAAGCATTAGAATATCAAGACTAAATGTTCTCCTTTTTTTCATATCATTTTTTAATTATTTATTTAATTACAGAATCTAATATTGCCATTCTAACTGGAACACCATAAAATGCTTGTTTAAAATACATGGCATTATCTAATGAATCTACATCAAAGTTTATTTCATCAACTCTTGGTAATGGATGCATTAATATTACATCTGTTTCTTCCAAGTTAGATTTATTTATAGTATACTGACCTTTCACTTTTAAATATTCTTTAGGATCAGGGAATCTTTCCTTTTGAATACGAGTCATGTATATAACGTCAACATCTTTAATATTGTCAAATAATGAATTTTGAACCGTGAATTTACATTTTAATTTCTTTAAATCATCAATAATTTCAGGAGGCATCTGTAACTCTTCAGGAGAAATAAATACAATCTCAACATTAAACATTGCTAAAGCATAAACTAAACTATGAACAGTACGACCATACTTTAAATCTCCAACTAAAGCAATTCTAAGATTATTCAAGTCACCCCTTGCTCTTTTTATCGTATACAAGTCAAGTAATGTTTGACTTGGATGCTGACCTGCACCATCACCAGCATTGATGACTGGAACATCAACAATATCAGATATAAATCTTGCAGCACCTTCCATATCATGTCTTAAAACAATGGCATCAGAATATTGTGCAACTATCTGAGCAGTATCATATAAAACTTCACCTTTCTGTACACTAGTTCCCTGTTTTTGGCTGAAACCAACAACATTTCCTCCTAACCTTTTCATAGCAGTTTCAAAAGACAATCTTGTACGTGTTGATGGTTCATAAAACATAACACCCAATAATTTACCATCTTTTTTATGACAAACTTTTTCAGACCTTGCAATAGGTTCCATCTCTTCAGCTAAATTTAAAATATATTCAACATCACTTTTTTTAAAATCTCTAATTGAAATAATATCAGTTAAATTAAAACTCATATCAAACACATCCATTACATTTTCCTAGCAAATGTTATATAACCAGTATGACCCGCCATTCTACTATTAGGTCTGGTCTTATTATTTTTAATTTCAATTTCTCTTACATTACCCTCTTTAACACTAATATTTTTAAAACCAGCTTTACCAAGAACTTTATTAACTATTTGAAATTGTTCTACATAAGGAGTGTAAACAGCAATAAAACCGCCAGTTTTAAGAATACGATAACTATCTTCAATTACATCATATGGACGGGGCAAATCTAAAAAAACTAAATCAACACTATGATCATTCTCTTTGAATCCTTCATTAACATCCTGATTATATAATGTAATATTATTAAAACCTACACCATCAATATTTTCTTTAACAAGTTCAACAAAATCTTCTCTAATTTCATAACTAGAAATATGACCCTCAGGACCAATTATATTTGCAAAAAATAGGAGACTACTGCCAGCTCCAGTACCAGATTCAACAATTGTACTTCCATAACCAATACCAGTAAATCCAGTAACCAAACCTAAATCCTGTGGTAAAATGATTGAACAATTTCTCTTCATTAACTCAATATAATCATTAATATTAGGTTCAATCACAGTGTACTTTTTACCAAGATGAGTTTCAAGAACATCACCTACTTCAGCATTAACAATATCCTCTTCAGGAATAAGACCCTTTTCTGTATGAAATTCCTTATCATTAACTATATATTTCCTATTTTTACGGTCAACAAGTATCTTCATCATAATCCCTTAATAATACTTTAAATTTTAATAATTATTATTGTTTAGCATTTACTCTTTAAATTCACTTGTAGTAACATCAATAATATTGGTAGCAGTCTTTTCACCAATACCTTCAACATCTTTCAATTCCTTTTTTGAAGCAGTAAACAAATTTTTTAGAGTTTTAAAATGTTGTAACAATTTTTTAGCAGATACAGGACCAATATTTGGTAAACTTTCTGTAATAAACAACTGCTGTTCAGGAAGCGTAACAGGTTTAGTTTGAGTTCTTACACTAACAGGTTTTTTATCATCCTTTTTTTGTTCTCTTAAAGCAATTCTTTTAATCATGAAAGCAGTGTCGGTTTCATTTTGAGTTTGAATAATAGGAATCCTAAAATCTAAGGCAATAGATGCCATTGCACCTCTAATAGCATTTGGATGAAGAAATGTGTGATAAATATTTTCTCCTTCAATAATCATCAAAGGTTTCTTACAATTATTAACCATTTCCTTTGCCTGTTGATACAGCCTTTTATCAGTAATTGATTTGCTGAAATCTTCTACTGTTTTTCTTTCAATAATTATATCATCAGTAATCTGATAATCCCCAACACTCATATTTTTTACTTTAATTAAACATTTAATCTTATCAAGTTCCCTCATCATATTAGAATTCTTTTCACGATAATCAACATAAACTACTGCTTCAGCATCATCATCATTAGTTTCAGAATTATATGAAATAATTTCATCATCTTTAGCATAATGATTATCTAATGTAAGATTATCCTTTTTATATGAATTATACACAGTATTACGCATCGCACGCTCTTTTCTTTGACTAGACCAATAATATGATTCATCTAAGGTTCCCTTAGTCATTAAAATAAACATTTCACCTTGATGTTTACGGCCAGTTCTACCTTTTCTCTGAATCATCCTAATTTCTGAAGGAACAGGTTCATACAATATTACATAATCTACAGCTGGAATGTCAATACCTTCCTCGGCAACACTGGTTGATATTAAAACATTTACATCATCATTTTTAAACGATTCAATAGTTTCAATCTGTTTTTTCTGACTTAATCCCTTATCATTTTCCCTAGTTGCCTGACCATAAAATCTTAATGATTTGATATTGTTTTTTTCACAGTTTTCATATATGCTTTTAGTAGTGTCTCTAAACTGACTGAAAACAATTATCTTATTATCATCATTTTCTTTGATTATCTGTTTAATTAATTCCATTAATCGAATCATTTTTGGATGATCAATGCCTTTTTCCTGATATTTTCTAGCTAACATCACTGCTTTATTAAATTTATAATCATTCTTTAATGAACGAGCTGCCTTAGTTTTTTTCTTTTCCAGTTTATTAAAGTAATTATTTAATGTTTTAATGCTTTGAGTCTCTAATAATTCCTGTGAATGCATAATATTTATTACTTCAGTTAAAATAGAAACGCCAGTAAAATACTCTTTTTTAGGCATGCTTTCTGATGCAATTTTTTGTTGAAGACGTGCCTGTTCCACCAGCACTTCTCTTTTTGAAGGCTTGGCAATTGAATCAATAATGCCTAACTTTTTCAATGTTTTAAGTCTCATCTTTAATGTATCATTGATAAGTGCTTTGATTTCTAAGAGTTCAGGAGTTAATTTAACTTTAATCCATTTAGTTTGCACTAAATTAAAATAAGGAGCAACATCAGGATCTTCTTCACTTTTAATAATTATTTCATTAACATAAATATTTCTGGAAACTTCTTTAATTTTTTTCTCTTCCCACCCAGGACTGGCAGTAAGACCTAAAATCAACTGATTCTTGGATTGTTGGATGTATTTTTGAGCTAAGTAAACATAAGAATAGGAACCTACTGCATGATGACATTCATCAAAAATAATAAGAGATACATCACTAAAATTATATTCTCTGGAAATAATATCAGATTCAACAGTTTGTGGAGTAGCGCATATCACCTGA
The DNA here is from genome assembly GCA_017430835.1 of Methanosphaera sp. The sequence goes on from JAFRMD010000065.1 coordinate 38,986, forward strand.
TTTTCTTCCCATAATTTTTTTCTATCGCTAGGTTTGTCGTTTCCTGTTAAACTAACAACACTAGTATTTAAAAAAGTTTTAAAACTTTTTTCATGCTGTAATGTTAAAGGTTTACTAGGAGCTAAAATTAGAATTTTACTATTTTCATAGGTTTTCAATCGTTCTGCAGCTACCAATGCTGCTACAACAGTCTTTCCCATAGCAGTTGGTGCAATAATCATAGTGTTGCCTTTTTTTAGAACACTCATAGCTAGGTTCTGCTGATACATTCTACCTTCAATTGTATTTTTATTTAAATATTCATGTTCAATCCAATTATTCATACTATTATATTCTTTGTTAACTAATATTATTAACTGATTCTATTAAAAATCAGAATTAATAATTATTTTGAATATTAATTATGTATTCTCATATGCAATATGTATTCATAATATGAATAATATTAAATGTTATTCTACATTAGAATAATTATTATATTTGATAATGGCTTTTAAAATAAGTTAAATCTTTAATTTTGGAGTTTAATTAAAAAAAATAAGTGTTAAATTACTATTATCATAGATAAAGTAATTTATATTTAATATTATGAAATTAAATTGATTAAATTTTCAACAGTATCATATACTACTTCACGTTTACACATATTGGGAACATAATTTGCAGCTTTTGCGGAATTAACTCCTATTACCTCATAATCCAATTCTTCAATAGGAGCTACAACCATACAAGTATCTGATACAATTTTACCACCAGCAGATTCAATAATGTCAAGATAACCTATCTGTTCGGCGATAGCTTTAATGGCCTTAGATGTACAAATCCACAAATCTTTATTAAGTTTCTTACCCTTAAGTAACATTGCTGCTTCTTTAATTTCAGTTATTGAAGCATGAGGACAACCAAGACAAACCAGATCAGGAGTTCTATCAGTAGTATTTAGATTACTAATACTTTCCTTAATAATATCCTCATCAATATTAATTACTTCAAGATCTTTAAATGAATCATCTTCCTTTGCAATATTGGCCTCAGGAGTAACGTTTTCAACATGATATAAACTAACTGCACCACTGCTTGCTAGTGCAGCTCCTAATGATTTAAGATAATTACGTCCAGGGTTTTTATCAAGCTTAAAGTATGGTTTTTTATCATTAACTATTTGGCCAACATAGTAACCAAGAGCACCAATTTCAGCTTCATTATTAAATTCATAGTCAACATCAAATATCATGTCTGCAAGTCTATTTTCCGGCAAATGATTTCCATAATAAGGTGTTCTTCCAACTATTGCAGCAAGAAGAGCACTAGGTCCACCTTCACGATTGCTTCTTGCACCAATTACACTGTTAACATAACAAACTGCAGATGATTCAGACCATGAAACGTGTTCATTTAACAATGGTGTATTACCAATTAAGTATGGTGTACATGTACAAGTACTCATAACTCCAATGCTTTCATATCCATTAATAATATCTATCTGTTTTCTCGTAAATTCTTCACTAAAACCTAATTCTTTCCAGTTTTCTATGTCAACACCAGCAGGATTAAGCATAGTTTCAAGTTCAACATCTGCTTTTTTACCTAAATCTACAACAAAATCTAGACCAGCATCACCAATAGTTTTATATGAAACTCCAGATACTTGGGCAGATGAGATGGGAACCATTTTTTCAGCATCATATATTTTTCCTAAACTAACCAGTATTTCCATACATTCTGCTTTTCCTTCTCCATATTCACCATTATACATATCTTCTTCATATTTTGTAAGTTGCATATTCACCACTCATTATATTAATTTTCTAATTGGTAAGCTACCATTTCATCAACAAGATTTATGAAATTATCTTTTTGGTCAAATGGTATAGTTGCACCAGCAGCAATATTGTGTCCTCCACCAGAACCATTAAAATTATTGGAAGCTTGATTCATAATTACACCAAGATTCACTCCATCTTCAACAAATTTATCGGTTGTTCTGGAGGATACTTTAAGAAGATTATCCATCTTCATCAAACTAAGTATAGGTTTGTCTGGTAATATTCCTAATTCAATACCAATACTACTTACAGCAGCAGCAATTTTCTTCTGTTCCTTATCTTCAGTATAAATATACTGTATATTCTCTTTCTGAGTACTGCCTTCTCTTTTTATCCATTCAATTCCATCTTGCATAGTACTACTATACTTGGAAAGTAATGATTCAGCATAATCCATTTGATTATACTTACCCAATTCAATGCTAATTGCTGCACTATATTCTTTTTCTTTACCGCAAGCATTAAGAAGATTTGAATATTCTTCAACATTGGATAGTTCACGTCTAATATTTGGTATAATATAATTTTTTCCAAATATTTCCTCATTCAAAGAAGTTAATTCACCTTTAAGAGTTTCAAATTCATCATCTGTCAGCTGATATAATAATTTATCACTTGGAACATTAATCTTATCTAAAAACTCTTTACTTTCTTCAACAAAACCGGATAAATCTTTAAGAACTGGCGTATATGTATAAGCAATTGACTTATATAATGGTTGGGTATTACTATAAGCAAGTTTTAAATTATCTTCAACTTTCATAGTATTATTTTCCAAGGCTTCATCTAAAATTAGTTTATTAATACCTATTGGACCATTTTTTAGTTGCATATCTCCACAAGCACCAGTTAATGCAAGTCCAGCCAATTCATAATATTCATAGCCATGCACTGACAAATATGAAAGGCCTGAACCACTAACTTCTTTGGTTCCATCTACATTAAATATATGAGGATTTACGTGAACAATCTTTTTATAATCTACCTGCATTTCAGGATCTACATCATCAGGGAATTGATGATGATCCGCAATAATAGTATCTCCATTAAGTTTAGATATACTTTCCAGATTTCCACTTCCCATATCTGAGAAAATAAATAATTTATATCTTGATTTAGCAAGTTCTTTAACATTACTATCTCTAAGACGTGGTAGTATAGTAATATGGAATTTTCCCCCTGCCTTTTGTATAGTATTAGCAAATATACCTGCAGAGGTAAGTCCATCAGCATCATTGTGAGAGATTATTCTCACAACATGCTGTTTTTCAATGTGTGATCTAAGAAGATCACAAGCTTCATCAGCTCTATTTAACAAGGAGAGCTGCTGTTTTTGGATCATATCTCCATCCTTCAGGAAGAACATTGTTTCTTGTATAGTATTTTACTAATCTTCTGATTTTAGATTCAATAATCATTAATCCACGTTTTGAGTGAATATCTTTAGGATTTTCTTCTAAATGTTCTCTGATGTTTACTGCTCTTTTAATTAAGTTTAATAAATCTTCAGGGTATTCAAATTCTGCACCATTTTCTTTTAAAATGTCAGTAATTTTTTCTCCTAAAACTGATTTTGTACTAGGAATACCATATTGGTCTCTTAATATAATACCAATTTGACTTGTACTTTGTCCTTCTTTGTGTAATTTTACGATTAATTCAACGATTTCTTCATCACTCATTTCTAACCATTCTGGTTTATCTGCCATAATTATTTCTCCTATAAATTTATTATTTTAGCATTTTATATTATATTCTTAAAAAAATATTTTTTTCTATATAATATAATAAATTATATATCACTTTCAGAATACCATTTAGCAAATTTTTCCATAGATATTCTTCTGTGTGAACATTCGTTCTTTTCATCAGTGGTAAGTTCTCCAAAAGTTTTATCATACTTTTTAACATAAAAGAGAGGATCATAAGCAAATCCATTATTACCTTTTTCTTCTGATAAAATTTCACCAGCAACAGTGCCTAAAAAAGTCTTGGGTTCACAATTGGGTTTGCAATAACCAATGCATGACCTGAATTCGGCGTATCTGTCCTGTTCATCTTCTAATAATTTAATAATGCCCTTATTGGTTATTGTATCCTGAACATAAGATGAATAAGTGCCAGGAAAATCATTAAGAGCTCTTATAAATAGGCCAGTATCATCTACTATAACAGGTTTTTGAAGCATATCTGCAACATATTTAGCACCATAAGCTGCAACTTCCTCTATTGAACCTTGAACCTCAGGATAACCTGGATTTTCATGGTCAACATTAAAACCAAATTTTTCAAAAATACCTCTTGCCTCTTTAACTTTATGTTCGTTACCAGTAATAAATGTTACTATCATATTTATCAATTATTATATATTGAAAAACTAGTACAAAAATAATATGATAAAAAGTCTATTAATGAATTTGGTCAAATGTGTATTAATGGAATTGGTCAAATGTGTATTAATGGAATTG
>JAFRMD010000066.1 GCA_017430835.1 Methanosphaera sp.
AGAAAAATATATAATTCAAGTTATACGACATTGGATGAATTAATAGATATATTTAAAAAGTTATTTTATGAAATAGTGGATAATACAACATTCTATGAAAACTGGCTTTCAGAGTATTTTATGGTATAAACTTTAGGTAAACAACTATAATAAATACTTATTTTAAAAATATAATTAGTTAATCATTTTTATAGATTAACACTGAAATAATGGAGATTCGTTTAAAACATAAGGGGGATGTTCAATGTTAAATAAAAAAGTTAAGAAGACTATACTCCTTTTAACTATTTGTTTTTTATTAATTGGTATTGTAAGTGCAACAAACTCCACAGATACCATTACTAAGACAAAAAATGTTAAAGAAATTCAAAAAAAGATAAATGAGAAAGAAATTACAAAGACCATACCTGAAAAGAAAGAAACAAAAAAAATCACTACACTTGATAATAAAAAAATAAAAGTTAACAGCAATAAAACAAAAAATCCTAAAACTGCTACAGTACAGAACATCTATGTTTCAAGTAAAGGTACTGGAAATGGTAAAACAAGCAGCAACCCAACAAACATAACAACTGCCCTCTCAAACATCAATAACAAAGGAATAATAAATCTTGTAACCACATCCAAATCAGATACTTATTCCGTAAACTTAAATATCAATACTACTAATGTCAAAGAAGGAACCACAGATTTTAGCATAATAGGACAAAAAAATAAGGATATTACAATAAAAGGTAAAATAAATGTATCTGATGTAAGCTTATCCTTATCTAACCTAAAATTTACGGGAAAAGACACTAGAATAATTTCCAAAAAAACTGCAAATTTAAATGTTAAAAATTGTACGTTTAAATCAATCACCCAAAAAAATGATGATTTACTAGGTGGAACAATAGTGAATAATGGTAGTAAGCTAATTGTAAAAAACTGCGTTTTTGCCTCAAACAAAATTGATTACAAATTACCAGATTATTTTGGAGACACAAGCGTACCCGACGATATAGAATTATATGGTGTTGCAATTTGTAATTATGGAAATAATGCTATTATATCAGGTAATCTATTCCAAAACAATGAAATTATAACACAAAGAGATATTGATTATAAAAAATATGCCTATGGTGGAGCAGTTTACAATTACGGAGATCATGTAACTATAACAAATAACACCTTTATTGGAAACCGTGCTGACAATGGTGGTGCCCTATTTAATTATGGATACTATACAACAATAAACAAAAACATATTTAAAAACAATAAAGCAAAATTCGGAGGAGCATTATATGATGCAGGACAAAATAACAAAGTAACAGAAAACATATTTACAAAAAACTATGCCTCCGAATTTGCTGGTGCAATAAGAAGCAATGGAAAAGACAATACAATAAACAACAATACCTTCATTAACAACACCGCCCCAGATTCCTCAATAATATATACAACAGATAACAAGCTAACATTCAAAAACAATATAATAAAACAAAACCCCGTAACAAATAAATCATGTACACAAATAGATTTAGGATCACAAACCAGTTTCATTAGTAAAAACAATAAAATATACTACGAAAAGGATATTCTAAATATAATTAATCTTAACATAGCTGTCGATAGCATCCTAAACAACACATACCTCTTAGGTTACGACTATGAAAAAAAGCCTAAAACAAGCATAACAATAAAATTTGACAACACAAATCCATACATTAATTCAAAAGTAAAAATAACCACAACTCTCAAAGATTCAAAGAAAAAAGCAATAAAAAATCAAGCAATAACACTTAAAATAGGTTCAAAAAAATACAATTTAAAAACAAATTCAAAAGGAATTGCAACAAAAACAATCAAAATTACTAAAACAGGAAAAATCAAGGTAAACGCAGAATTCGAAGAAACAATAAAATACCACGAAAGTTCAAAAAATAGCACAATAACTGCAAAAACTAAAGAAAAAACAACAATAAACATAAAATTTAACAAAAAAAGTGTTGTAGAAAAAAATACAATAAAAGCAACAATAACCCTTAAAAATAAAAAATCCAAAGCAATTAAAAATGCCAAAATAATCTTAAAAGCAGGTAATAAAAAATATAATCTTAAAACAAATAATAAAGGACAAGCACATGCTAAAATCAAAATAAACTCTGCAAATGACAAAATAGATATTAAATACAATGGTAATGAACAATACAAAATAGCCAAACTTAACAACAAAATATCAAAATACGTTAAAATCATCCCATTAGAAGATTTGACATTCAAAAAAGATATGAAAAAAATAAAAGTAGAAATACAATCAGAATATAATGAATTAGAAAAAATATACCACAGCAATAGTCTAAGTAAATTAAAAAATAGACAACAAATGAATAGTAAAAAAATAGATAAAACAGACCAAAAACTAAGAACATTAAATAAAACTATTAAAAATAGTGTAAGAAGAAAATATCTATCATTAATTTTAAAAAGACAATCCCTTATAGATGACTATGATGAATGCTTATACTATCTCACAACATATAGTGGATCATCAGATAGTTTTACGATAAACATGATGTATCAATTTGAAAAAATGATACAAAAAGAAAAAATACCGGGTATACTTAAACTAAATAAACAAATAGCTTCCTTTGAAAAAAAATATAGTAAAATAGTTTAAATACTATTTTAACATCCTTATTTTTTTAAAATTAAAACCCTATCAAATACCCTCTTACAAGATACAATTATAATGATTGTAGTAATCCTTTTTTAAACTGTTCCATCTTAGAAATTTGAACTTCTGTTAACTCTATTTTTCTATTTACTCTCTCTAAAAAAGTTGCAATATGCTTTTGTTCTTCTTTATCAACAGGAACAAATAATGTTTTAGATAAAAATGTTTTATTAGTGATATTCATTGTATTTTTAGCTCCTTTTTGAACTATGGGATGTAAATAGTTATGAGTATTAACATTTGATTCAAAATAATCATTTAAAATGTAACCTAATTCCTGTGTTTCAGGAGTAAAAACACCATACAACGGAGAAACAATAACATCTTTATCAACACGACTCTGTTTAATAATACCTAATGGAAAATCACCTGTTGGACTTTTAGTATAAACAATATCTCCTGGTTTAACTATCTTTTAACTTTTGTTCTAGAAAATGATGAAGAATCTTTATTACGTTCTGATGTTTTATCTAGAATTGATGATGAAAATGTTCTAGTAAACGTTGCTAAAACGGATACTGAATATTCTATAAGAGTTGGTGCAATTAAAAAAATTGATGATGAATCTCTGTTAGTAAATATTGCCGAAAATGCTTTATATGATGATGTTCGTCTAGAAGCTGTTAATGCAATTAATGACGAATCAGTTTTAACAGATATTG
>JAFRMD010000009.1 GCA_017430835.1 Methanosphaera sp.
ATTAGAACAGCACCTATTGGAACATGGAGAGGAATCTTTTTAGAATTATTATCATTCAAATAACTTAAAAAAATATATGATGAAAAACGGATATGCCGTGAATGTGAATTAAAAACAGAAAAGTTTAAAACAAATCCTATTGATTTAGTTATTAAAATTAACTCTAATTTTAACTGTTATGAATGTAAATTTTCTTCACATATTTTAAAGCAAAATCAGATAGATATTTATTAGGTTTAAATATTTATCCAAATATAAACACATTTGTGATAGTATTTGAACCATTAATAGATACACAATATAGAATTCAAAACTCTTCATTAAAGTATATATTTAAAGAAAAGAACAAAGAAAAGATTAAATTCATTAGCATTGAAAATTTTTATAAAAATAATCCTTTTTCTTTACTTCTTTAAGATATTATTGTGTTGTATGTATCTTGAAATGAAAATTATCCTAATTGATAACGGATATTGCAACATTAACCTGAAAAAGAAAAAAATCTTTAAAAATATTATTATTTTTCTAATTCTTTTTCGAAATTTATTCCCACAACAATTGTTAAAACACTAAGTAATATTTCTAACGGAGTTTCAGATGTTATATCTCCATATCTATACTGGTTGCAGTAATGATGGTAAACATTTAGCATTTAACCCACCCCACTTTTTTCCAGGATTACGTTCCCATTAAATATAAAGTTTAAATATTAATAATAATATAAAAATAGTAGATAAAATAAAATTATCATAAATAATGAAACAAACAACAATAACTGCGAATAAAAGAAAAATATTAATGTATAATAATAAAATATGCTCAATCAGGGGGTGTAATAATGAAATGCCAAAAATGTGGACACATAAACCCGACAGGAACAAAATTCTGTCAAAAATGTGGAAACCCAATAAAAAGGGAATATAAAAACAACCCAATAAAAAACTATAAACAGAAGGTTCGAGATCCAACAGACTACCACAGCTATACAAACAAGGAGAAGCTAATCATAGCAATAGTAATAATAATAGTATTAATTGGATTGGCCGTGGCTGTTGTTCCAAAGGACTTTGAACTGCCAAATCTAATGCCACAACACAACACCACACAAAACGACAACTTAACACTACCTGAAACAACTAATGCCAAAGTATCAACAAAGATAGATGTGGGATCAATAATTCTCAATGACGAGGACAAAATGCAAGTCAATGCACATATAACAGACATGCAAAATCAGCCGGTATCAGGTGGAACAATCAGCACTTCAATAAATGGTTTGCGATACTCTGGACAGGTAGAAAATGGAAATTCAGGAATAATAATTCCAGAACAGGAGGATGGAACTAGAATAACATTAACCTATGAGGGAACAAATGAATATGAACAGTCCGAAGTAACCACTATAATAGAAATTACCAAGGAAAACACAAAAATAGAGACAAACACGACAAATGACACACTTACAGCAACACTAAAGACAGAAAATGATGAAGCAATAAACGATTCAATAATTACAGTAACCTATCAACAAATGCAGACACAGGAAAAAACTGATGCAAACGGACAAATACAACTGAATATAACCGGTGCAACGGAAGGTTCCATAACATTATCATATGCTGGAAATGACAGGTACAATCCAGCAGAAGAAACGGTCACAATAGAAAACACGAAGAAAGACACTAAAATAGAAACTCAGTATGATGAGGAAGACCAAACCTTAACTGCAAAGCTAACGGATGATGATGAAAATCCATTGCCTGGAGCTATCATTATCATTAAATCTAGTCAGTATGAACATCAGATGCATACGAATTCGGTGGGTGAAATAGAGACAAAACTTGAAAATAGTGGACACAACATGATAACTCTTGTCTATGACGGAAACGAGACATATAAGTCATGCACTGAAACTGTAAATATCGTGGTTGATGAAGCAAACACTACAAACAACACACTAAACGATACAAACAATACATATAACAATACAAGCGATACCATTAATCATACAAACAGTACCCATAACACTACATACAATCATACACGGGTAAATGGAACATTAGACAATAGCAACACCACTAAACAGGATAATGTAAAGGTATCCACAGTAATCAACCCAAAACTTGGTAAAGATTCAATAATAACGGCAAATCTTAAATCAAGTGGCGGTCAGGTAATATCCAATGAAGAAATAACGATAAGGTTCAGTAACGGAAAAGAAATCACGAGAATAACTGATTCATATGGTAACATAGACTTATATGTTAATCAGAATGATACTGATAGGATAGAATTAATATATCAGGGCAATGATGAATATTCATCGTCAAGAGCAACACTGGATTTTAGAGAAAATCTACCTTAACCCTCCCATTTCATCTATTTTTTTAATTTTTTTATAGTCA
>JAFRMD010000067.1 GCA_017430835.1 Methanosphaera sp.
AAGACCCTGCACTTAAGGAAATTGATAATTTATATGGTGCTGCAGATTATCTGAGTCTTAAAAATGCTGAAAGGCATCGTAAGATACTTTTATCATTGTCTGTTATTGGTACTTTAATTACCATAGCTTTTTTTCTCTATTATGAAGGAGAAATGCATCACTTTATTTTATTATGTATAATATTACTCGTATTCCTATTTTTAATTCATAAGCAAGCAAATAATATGGAATGTCATAGGAAATATTTGGAATACAGAGTTCTTGCCGAAACTCTTCGTGTTCAGTTTTTCCTATCAATTGCAGGCATTAAAGAAGAAGTAAAAGACATTATGCCATGGTTTATCAAAAAGGGTATAACATGGATTGGAGAGATATTAGAAACTTTACCTTTAGAAGATGTGAAGGAAAGACAGCCAATACTACACTTTTGGGTAATGGATCAGAAAACATATCATGAAGAAGCTCTCCTAAAGGCAGTAAATAAAAAGAAAAAGCAAGACAAAATAACTAAAATAGCAATATACATAACAATATTAACTTACCTTGCTGCATTAATATTTGAAATCTATATGTATTTCTGTTCACCAATGAATATTGATGCCCATTTGGTTCGCATAAGCTTGAAAATAGTTATAGGTTCCATGTCTGTAAGCACACTGTTTCTTGAAAGTTACTATGGAAAAATGTCTCTTAGTGAGACAATTGCAGATCATAAAAGGATGATACTGTTATATGATAAGATAGAACATGACATTAGGGCAAAAGGTGAAAGTGAAGAAATCATATTGTACTTAGCAAAGGAATTTTTAACTGAAAACAGTACCTGGTATGCTTATCAAAGTAAAAATAAGGCAGAATTAGTATTTTAATAATCTAAAATAATTTTTAAATCTGGTAATTTAAATTCTACCCCCTATAAATCTTTTTTTAAAACATTAATGCAAATGTTAATAATGGTATATACAATATGTTATTTTCAAATTTAATGCAACTTGTTCTGTTTGATATTAAAATTCCATATTCAGAATCATATTTATTTAATGCTCGTGTTAATTGACTTTTTGTTTTCTTACCTATTCCTACTTCAACAGGAATTAGATGATTTGAATATCTGATTAAGAAATCTACCCCTTTTCTTTCTGAATCATAAAATAATCCCATTGTATCAGAGGTTTTTTTAATCAAATAATAAAGGTTAGATGCTATCATATTTTCTACAAGCAGTGAAAAACATTTATCATTATCCAAGTCATCACGTTTAACGGAATGATTTATAGCAGCTTTAAGATTTGATGTTATGAAGAAATGTTCTTTGGAATTTTTTAATATTTTACCTCCAGGTCCAAATGATTTTAAACTGAATATTAATTGAGTCAATTCCAGAGTAATAAGCAGTTCTTTAACTGTGTTGGAGGATATTTCAGTTGATTGCGCTATTGTAGAATTTTTTGTTTTTCCTGATTTTTTAGTTGCAAGAAAAGTCACTACCTGTGATATTGTCTGTGAACTAAGATTTTTATGTCTTTTAAATAATTCTAAATCATCCTTTATTATTTTTCTTATTACTTCATTAATGTCCGTATATGTATCATCAATATCTTGGGTTAATGCAAATGGAAATGAATGTGTTTTAATGTATTTTTTTAATTCCAAGTATGGTTCATTACTGAGTTTCAATAATTTTTTATTTAATTCTTTTTCTAAAATTATTGCATTTTGAAGATTTTCATTATTACAGTAGAATAATAATTTTTCAATATCAGATTTTTCTATGTTTAGATTATAGTTTAATAATAGGTATTCTCTAAAGTTCATTGGATAGATACGTTCTATTTTCATTCTTCTTATTGCATCTGTATTACTTTCTAGTTCTAGTGCCGAAGATCCAGTAAATATCATGAAAATATTTGGATTTTTGTCATATAGAATTTTTCCAAATCTTGCCCAATTTTTATCATATTGTGTTTCATCAATTAACAAAAATATTTTTTCTTCTAAAGCTGTAGGAATTGTATTATGGTAATATTCAAGATATACATTAAATACATCTTGTATTCTAACATTATAGTTTGATTTTAGTTCATCAATATCTAAATATAGTATATTTTCACTATCTATATTTTGATGATTTATAAGATAATTATATATTTGATAAATAATTGTTGTTTTTCCTACACCACGTAGACCTGGCATACCTATAAATCGTTTATTGTATTCATCTTCTTCTATAAATTTATCTATACGTTCTTTTATTTTATAATATTTATTTCTGTAAGGAAATTTGATAAAATTATTTTTAGAGATTTGATATTTTATATCTCTTTGTTGTGATCGAATGAATTGTAGTAAATCATTATTATCTGGCAAAACAATCACCCTATTTATTTATATAAAACTACTCCTATAAAAAATTTAAGTAAACTTCAAAAATATTATTAAAAAACTTAAGTATACTTAAAAATTTAATAAAAAAATTGAAGTGTACTTAAAAAAAATTTGTTTATTCTTGATATTTGCAATCATAAAAGAAGAAAAATAGAAAGTGAAGGTTATTTTTTCAATATTACTTAGAGGTCATCGTATATTTTTCTAAGTTCTTCTATTGATTTTTCTGATAGTTCCTGGTCTTGTTTGTCTTCAATGATTGAAAGTATTTTCTGTTTTCTAGCATTGTTTACTATTTCTTGTTCTCTTCGTTTAATTTCTGTATCTTTAATTTCAAAGATGTTTTTAACGATTTCTATTTTTGTTTCAACTTCTGTTATTAGTGTATTATCTTCTTTGTCTAGAAGTGAATCTCCCTGAAGTTCTTGTTCTTCCTTTTTAAGATTTTTATAAATCATGTCAAGGTCTTCAAGTTTTAGGTCAAAGAGGTCTTCTACACTTATTAATCCTTTGTATTCAAATCTGTACTTGTTTTGTAATGATTCAATCCATATATTGCTCATATTAATCAATCCTATTAATTTTTTGCATAATCCTTCTTAGATTATGACATTAAACATTCTTTCAATGTTTTGGCTTTTTACTTTAAGTGTTATTTTATTTCTTTGTGTTAATGAGAATCCTACTCCACTTAGTTGATTATCTGTTTCTTCAACCTTTGTGATTGAGGATAAAGCTTCAGTTACACGTTTATGTTCATATAATTCATTGTTTAGATATTCATTAAACCATGGTCTTGCCCTATCATCATTGACACAGTCCTTTAGCATGAAGAATACATGCTTGTTTCCGACACTATTTTTGCCCCAATAGTTTGGACTGTAACAAATAAGTGATACCGGTACGAAAGTATTATAGGTTAAATTCCACTGCTTTTTATTAGATGATTGTTTATCAATTATGCTTTCTAATTCAAACTCATTTTCATCATTTAAGATTACTTTCGCAACTTCAACATATTCTTTATGATTTAGTTTGAATGGATAGCTGAATTTAAATATTCTTCCATCAAATTCTATTTCGGCACTAAATCCATCATCTCCGCCACGATAGGTGTATTGATGTACTCGAAATAGGTATTCACCTTTTGTCATTTGTGTTTTATGTTTGTATTGAATGTTTTCTACAGCAGGTTTATGATGTTTTGGATTAATTATATCTACATCAAGCCATCCACCTGTTGTATTGCTTTTCATATCACTGAAGTATATTTCATGACCATCCGGTTCTGTACAATGTGCATCAAGATCATTTTTATCCCAATCGCCGGTATTCCATTGTATAGTGAATCTTAAGTCAACATCAACATCTCCTCCCATGGCTTTAACTCTTTCTTTCATGAGACTATCTGCCAGGTTGTTGATGTATGTCCAGCTAAATGCATTATCCCATTTAAACATGCTTGGTGCATCAGGATTAACTGGTGCAATCAATGATACAAAGTTTCTTTCAAGGTCATATGATAGGTACAGTTCTACTTCTAAAGCTTTTGGCAGTACATTTTCAATAAAATCATTTAATTTTATTTCCTGTATTTTGTCAAAGTTTTGTGTTTTGTGTGGTATGAACTTAGTTAATTTATCAAATATTCCTTCAGATTTCTTTAGTTCTGGCTTTACATTTCTATTAGCAAATAATATGTCATTAATGCTGATATCAGATGGATTTGCATATCTGCGTGGTATACTATCTGCAAAACCTAATTCTTCTATTTTGTTCTGTGCTTTTTCTATCATTTGCCTAGTGAGAATTGGTTTAGGTCTTTTATAGTTTGTTGGAGCAACAATTTTTTCATACTTGTTAACGGCATCTTCAAGTGGCATTCCATCAGTAATATCAGTTAGCAGCACCCCAATACTATGATTTTTAATCTTAGATATGACTGGTCCTAATTCTATGCTTTTAATCCAGTAATAAATATCCTTATCTGAAATACTTATTTTTTCATGATTTTCAAGATATTCCTTAAATGTTAAAAGAACTTTTTTCCATTCTGTTGCCCTGTATAAACTGTCTGTCTCTATAAGTTCCAGTACTGTGTTTATTGCATATAATGAAATATTTAATGTGGAACTTTCTAATACCTTCCTATTTGCACGTGCATCCATCATTTCACTATGTGTTCCAATTAACTCTCCTGGAATGTCTAGGTAGTAGTGATTATGTTTAATTACTGTTCCATCTTCTAAAATTTCCTTATCTTCTTTTGTTCCTAAAATTTCAGATTCTGATAGGAATATGTCCCTTATTAGCCCTTCTTTAATTCTTTTATCAAGTATTTCATATACCTCTTTAAGTTCAGGTACAGCTTCACATCCGAAAAGAGTAATGTATTCATATGTTTCTTCATCCATTGCAATTATATTGGCTGCTTTATGGAAGAAATGGCGACATGCACTACATTCATATTCATTGTTAGTACGATATACCTGGTTTATTTTATTTGGAATGTTGTCCATGTATAATTTATATAGTTCTTCCCATCCAATATCCACGATGAATAACTTTCTTGTTTTCATGTTGGTATTGAAATGTTCAACCATATTATTTACTTGTTTAACAAAATATTCGTCTGTGATTGTATTCACCACCTTTTATAATTAATTTTCTATTAAATTAATATATTTTGAAAAATATTTAAAACAAGTAAAGGAATTAGTTTATTTAAGTTTTATAGTATTATTAGTATTAATAATACATATGATAGTAATATTTATATATTATTAAACAATATATATAAATATATAAATAATATATTATTTTGTTTAATTATATTAAACATATAATAGAAATATGAGGAAAAAATAAATGAATCCAAACTTAAAAATTGAAAAATCTTTAAATTTCTTAATAATATTAGTAAAGACAAAATTATTGAAACAAAACATTTTATAGAACAAAATACAGATAGAAACATAAATATGTTTTATAATGATAAAAAATTACATTATCATTACCTATTAAAACATGAACAACCAGTTGAAATATCAATTCAAAGAAAAAATAAATTCAGGATTAAATATATTCATAAATACTGCAAATATTATGATTATTCACTTGTATGTTCTATTAAAAACGATAATTTGATTTTAATAACAACTATTAACATACCCATACATAAACGAGTTGGGAGGAATTAATAATGGATAAATATAGTTATGACAAAGAAATAGATGCATTATCACTTAAAAAAGAAGAATATGCCTATGCTTATTCAATAGAAATTACGGATGGAATTATCTTAGATTTAAATGAAAAGCATAATGTGATAGGATTGGAAATATTAGATGCATCAGAAATATTGGAAATAAGTGAAATTTATTTGAAAGAAGCGAATGAAGTTAATGCAGAAATAATGGTTACCAAGAAAGGAATTAAAATATCATTAATATTTAATATAAATAATGATAAAAAGGTTTCAAACAATTTAATAAGCGGTTTATATAGTAATAATTTAAATTCATCATTTGCAACAACATAATTAAGAAAAAAATATAATCAATTTGTAAATGATTCCACGAATTTTTCACCAACTTTAGTATTTTTAATCATTATAAATCCATAATGCCCATAATTTATGTAATCTTTGGAAGAATTCTCATCATAATCCAATACAGAATCAGTAATTATCATGTTTCCTCTAAAGTTTTTTAACAAACTATAATTACTGCTTTCTAAAGTATATTTTATCTTATCATCCATTAAGATTACTGTTCCGTCCTTATTATATATTCCATCATCGGATAATGAATGATTATCATATAATTCTGATTCCAATAGGGTTATTGTTCCATTATTGTTATATAATGCTCCACCCTTATTGGCGGATTTGTTTAGATGGAATTTGCTGTCTATTACTGTAATTGATCCCGTATCATTGCATATTGCTGCTCCACCTTTGTCATAAATATTAATCATTTCATCTACTTCTTCCCTTGTATAGCCCCTGTAGCTTGTATAACAATCTAATTCTTCATCCTGCTTTTCCTTTAAACTATAATTTTTTATGAAGCTAGTACCTTTAATTGTTAAATTACCTTTTCTATTATATATTGCTCCACCAGCGTGTAAAGAGCGGTTTTCTTCAAAAACGGATTCATCAATAAGTACCTTATTATTTTCATGAATATATATGGCTCCTCCATTATATTCAGAACAATTATTGTAAAATATACTATTAGTTATAGTTACATTGCTTCCTCCTGCTATAACAATTGCAGAACCATCGTTTACTTTTTTGGACTGAATATTTTTAAATGAACACTTGTTTATATTAAATCTTCCTGTATTACAAAATAAAGCTCCACCAATCCCATAATTATTAGTAAACTGACAATTGCTAAACGTTATATCTCTATGTTCCTTAGAAAAGAATGCTCCACCCATATTTGCATGATTATTTTTAAAAGAGCAGTTTTCAAACGATGATAACCATGAATTAAATACACATATTGCTCCGCCATAATCGTCTGAATATCCATTTTTCAATGTAAGATTTTTAAATTTGACCCTACTTTTTATATTGAAAATTCTACTTTTTTCCTGTGCATCTATACTGTGACCATTTCCGTCAAGTATTAAGTCCTGTACATCAAGAGTTATTCCCTCATTATATTTTTCCTCTTCATCCTCTTCAAGTATTATATCATATTCCAATGATACTTCCTTTTCTCCGCTGTGTATTAAATTGTCCAAGTATTGAAATGATTTGACTTCTACCATTATCCCACTTCCTGAATTTAGTCTATAGTATTTATCCATTTAATCATTATTTAATTTAGGGCATTCATCATCAACAAATATATCATTTGGTCTGTTTGCTTCATATTTGCAATCTTCTTCTATCAAATCATTTTTATCACATAATCGGATTGCTCCTCCTTGATCATAACTAGCATTATCCTTGAATAATGATTTTTTTATTTCTAATTTTGATTTAGGACTGTTGTATATTGCACCAGCCACTAATGACTGATTTCCAATAAAATCTGTATCTCTAATGTTTGTTTTTGATTCTGGTTCAATAGCTATACTTCCTCCTACGTTTGCCCTATTATTAGAAAATAATGAAGATTGAATATGAATCTCTCCCTTTTTGGAATTTACGATTGTTCCACCAATATTAGAACTATTATATATGAATTCGCTACCTGATATGTTAACTAAACCACCATGATTATATATTACTCCACCCAGAGCATTTTCATCATCGTTACTAGCTTCATTATCATGGAACTTGCTATCAGTAATTGTTAATATGTCAAAATGATTGTTGAATATTGCACCTCCCACTTCTTTAGAAGAATTTTCTAAAAATTCACAGTTTTCTATTTTAACTTCATTATTATTGAAGATAGCACCTCCCTCAGCTTCGGCATATCCATGTTTAAAAGTTAAATTTCTAAAGGTAATATTCTCTCCATCTGCATCAAATATCCTTGCTTTTCCACATGCATCTATACTGTATCCATTTCCATCAATTACCAAATCATCCCGTCTAATCTTTATTCCATTTGAATATTTTTCATCTTCATTAGCTTTTAAATCCAGTATTATGTCATTTTCCAATACAATTTCATTAATTCCATACTTTATATATGAATCCAAGTCAGAGAAATTATAGATATTTTTATCAATTGTTTGTATTGGAACAAAATCATTATCTATTAATTCTTTTAAAACATTTAATGATTCTGATAAATCACATTTACCACAATAAAAATTGAGCCATCTAGAAAAATCATTATTAATATCTTTATAAATTTGTAATGCTAAATCATACTTATTCATATTGTCAAAGGCATGATGTTCACCAGCATGAAAATTAAAATAACACTGAGTATTGTCTGCCCTTACAGTGAATGAATATCCTTCAGCATTAAATTCTACTTCAAAATCACAGTCTGATTGAATAGCGTGTATTATAGATGTTAAACAGTCACCTGGTACATCAGTAATGTAGGATGCTCTACTGTATATGTCCCCCAATTGTATTGCACACCATCCTGCTCCATATATGTTCATAAAATATGGGACATCATTAACTAATTTTTTTGGTCCGTGGGTGTTTATGTTAAGTTTTTTCTCAAAGGGATTTGCTGTAATTGGACAACTCCTAAAAATCGCACCTGAATTACAATTATCCGGTAGATTCCATCCTTCTGCACTAGTTACGTCAACAAGTGATTTACATTTATCAAACATTCTTTCCACTGTAAAGATATTGTGAAAATTCCATGAGGATAATCCATCGATGTTCTCCAACGATCTACAAAGATCAAACATGCTCCTCATATTGGTTACACTGGAAACATCCCAATCAGATAGGGCATCAAGATTCCTTAAGCCAGTACATCTTAAAAATGTATAGGTCATCTCTTTAACTTTTGATACATCCCATTTAGATAAAGTAGATAGACTAGTAAGTTTTTCACAGCCCCTGAACATTCTAGTGATGTCTTTTAGACGGGATGTGTTCCAGTTACTTAAGGCTGATATATCCTCCAAGTAATTGCATTCCCAGAACATGCTGCCCATTTTTTCGACATTGGATACATCCCAATCTTCCAGGCCAGTTAAATTGGTTAATGCCTTACAATCAGAGAACATGCTTGTCATATCTGTAACATTTGAAACATTCCAGTTTTTAAAAGCAGAAATATCAACTAAAGAGTGGCAATTTGAAAGCATGCTCCACATAGAATTCAATTTAGTTGTATTCCAATTATTTAATCCATTTATGTTTTCTAGTGCAGTGCAATCAACAAATAGTGCTGTCATATCTTCAACTTTTGAGACATCCCAATCTTCCATACCCTGAAGTTTTGTTAAAGAGGAACAACCTATAAACATGGCTTCGAGTGAATGAACTTGTGAAACATCCCATGTTTCCATACCAATAACAGAGACTAATGATTCACAATAGGCAAACATTTTATATAATTTCTTAACTTTATCAGTAACATTTTGGGCTATAATGACTTTAACATTTTTAAAATCCTCGTAGTAGTTACTTAAATATCTTTTCTTGGATAAATCCTCACTTACATACAGAACATGATTTTTATCTTTCACGTCATTCCAATAGGTAAGATTAGTACCATCATCCATGATGATTAATACTTCATAGTCTTCCAAGTCATATATTGTCTTTGTTGTAGTGTTTAATTTTTCAAATTCTTCTAAGTAGTCATTATAATTCATTGTTAACACAGCCGAATTTAATATTATTATTTATTTAAAATAAAAAAATTCAACATAACTTCATTATATTATTTTATAAATGTATCTTCTTTAATGTATCGTATATTTCCTTAAAGCATGCATCATAGCTTATTATATCATAACCATATGGATCTGGTATATCATATGGATAGATATCGGCATATTCTTTCATTGTGTAAACTTCTTTTAATTGTGGGCTTAGTTCTTTAAGTATTTCTTTATGTTCCCAGGTAGCGGTTAATACCAAATCCATGTTTAGAATTTCCGAGTCAATTATATTTGTGGCTAGATGTTTGGATACATCTAATCCATGCATTTTACATACTTCAATTGTATTTTTTGATGCCTGCCTACCTGTATCTGCATGTATGCCTGCAGAATATACTTCAACATCCTCATCAACCATTGTTTTGAATATTGCCTCTGCCATTGCACTCCTGCAGGTATTTGCTGTGCATACAAACATTATTTTACTTTTCATTTTTTCATTCTTTTCCATATATTCACCTTTATTGTATTTAATTAATCCGTTTGTATCATTGAATAGAGTATTTTCAACATTTTTACTATTTTCTGATAAGTCACAGAATTTTATTATCAGTTCTCCTTCATTGTATAATGCATCACCCTTGAATGCTTTATTATTCTTGAATATGGAATGAATTATTTTTAGTTTTGATTTGTTGTATATGGCTCCACCTTCGTACTCAACCGTATTACCAAAAAATATTGAATTTTTAATTACGGTATCAGTATCTTGCATATTATAAATACATGATCCATAATCAGCTTTATTATAATTGAATATTGAATCAATTATTTTAGATGTTGAAAATGAATCATTAAGAATACATGCACCATTACTCATCATAGCAATAATATTATTGAAGGATGTTGAAGCTACATTTAATCTTCCCTTATTGTACAATAGTACTCCTTCATCATCAAAAGTATTGTCAATGAATTTACAATCAGTTATTATAAGATTTGAATGATTACTAATTAATGATTTACATGACATGTTTGATTTAAAAATACAAGACTCTAAATTTAATTTTGAAGAATGATTTTCTATTAAAATATCATAACCTAGTTTAAAATCTTTAAATATTATATTCTTTAAAGTAATATCATAACCTAAAACATTAAATAACAGTGCATCACCGGAATTAATGTAATGATAATTACCATCAATTATTAAAGAATCCCTATCAATAATAATTTCAGAATAAGATATATTTTCCAAGTTAATACCATCTTCCAATATTATTTCTCTAGTATCATTGTTTATTAATGATTGTAATTCGTTTATATTCATGTTACCACAAAATTTTTTTAGTATGATCATATCCCTGTATTTGAATTTTTTTAATTATAATTTAATAGTTATTACATACATCTGAAGTTGCTTCATCGGAACATCGTTCATCTATTTCGTAAAGCTGTTTAATATAGTTATACAGTTCCTTATAGTTATGTGTGCTTAAGTATTTTGATGCTTCTTCAAATAGTTTTTCTGATATTTCCTCATTTTCTGTATATATTCCTTCATATTTTAGGTTAAAGAAAACTGACGTGATAACATCCTTCTGATAGAGTTTTATATAAAGTTCTATTAGTTTTTCGAGTATTTGAAATAACTTTTCAGTGTCATATTCTTCAGCGTTTTCATAATTGATAATTATTTTTTCTAGGGTACTTCTTTCTTCTGGAAAATCCTGAATAATATTGTTTAGTTTCATTATCTTCTTGTCAATATTCTGTTTTAATGATTTTCTTTCCATTATTTCATCTATTTGTTCTGTATAGTTGTTTATGTTGTTGATGTATTCAACTGTTGTGTTAATTACTGTTTTATCCTCTTTAACTAGTTTCATCAGTATTTCCAAGTATTCCATCATTTCGTCCTTTTCTATTCTGGTAATTATATGTCTTATTTCATCATTTTCCCTATAATTATTTTTATAGTAATCTATAGTATTATGAGTTGAATTATACCTTTCATCCAGTTTTTTTATTGACGTTAATTGTGGAGAATATGTGAACTTGTTTTGTAGTGTCTGTTTAGTATCTGGAATAAATATTGTTACTTCTATCTGATTAAGGTTTTCTATTTGCGTATGTATATCAATACGAGAATGTATAGGTAAATTATTGTCTATATCATAATTATTGATAGTGATTAGTCCCAACAATGTGTTGTTGTTAGTTTTATTGTTTTCACCAGCAAAAACAGGTATTGTAATCTTATTTTCTTCATCTTTTTTAAGTGTTTTATTAGTGTAGACAGTTATTTTACTGGTATACCTTAATTTTTCGCCTTTTCCTGCAAGAATTTTAGTGTTGTTATTTTCCAAGCCTATCCTTATTGATTCTGGTAGTTTTATTGTTCCAGGTTTCAATGATTTCATATATTTTATAGTGTTTGGTGATTTTTCATCTAAATTTACCAGAATATTCCTATCATCAAAAACCCTAATTTTATAAGTATTTATCTTACTTTCTGCTTTTATTTCTGTTTTGAATGTTCCATCTATATCAACATGTACTTTTATATTAGTTGAATCATTTTCTATTTGAACAGTATAACCCATATAAGAAAATTTATCATCACTTGTAATTATTCTTCCATTTAATATGAAAGAATTTTTTGTTGATACCTTTTCATAGTCTAATACTAGTGCGTGCTTATCTGGTTGAGGAGTTGTTGATGGTTTGCTAATTGTACTGGCATAAATTGCAGCTCCTCTTGCTACTACCGTTAAAGGATTGATACTATACTCCAATGGTATTTCATATTCTTCTCTAATCATTTCACGAATTATTCTACTTAGTGTGGAACCTCCAACTAAGATAATTTTTTCTATATCACTTCTTTCAATATTTGCTTCTTCCAGTAAGTTATTACATATGTTGAATGTGTTTTTAATAAATGGCTTCATTATCTGTCGTAGATTATCTATTTTTAATATATATTCAAAAATGTAATCATTGTCAAACAAGTTTTCTATTCTAACTGTTACTTCATCTTTATTGTTTAATTCTTTTTTAGCTTTTTCTGCCTCATTTTTTAGAATAGCAAATATTTTATTATATTCTTGGTTGTTTCTTGTGAAGTTTTCAAGATTTGTATCTTCAATTATTTGTTCTTTAAATAAGTCAACTATCTTCCAGTCAAATATTTTTCCGCCAAGGTTGTCTGCACCATCTGTTGCAAGCTTTTCTATTTCTTCCCCATTTGCTTTAACCAGTGATGCATCAAAGGTTCCTCCACCAAGGTCATATATCAGCCATGACTTTTGTGTAATATTTTCTGTTTCTAATCCATATGCAATGGCCGCAGCTATTGGTTCCTGAAGTAGATATGCTGTTCTTAGACCTGCAAGCTGTGCTGCCTTTAGTGTTGCTCTTGTTTTTAGGGGGTTGGAGTTTGCAGGTACAGTAATTACTGCATGTTCAACATTTTGATGTATTTGATTAAATGCTGATTTTCTAAGGTCTTTAATTATCTCAGCAGACAATTGTTCGGGTAGCATTTCTTTTTTTGACTTTTGAAAATGAAACTTTATTGGAAATCCCATGTTAAGCTTGAATTCACTGCTTGCATTTGATGGATCTTTCAAGAGTATCTTTTTTGCCTCTGTTCCTATGATAATGTTATCTTTATCCATTGCTATGATTGATGGGGTGTAATTGTATCCTGTTTGATGATTATTGATAATGATTATATCCTCTTTTTGTGAATATGCAATCATTGAATCACTTGTTCCAAGGTCTATTGCAAAATCTACTGTATCGTTTACTTGCTTTTGGTCTAACATTCTTAATCACATATTATTGTTTTGTTATTACATTTGAAGGTTTTGTTTCCATAATGATAATTTATATGAATATTCTTTTTCTATTCTTTTATCATAAACCACTACAAACTCTAGTAGTCTGCTTGCATCTTCATAGTTTTCATTATCAGCCAATCGTATTGATTCATTTAATATTTCATTTGGTGAATATGTTTTAAGTATTCCTATAATATTATGGTATTGTTGGCCTATCTGTTTATCTGTATTCATCAAGTCTTCTAATTTTTTTATTGAATCAAATAGGTTATTATTTTGTTCTAATTCATAGAGTATCTGCCATAATGAAAGATAACATGAATAGTCATCTGATATTTCTGGGTTATATGCTGTTGCTTCTTCAAGTAATTGACATGCTTGTCTATAATTTTTTCCTCTAAGTGTTATGTGAAATGCCTGCATTACAAGTTTTATATCTGGATGTTCCGATTTCCATAGTACTAATCGTTTAGTATATTTTCTTCTAATATGATAATCCTTAAGCATTTCCTTTTCTAATAGTTCTATAGCATCTTCTAAGTGACCACTAGTTTTGGCTAGGGATAATGCTTCATTAACATTACTATTAGTTACATCCTCAATAATCTTATTATCATTGCAACTGTGAGTTACTTCATCGTTGTCTTCTTTAAATCTTTTGATGATATCATTTAATGCTTCCAGTAATTCAGCAGCATCCTTATATCTGTCTCTGGATTTGATTGATAAAGATTTACTTACAACTTCCTCTATATAATCTGGTATTATGTTATTATATTTGCTAGGAGGTATTAACTTATTTTTCCATGCTCTATGAGTTATTAAATCTTCTGTTTCATATTTGTCAACATCATATGGGAAATGATTTGTAAGCAATAAGTAGAATATTACTCCCACAGCATATATGTCGGTTTGTGTGGAAAATTCTTTTTCAAAACATTCCGGTGCCATATATGGCAGGGTACCGCCTATATCCAACTGTGTATCTGAGGATGTTATTTGACTTGCGAATCCAAAATCTGAGATTTTTATCAGCAATTGTCCCTTATTATCATAAGTTAATAATATGTTACCAGTTTTTAAATCTCTATGTATAATTGGAGGATTTGATGTGTGTAGTGTATTTAATCCTTGTGTAATTTGCTTGATAATGTTTAGTACTAATTTTATTGGAATTTGTATGTCTGATTTAGTGAATGATTCCCTGTATTCTTCAAGGTCTCCTCCACTAATATATTCAAGTGCAAAATAGGCATATTCTTCATCTTTTACTGCTATGGTTCCTGCATCATATATGCTGATAATATTCTGATGTCTTAATTGTGTTGCCAATTGTACTTCCTGGAAAACATTGTTAACATTTTCATTATCGGTTAATGCTTCTTTAATAATTTTCATTGCCATTTTTTCATTAAGGAAGTTTTGTTTAACAAGATATACTCTGGCATAACCTCCTTCACCAAGAAATCTTATGTATGAATAGCGTTTGTTGAGTGAGTTATCAATTAACTCTTTAATATTATTCTCAAACATACAAATCACCCAGAATAAAAAAAGTAGTTTTTAAAAAAATGGAGTTTATTGGAAGGAACAGTAGATTACTGCACCACCATTACCCTTTGATAGTTTTAGAAAAGTATTGTTTCGTAGTTTTGTAACTTTACCTTTTTTTAGTTGTTTATCTAGAATAAAGGTTCCGTTTGTACTTGACTCATCTACTACCCACCAATTATCATCTTCATAAAACAATTTCAAGTGTGGCTTATCTACTCTTGAAACACTAAAATAACTATTATCAAGAAGAATTGTGAATGATGCTAAATCACCCATGTCAAAACTAGATTTTCTGCCTATAAGTACTGTTTGATCTTTATTAATGGTAAATGTTTTACCCTTATCTACACCATTGAATATAGTTAAAACACAATGGGTTCCGTCAAGGTATTCCTGATTGCTTTTATAAAGGTTAAAGTATGTTAAGAGTTCATCAGCAAAAAAGTTAATTTCCAGGAATAATTCTTCAAATGCATCGATTTTTAGTACGTATCCTTTAACAGTTCGTTCTCCTATCTTATTAGGAACTTCTTTTTGAATAATTACCTGTTCGACTAATCTTGCTTCTAATAATTGTTTTAAATGTTGGCCTAACATTTGAGGAGTGATACTAATATTATAATTATTAAGTAGTATGCTGTTTATTTCTCTTGAATACAAGGGATCTTTTTCAAATATAGTATCTTTATCATTGTTTTTCTTTTGAAAATCTCTTAAAATTTCGAGTATTGAAAATCTTACATTATTATTTACAGCAGCTATCTTTTTTGATATCGAATTTGAATCCGATAAATCAATAATCATTGTTTCTATTGTTTTATCATCCACAATAACGTCCCCCACTTTAACTCTTAAAAAGGCTTCAAATAAATAATCTGATTAAAAAAAATTATCATAATTAATCATGTTATATTTATATTTATTGTTTACTGTATATAATTTTTTAGAATAATAGACAATTATGTAAAAATAATTAATATTTAATTATATTTATCATAAAAATATAAATGATTAAATAAAACTACTTAGATTATCATGCATATCTTTCAAATTACTTTCTTTTAATCCCAATGATTTCATTAATTCAACAACCAACACATCCAATATTATAAAAGCACTTATTTCAAATGCCGTTCCAAGTAAAACTAATTCTTCAGTATTGAAATTTATTTTATTTAGCCTTTCCCTATCCTCTATTGTTAGGCTGGTATCATTTGATGAATTAATAACTATTTTTGCATCACTCATCAGTGCTAAATCACTCTCATTGCTACCACAAACTGACAAGATTTTTACCTTATCCTGTTTTATATCATCAAAGACATGCATAATTGAACTGGATTTACCTGAATTTGATATGGTAATGATTATATCTCCTTCTTCTATTGGTGGAATTATTGATTCACCAAATACATAGGCATTAAATCCCAGTTGCATTAATCTCATAGCATATGATTTAGCTACAAGACCTGATCTTCCAGCTCCACCAATAAATATTTTGCGTTGATGAATACCTATTTTTTCGTTTTTAAATTTGTTAGGACTTTCAAGAATAATATCCCTGAATTGACATATTGATTCCTCTTGTGACTTTAATATATCCTTACATGAATCTAATTTTTTTAATAATTCCTTTAATGATAAATCCATCAAGTTATATTCTGACATAAATGAATCCTCCAATTTAATATTTAAGCTTTGAAATTATAGACGGGCTTAATTATATCGTTAACTTTTACACAATCTTCAATATTCCTAAGTATAGACTCTAATGATTTATAGGCCATAGGAGCTTCACTAATATTACTTGAATTAACACTGGTTGAATATATTCCTTCCATCGATTTCTTAAATTCTTCGATTGTAATTGTATTTTTAGCATCACGTCTACTCATTAGACGTCCAGCACCATGTGGAGCAGAATAATTCCAATCAGAATTTCCTTTACCAGTACATAATATTGAACCATCACGCATATTAATGGGAATAATTAATTCTTCATTCTTTTTAGCAGACACTGCACCTTTTCTTAGAATCATCTTATCAAGATCAATATAGTTATGTATACAAGTAAAAGATCTTTTTTCCTCCAAACCTATCCTGTTAAGAATTGTTTCTATGATAGCCTTTCTATTCCATAGTGCAAAGTTTTGCATGATATCCAAATCATGAAGATAATCTTCAAACAAATCTCCTTCACAGTATATTAATTCCTTAATTGGTGCCATGTTATGATTTTGTTTAAAGACTTTTAATGCTTCATTCTGGTAGTATTCTGAAACATCCTTTCCTATACGTCTACTACCGGAATGCACTACCATTACCAATTCACCATCTTTTGTCTTATTTACTTCAATAAAATGGTTTCCTCCACCCAATGTTCCTAGATATGTGAAACTTTGTTCAACATTTTCCAGTTTAGTATAACATCTTAAATCTGTTAAATTTACTTTATTCATAAATTTATGAGGTGTATTACGTACTGAATAACCGAATGGAACATACTTATTAATCACTTCATCCAACTGTTCAAAGTTGATTTCATCATTTTCTAAGTAAACTACTTCCATTCCACATCCAATGTCTGTTCCAACTAGGTTTGGAACTACCTTGTCTTCTATTGTCATTGTTGTACCTATGGTACATGCATTTCCTGCATGAACATCAGGCATCATACGTATCTTCTGTCCATCTGCAATCGGCTGATTTAAAAAGTTAATAATCTGTGTAATGCTATTTTCATCAATGTCATCTGTAAATATCTTTGCTTTGTTGTATTTTCCATATAATTCAAACATATTATCACCTCACTATCTTTTAAACTAATATTTGTTATTATGGATAGTTATAATTTCATTTTTTATATAAATATTATAAATAAAATGCTTTAAGGTATATTTCAACTAAAAAAATTTTATTAAAAATTAGTGGTAACTACAGGATTCGAACCTGTGTAGGACTATGCCCAAGAACTGGATTATTCTTTTCTCTTGTGCGTTTAACCAACTCCGCCAAGTTACCATATTAAAAGTATTTTTTTGTACTTCCTAGAAGTAAATATGTATTCAAGAGTATATAAAATGATGAAAGAAAAAACTTTATATTAAAACTATTTTAATGAGTAAGCCCTTGTTAAATATTGATTTAAATATAAAAATAGAATACACAGGATATTCTAATCAATGATAAGGTATTTTTGATTATAAATACATTATATTCTTTAAATTATAAAAAGTTATATCAATTAGTTTATAGGCATATCTAATATTACGGATAATTTTTCTAATATTTCCTCTTGATATATTTCTACATTAGTGGGAAAATGATTAATTTTCATTATTTGTTCAAAACATTTAAAAGATTCAGACAATCTTTTCATTCTTCTTAAAACTAGACTTTTATTAAAGAATGCATAAACATAATATGAATCAATATGAATACATTTATCAAAACAGCGAATAGATTCTTCAAAATCATCAAAATAAAACAAGATACAACCCTTAATATTTAATGCTTCAACATCATTTGGATTAATTTCCAAAACTTTCTCAATATTTACCAATGCTGATGTTTGATTATCATCAAAAAATAAATCATTTATTGATTGTACTTTTAGTAGTTCAATTATTGCATCATCTATTTTAGGTTGTTTAAATAGAAATTCTTTTAGAAGAATAATCTTTATTTCTTCAATATACTCAGATACAACCTTTCTACATGAAGGATTTTTCTGAATGGCTAATTCATAACAATCTAAAGCATCCCAAAATCTTTCTGATTTTTTATATTTATAACCTTCTTCAATAAGATTCCTTACTTCTTCACCATATTCATCTAGAATATTATGTCTTTCCTGTATATTCAAACATTCTTCAACTTCATTTTTCAGTAGATTTATAATATTACCTAAATTATTATTTATTTCCAAAGCTTGATCATAATAACTTAAAGCTTTATGATAGTCTTCCCTACTTTTATATATTATTCCCATATTAAGAAAAGCACTAGAAGTTTTCTTAATCTCAATCGACCTTAAAAATATTTTTTCAGCTTCATCATAATTATTTAACTTAATTAAAGCAGAACCTTTACCATTTAATGCACTGACATTATTACAACTTAATTCTAACACTTCATTGAATGTATCTAAGGCCTTCTCCGGATTATTATTCAAATAATCCAAACCTTCCTGTATTTTATTATCTATATCCTCATTAATCATGCTTAAATTACCTCAATAGTACTAATTGTTAAAGTATTAAAGATTTTAACAATTTTAAAATATTCTATGTAATTTCAAGTAGTAGTCTATAAGAGAGGATATATAAGTGATATAAAGAAAATACTTTATAGATAACTTTATAAAATATCAAAAGATATTTTTAAAAAACAAAATATATAAAAGAAGCATAATCTGTTAGAATTAGTTTTTCAGAAATATTCTTATCTTAAAAACATTAAAAATTATAAAGATTAAAGCATATTAATTATAATACATCTTATCATCAATAAATTAGATAAAAGCTCAAATTTACTATAAAACTTATATATTTATTGAAGAATCTAATATAGAAAGTTCTGAGAATTTAATTATTAATAATTGAAGATTAAATTCAAAAAATTTATACAAAAAAAATAAACTTTAAAGTGATATATTCATGATATAACTTTAAATCTATAATATAAGATGAAAGAACACGTTTTTCTAAAAAAATATGAAAAATACTAAAAATCGTATATTATTTCCTTAAAATAAAAATAATTAGATATATTATTTAAAAGAAAAAATTAAAATGTTGGTTATTATAACTGACCAAAATGATTCGTTATACCTTATTAAACGAAGCTTTATGAATTATACCTAAAATGAATATAAAAATGTAATAATTAAAGTATTTAGAGTAAATAAATTTGATTATGTTTAATTTTTTTATTATTTTCATTATTATATTTATTTACTAAAATTTAAGTTAATTAAAGATTCAGAATTAGTTATTTTAAAATATATAAAGAAAGATGAATCTTTAAAAACAATACTAAATACATTGTTTATTCAATTTTTATACTGTTTTGGTATTAAATGGTGATTATTAATTTAAATAATTATCATGATAATTCATTTATAAATGATTATCAA
>JAFRMD010000010.1 GCA_017430835.1 Methanosphaera sp.
AATGGTATTTTCTCCATTTTTGAGATATATTATGTCTGTGTAGTTGTTTATTTGGAGTATCGCTTCTCCTGCTACTTCTCCTTTTGGTGATAGTGTTATGTTTAGTATTTCTGTTTCGCCTGCGTTGATGTCTGTTGCATTAATTGTTAGGTTTGTTTGGAATTTATTTACTTTGAATATGGCGTTTGCGCTTGATGATTCGTAGTATCTATTTTCCCATAGTTCTAGGGTTAGGTTGTATTGGCCTGCTGCATAGTTTTTTAGTTTTAGTTCTGTTCCGTTTCTTACATATACTGTTTTTCTTGTTGTTTGGTTGTTTTCGTCAGTAATGTAGAGGTATGCTTGTGTTGAGACTTTTTCTGGTGATAATGTGACTTTTAATAGTCCAATTTCTCCGTAGTTGATTTCGTTTATTGTGATGTTCATTTTTGTTGGTTGTTTGTGGACTGTGTAATTGTGGTGGTAGTATGATTTAAAGTAGTCTTCGTCTCCTTCATATTTGATTATTAGGTCGTATGTTTTTGGTATTAGTTCTGGTATTGTTATTTCGGCTTTTGTATCTTTGATATTTGTGGTGTATTTCTTTTCATCTATTATTACTGAGACTTTTCCAGTTGGTTGGTGTGTTAAGTTTCCGGTTATGGTCATGTAGAATGTTGCATTATCTGGGTAGGTTATTTCTTCTGCTTTTACATTCATTTGTGAGTAATTTTTACCTATGTCTACTGTGATTTGTTGGATGCAGTATCCTATTCTTGCGGTGATTTCGTATGATCCTTTGGTGTTTGTTTTGTTGAATTCTATTGTTGCTTTTCCGTTTATCATTGGGGTGTATATTGTTTGTTTTTCATTGTTTCCGGTAATTGTGTATTCTACTGTTATGTTTGGGAGTAATTCGTAGTGTTCGTAGTATTTTCCGTTGTCTAGTTTTAGTGTTGTTGTGATATTTGTTTTTTCTCCGATTTGGAGTGGTATGTATTCTTCTTCAAAATCAAATATGAAGTAATGTCCTACATTAGCTGTTGAGAAATTGTTGCATGGATCTTTGTTCGTATCAAAATAGTTGTTACTGATTTCTGTTTTTCCTTCCTCATTCATTATGAATATGATGATATTTCTTGTTTCTTCTCCCCACCTATTTATTTTTGTTGTTGTGTTTGTGTTTATGAATAAGTTATGGGTTATTTTTATTTCTCCATTGTTGTAGATACCATAGGTTCCTGATCCGCTATCTGCAACATAATTTTTAAAGTCGAGGATATTTCTTTCAATCAACATAGTTCCTTCGTTTGCTATTGTTCCGAAATATGATCTAGGATAACTTCCTCCTAATCCAATACTTGTGTCTATAAAGGAAGAATTGTATATTATTGCATTTCCATCTTCTTTATTATTTATTATTCCGAATGAACTAGAACATTTCTCGAAAAGTATTGAATTAATGTTTAAAGTTCCTTCGTTTAATATAGCTCCTCCTTCATTGGAATTACTATTGCTTATTGATGATTGGGAAATGTTTAACTCACCTTTGTTGTATATTGATCCTCCTCTTGCTCGATCAGCAGATGTTTTGTTAATTCTTGTATTTTCTATATTTAACTTACCAGAATTGTAAATTACTCCTCCATAGATGTTATAGGTATAAGATACACTAAGGGAAGTATTGTTAAAGTAAGAATTGTTAATGCTCATTTCGCCTTCGTTTACTATTGCTCCTCCAATTTCATTTGTTTTTATATTATTTGTGATTATTTTATTGAGTGTTGCATTGCCTGAATTATATATCGCTCCAGCAGATGTGGCACTTAATCCTTTAAATGAACTTTCTTCAATATGCAATGTTCCTTCATTGTTAATTGCACTGGCTTTTGTTAAAAAGCTTGTTGCTGGTACACCATGTACTCCGTATGCTTCATATGGATTATAAATATAAAATAATATGTAGTTTGAAGCTGAAAGAGGTGAACCTATTCCTTTTTTTCCGACCCATGTAATGTTTTCAATATGGCAATTTAAGATATTCATTTCACCTAAATTATCTATTAATCCTGTAAGGGTAGTGGGATCAAAGGTTTTGATGTATGATGAAATCAATTCAGTGTTGTTGAGTTTTTTAGGATAAGATGTTGTTTTCAGTATAGGTAATTCAATATTTGTATTTGTGATATTTGTATTTTTAAGAGTTATATTTCCATTATTGTGGATTATTTTTGTGGATACGTTATTAAAAATATTATTTTTCATTTTTAAAAATGAATTTTTTAAATTATAAATTAAATAACTTGAATTTACCGTTTGATTGTCTAATTCAATATATTTTGGCAATTTTATATTTTCATATGTTGTGTTTTCAAGTTCAATTGTATTCTGATTATAAATTAAAGTAAATGTATTGTCATTCATATTCATTTTGTTGAATGTTTTTATTCCATCAATGTCCTTAAATGTTGAGTTGATTATTTTAAGATTTCCAGTGTTATTAATAATTTTTCCATTGGTTTGTGTGAAAATACAGTTTTCTAATATGCAATTTACATTTTTAATATTTAACATGTAATCTGAAGCATTTTTAAAAGTAATATTGGTTAATTTTACATTGGATGCGATTTCAAATATTTCTGAATTTTCCAAAGCATCGATTGTTACATTATTTCCAATTATTGAAATGTTTTTAGTGATATTTATTTTTGAGTTAATATAAAAGTTAGTGTTATTTAAAATGATTGTTCCATTTTCTTCTACTAATTCAAGTGCCTTATTCAAAGATTCGGCATTGTTTAACCATGAGGAATTGGAAGTATATATTTTATTATTATTTAAAATTCTAATGGAGTTTTCATTTAAATTAGTTATTGGAATTTTTGTCAATCCGTGGAATACAAGAGTATTTGATGAAAAACTACATAATATTAATCTTAATTCTGTAGTGTTGTCTTGTAATTTGTATTTAAATGAGGTTGTAAATGCATAGTTTGGTTTTAAGTTAGCCCATGAAGAATCTTCGGGGCTTATAGGATAATCCGTATTTGAAACGGAGTTTTCTGGTATTATTCCAATAATTTTATCATTTGCCTGTACTCTTATAGGGTATCTTTCTAAAGTAAAAATATTACTGCAGATTGTTCCATTAAATTCTACATTAATTGTCACGTAATTGTTTGAATCAATATCTTCTGCACTAATATTAAATTCTTTTATTACTAGTACTGGTTCGTGATGGGGCCCATGATATACTCCGGTAATAGGATAGTTTATGGAGGGATCTTTAGTATAATCATAGTAACTATCATTATATTCATTATATTCGTAATCACCCTCAAAATAACTGTTTCCAGTACCAGAAGGGTAGTCGCCAATAATTTCATATTGAATATCTTCAGTATTGGTAATTTCTAGTAGAAAATCAGAATTATCAATACTTGTGTCGGTGTTTATTTCACTCGCATATGATGGTGATAAAAATATCATCAATGTCAGAGCAATAATTAATATAAACATTGTTTTTTTTCTTAAAATCATTTTTTCAACTCAAATCCTTTTTCTTAATTGTTTTAATTTATATCAAATATAGTTTAAATAATTTATTATGGTTCTGAAAATTAAAAGTTGATGGTGATGGCTGTTTAGTGTTTATTCCTTGACTTGGACATTGTTTGCTATATTTAGTCCGTTGAAGGTGGTGGTTATTATGTATTTTCCAGGCATTAGGTTGATGTTTAGTTTTGCAATTCCGTCTGTGTTTGTGGTTCTTGTGTAGAATACTCCGTTGATGTTGAATGTTATTTTTTCGTTTGTTTTTGGGTTTCCTTGTCCGTTGAGTAGTGTTGCTTCGAATGCTTGTGTTGTTCCGTAT
>JAFRMD010000068.1 GCA_017430835.1 Methanosphaera sp.
TAAATACTTGTTTTATTGAAAAAACACTATTTTTAAAGTAATTTAACATATCAAAAATCAAATGAACTATAATTTAATTATAAACACAGTATATTTTGTATATGGAAAAAATAAGTACTTAACTAATTTTGGTCAGGTCTCATCAATTAATATTTTTTATCTTAGCATTTTTTTTAATCAAAGATCCCATTCACATTTTGGAATATTTAATAAATAAATTTATATATAACTTATGCCAAAATATAATTTACTTATAAAATATAATGGGAGTTTGATTGCTATGGATGAAATAACAATATTAATAAATAAAACAAAGAAATATTTAATCAAATATGATTATGATAATGTATTAAAGCTATGTGATAAAATATTGGATATTGATTCAAGGTCAAGATTTGGATTGGAATTCAAAGCCATATCATTATATAGTAAAAACGATTATATCAACTCATTAAAGCTATATGAAAAGTTAAATCATATATATTATAATGATAATGAAATATTATATAATCTAATGCGTATAAACGATGAATTAGGTAACTATAAAAATGCAAGACAATATTCCAAAAAACTATGGAAGTTACACCACAAGGATACCCATTGCATTAAATACAAACATTTGTCATATAAGTTAAAGGACGTAAATAAACTGATAGAAAGGTTAACCAATAAAATAACCTCAATTGAGACGGAAGATAATCTTACATGTGCTTCAATTAAAAGATTGATTGTACTTTATGAGGAGAAGGCAGTTTATGAATATGTCAGTGGTGATTATGAAAAATCATTATCTGATTACAGGAAGGTAGTTGACTACTATAAGTCAATTCATGATTCCACAGAATACAAGAAAAATGAAATAAACCGGTGGTATGAATTGCTCATTGACAGCATAGATAAAATGGATGATGCCAAAGAAACATTGGATCTGCTATTTAATCTGGATGATAATATAAGCATATGGGTTGAAAAACTTGAAACAATGAACACATTCTCACAATTTGCCAATCCCCTGGTCTACTCATATGTTTTACTGGATAAATACCCAGATAATCTGGAACTGCTAGGGGTAACTGCCAGGATATCCCGTTATACAGATACGGATTATTCACGTGAATGCTATAAAAGGATAATCGAATTGGACGGCAAAAACAAGGATGCAATAATAACATTATTAGACATAAACAAATCCTATTATCTAAAAGATGAATCATTAGCTCTGATTAATTCCAAATTACACATCAATGAGTTAAAAGAGGAGTTACTGCTAAGAAAAATTGAATTACTGGAAAGTATGACATTATATGATGAAGCCTTAGCTGCATATGATGAATACTTGGCAATTGAAAAACCCGACGGATTAATTCATCATAAAAAAACAGTATTTGATAAAATCAGGTGTATGGAACAACAGGCAACAGATTATTTCATAGAAGGAAATCATGATGAAGCATATAAAATATTTAAAAAAGTCAATGAAACATTCAATAACATAACACCTGATTCCAGCAGGATAAGCACCGATGAATGGATTATTGAAGACTGGTACATAAATGTATTGGACAAGACAGTTAACAATACATATGCTAACTCCTATGACTTCTTCAATGAATTATACACCATCAAAACAGAGACTCTTCAGTTATGGATTGCCAAGATAAATTCATTACTTTCATGGAAACACTTTGGAAATCCAATACAACTATGTGACATCTTACTAACCTTTAATCCCAATAATCTTCAAATACAACTAGCAAAAGCAGACATATACTATAGAACAAAAAGAATCGGCACTGCAATAGCATCTTATGAAGAAATATTAAAAGAAAACCCCGATAACACAGAAGCATTAAACAGGAAATTCAACCTGCTTGTACGATTCCATAAATATAGACAGGCATATGTTCTTCTAAACTCAATGGAAATAATATATAATGAAATACAATCCGACTTGGAAGACTTGGCAGATGCACTATTTAACTCAAGAAAATACAAACAAGCACTGTACTGTTACAATATCCTCATGGAAAATGGTAGATACATGCATATATTCAAGAACGTGAAAATAATATGGGATAAACTGGAAGATAAAGAAAGTCAAAATGCCAGTAAATTTTATATAGACTGGATTGATGCCATACGTTATAGACATAAAGAAAATAAATGTCCAACATGTGGACAAAACTTAATACCAATAACCTATGGATATGTACTTGTTAACCCTGATGAAGAAGATGTATATCTGGGCGGATGCTGTGTAAGCGATGACAGTCCAACCGATTTTTGTAAGAATTGTCAAAAAGAAATCAACATGGGCGTATATGGAATAATGCTATCAGATGAGGATTATGGCATGTATTCATATGCACGTGACAATATCCTATGGCTAACAAAATACCTTGAACGATATCCAAAAAAGACAATAAAACAACTGCAAAAAGAAGCATATAATATCTTCGGATTAGACAAAAAGGAATTTACCAGATTCATTGAAAAACTGGAAGAAATTGAATATGTAACAGTGGATAAAAATCATATAAAAGTAGCTGATGGATATGATGACTTTCACACATTATTTATATGAAATTAGACATGTTATCCCAACATTTACAAAAAAAAGGGGGTAATAAGGAGGAAATTTGATAGTTATTAAAAGAGTTTGCATGTCGGACAATCTTTTTTATTACATCGTTTGTTGAAATTTCCTTCCTTAATATTTTTAACAGTCATTTCTATTTTTCTTTCCATTATATCCAATTGTTTTTCATCCAAATCATAGTTATGCACATTATTCTCTTTATTTAATATGGTGTAGATAATACCCTTGCTGATATTATAGTCCTTGTATTCAGGATCTTCTTTCAATGCTATAGCATACATACTTAACTGTTCGATATACTTATTTCTAGTCTCTTCATCTATTGGTTTATCAGTGGTTTTAAAGTCAACAATGGTTATGTCATTTCCATCACGGATGATTAAATCAATTATACCAGTTAAGGTGTAACCTGTTCTAATATCATAGAATTGGTACTCAGATGCTTGAATATCCCACTTGGAACCATATTCATCCCAATATTTGAGGATTCCCTCCTTAACCTTTTTAAACCATGAACCTTCTTCATCTATATTCTTATTATTGTTGACGGTTCTAGAGATTATGTGTTCAATATCCTCTTTTTCAACAGTCAATCCCTGTATTCTTCTTTGATGTATCTGATCTACAATGCTGTGTGCTATAAGACCATATGTTCTGTATTCACTATGTGACTGTTCAAATCCATAGTTGTATTCCACATCATAGCCATGTGGACATTCATTATATTTGGAGTAACTGGAGAAGCTTATTTCAATATTTTCCGTTTCCTCTTCGAATTTTTCATGAATTTCCTCAATGTCTTCAAGTTTGTCATCGGTTAATTCTATTAACTCTATACCATTATCCAATAGCTTTTCTATGACGGCTGCATGTTTTCCGGCTTTGGTAACTGAGTTGCATAATACCAGCAGCCTTTTTGCTCTGCTCATGGCAACATATAATATGCGATACTGTTCAAGGTTTTCATTTTCCACTTCCTCTTTTCTGCTGTCAAAATATTTGAAGTTAAGATATTCGATAGGGGTGTAATAGTTATCTGTTTTATTAGCATATTTTTCTTCTTCCTTATCAGGATCCAGTTGTTTTGGGAAGTAACTGCCTATGTTTCCCACAATCACCACTGGAAACTCCAATCCTTTTGACTTGTGTATTGTCATTATCTGTACTGCATCACTTTGATTATCTTTCACTACTGATGATGGATATTTATCAAGATTTGCATTCATAAACCAGAATAGTCCTGTCAGGTCATGTTTCCAGACAATTTCCTCATAATTTGCTATTGTTGTCGATAGGCTGGCAAGGTTTGACAGTATTACCTGATTTTTTTCCGTCTGGTTTTCAAACTTATCCCCTATTATTCCAATAAAGTCTATTAACTTATAATAAGTGTCAATTATAGTGTCTCTATTTCGTTTTTCAGAGTATAACTCTTCTTTCATCTGATTTAATTTTTCAAAGAAATTACTGTAATCTTCCTCTGTAATACCTAAATCAATTAACTCCTCTTTTGTAAGTACACTTAGCTCTAAGGGTCTTCCAACAATTTCAAATAATTCATCTTTTAATTCATTAGGTAATCTGAAAACCTCTGAGTATTCAACTATCGTTTTAATCTTGTCTTCTTCAACATAATTAACTTGTAAATTGTCGGCCATCTCAATTACTTTATTTTCATATTCTTCCTGATAGCTGGACAAAGCGTTGATGGTATTTTCTGATAAGTTAAAGTATGGATTTGAAAATGCTTTTAATGTTAACCATTCCTGTTCCCACCTGCTTGGAATGAATTTATCACCAATCTTTCTCAAGTACCATATAAGTGTTATTATTGCACGGACTTCATCATGTTCTGTTAATGATTCATTACTAATCAAGTCATAGCTTATGTTTTCCTCATCTAACCTACTAATCAGGGTACTTACCACTTTTGATTTAATGGACCTGAACAGGACACCTATATCGGAGTAGCGTTCTATTTTTCCACTATCTTTAAGATATTTGATTAGATGAACAATCTTCTCTACTTGCTGATAGTCTTTATCTTTAGCAGGATAATTAATTGAATAAACATATGATTGTGGTGCATCCTCTTTGGCATGCAGATTTTTTTGCCTGTTTTCGTCAACGGTATTCATATATTTTTCGTTAAAGTCAACTATTTGCTTACCTGACCGATAATTTGTATCTAATGTTATGTCATTTGCATCATAATTTTTCTTAAATTCTGTGAAAAATTTGCTGTAACTGCCTCTGAATCCATATATGCTTTGATCATCATCACCTACAACGGTAAATGAATCATAATTTCCTGTAAAGGTTTCAGGCTTATTCTCTTCATGTTCATAATTTCCCAGGAAGTAATCGAATATGTTCATCTGAATAGGGTCGGTATCCTGGAATTCATCTATGAGGATGTTTTTAAATCTGCTATTTTCTACTATGGATGTGTCTTCACTCAATAATTTTAATAAGTTTTTCTGCAATAACGTGAAATCCATATAATTGTTTTGTTCAAGTAAGTCTAGGTATTTGGGATATGCCTCTGCTATGGCTATATACTGTGCGTTATAATAGCTTTCTTTCAATTCCTTGTCTGCCATGACTTCATCATATGGAAAGTCAAATTCCTCTTCCTCTTTGCAACTTTCAATTAGATCCAAATATCTCTGTGAAATAGGACATTTTTCCTTGATGTGTTCTTGCAGGTCATTTATTTCAACATCAAATGATGTGTATTCATCAAATTTATTCATCACTTTATTCAATCTTGAACCACTAATGTATGCCTCTTCTGTAAGTCCTAATTCTTTACGGTAACGTCTTATAAACATTTTACGACGTTCGTCATTATCATCATCCAGTAATATGTAACCACTTTTTCCATACTCGGATAGTACTTTGCTACAAAAACTATGGATTGTACTTATGTGCATCTTGTTAACGTCATTTATTGGAATGCCCACATCTTCACTACTTAAACGATCACGTAACTGTTTTGCTGCTTTTCGTGTAAAAGTAATTACAAGAAATGATTCTGGTTTGGCATCCGTGTTTTCCAACAGATATTTAATTCTTTCAATAAGTACAAATGTTTTACCGGCACCGGGACCTGCCTGAATTAAAAGGGGTTTGTCTCCGGTGTAGGTAATAGCTTCGATTTGTTGTTTATTTGCATTTTCTATCATATTTCTTAACCCACTAATTAATTAAGTAAAAGTTTATTAAATAAAGTATTTAAAGTTAAGTTGGAGAAAATAATTTTTTTTCATATTTTTAATCATCTTGATGATTTGTTGCTTTTTCATAATCAACAATTATGGGTAATCTATCTATCAGATTCTACTTTTTATTATCTTATAATCATGATTAATAATTCACATAGTTTAGAGTACAACCATTAAAATTTCACTGTCTACTTCTTATTTAATTATGTTGATGATATGAATTTGAATATTGCACTTGTTACATGTATATATTCATTGAAGAGGGATAATATCTACAGGAATTATTGGCATATAATATTCATATCTTGGATCATTTTGGAAATATTATTTTTGAAGCCAATATATTCCAGGTTATTGTTCTGTTGAGTAAACCCCATAATTTTTGAAAAAATCAAAGAGAAAGAATATGCAGTATAATAACCTACTAAAAATGGAAAAATTAGTAAAAATTTATTTAAACCATATTATTAAATATATTAACTATTATCCTATTTTTAATCGCATTTAGCGATGTAAGTAGGTACTTGCACTCGAAAAACTATATATTCTTTCTAAACTAATAGTATAAGTAGGTGAGAAGAAGTATCCCACTTATAATAAAAAATAAAAAAATTAAAAAGAAAAAAATACTATGAATAAAAGAGATGATAAAAATGAAAAAATTAAATCTAAAAAATATATTGATTATGGCATTAGCCTTAATGGCAGTAACATGCACAGTAGCAGCAGTAAGTGCTGATGAGGTAAGTGCAGCTGCAAATGATGTTCAAAATGGAACATTAACCTTAAATGATTTACAATTTAAAATACCAACCGGATTCACGGCAGTTGAAAGCGATCAGGACAACTCCGAAGCTGGTGATGCAGAACACATGGAAGGAACACAAGTAGACACCGAAGTATCACGGGATTACATCAATTCAAACGGTGAAAAACTAGACATAAAAGTAGGAAGCAGAGCAAACTCCAAAATTGATATAATAAACATCGCTGGTGCACAGAAAAAAACCATTGCAGGTAAAGAAGGATTTTTCTGGACTGAAATGGATGACGGCAGAACAGAA
The DNA here is from genome assembly GCA_017430835.1 of Methanosphaera sp. Next base: position 6,891 of record JAFRMD010000068.1, read on the forward strand.
TATAAATTCGAATATCTGCAGGATGGTAAAATAGTTAAAATAGTAACCAACAGTGAGGATGTGATAAACCAAGTATTAGCATAAACACAAACAACTAAAACAATTAATACTCTCATAATAAAATGATTAAACTCCATTAAATGTGCATAAGTTAATAAATAACCTATTAACTCCTTACTTCCTTTTTTTGGATGATTGAATAGATATGATTCATTTTAAAAGCATGTTCTATTGATATAGGACTTTCAAATTAATTCTCCTTTTGATTTCCACATGTTTTAACCTATTTTTCAAAACATTATACATTATTAAACATTTAAGCACTTTTATAAGGCAGTGTTCAGAATTTTACTGATAAAACATAGTTGTATTACTTTTATATTTATTAATAATACTTATTTTTTTATTTACAGTTGAAATTGACCTTCATTAATTTTTTACAGAACTGTAAATCGTTTTTTATTTTCTTGTACTAAATTAATAGTTGTTATTATTATATTATTATCATAGTTTTAATGTGTTATTTATTTTAAGGAGAACAACCATTAAATGCAGTATCTTTTACAAAATAGGTATTTATCTAATTTATTGGGATTTATGAGGTTTATGATAATAATTAATCAATTATA
>JAFRMD010000069.1 GCA_017430835.1 Methanosphaera sp.
AATTATCAATAGAATTAAGTAAATTTAAAGTAAAAATAGGTTACAATATAAAAAATAAAGGATAATGATGGGATAAAAATTTTAACTTGACTGCCTTGAAAAAACAGTCTCACAAAATGAACGTTAACTTGACAGCATTGTTAAAAGTTTAGTAAAAATAACAATTTATCACAAATTTAATAGACTTACAATAGAAAGAAAAACAAAAAGAAATGCAAATTCTCTTTTAATGCTATAAGAGCATTTTAAACAGAGATTCACCTGAAAAAAATTTAAAAAAAAGAACACAGACCAAACTTTTAAAACCCAAAGTTTACAGCATTGTATTCTAATTATGTATTTGAAAATGCTTTTTGTTTTATGAAGATGTTATTCACATGTTAAAGTCAGCATATCCTCAGTAGTTCAAGTTTGTTAAAATATTACCTTCTCAACGACAACGTGCATTGGATTTTTTAAATCCTTCACTTAGTAAAGTCTTAGATTTTCTACAGAAACCCTCAATAACGTACTAATGGACTTACTGGCTTATATGGTAATTTTTTGTCAATATGATATAACTTAGACTTTCCCATTTCACCAACAGATATGTATTTTGTAATCTATAGATGTCCTTTATTTTTTCGTTTAACCAGTCTGTAAATATAGTAATTCCTTTAATCATCCTAACGTACCGGCTTTATTTATCATTAGTCTTATTAGTTTTTTTCTCAACATTCCATGGATGTTAGAAGTAATTAGGTTTACATATCATGTAACTCCTTACTGTTACTAGTAATGCAGTTTCAAGGGAGAATAACCTATTCAACAAGATTAAATGTATTTTAAACTAATATGCAATACGGACATACACCGAAAACAATAGTTTAAGTTGAGAACAAATTAAAGACAAGTTAACCTTGTCGCACAAAAATTAAGGGGGGGGGGTGAATGTTTAAACTTTCAAAGTGCATGTATACTTAGCAGCATTGAAAGCCTTAGTGCTTGCACTTGTAATAATTATTTTATGATTGCCATTTTTAAGAGCTTTTTTAAATGATAAGCTTATTTTACCATTCTTTATTACCTTGTTTTTAAGCACTGCTTTTCCATCTACTTTTACTGTTACCTTGACATTTTTGTTTAATAGTTTCTTGGTTGCATCCTTGATTGTTGCTTTGATTGTGGTTTTCTTGTTTTTGTATGTTATACTGGTTTTTTTGATTGTTGGCGTGGTCTTAGTCACTTTAAACTGTGTATTTGCAGTTGCCTTATTGTATTTATCAGATGAATAACTGGTCGATACTTTGATTGTCTGTGCATCACTTCCTCTTGGTACTGTGTATGTTACTTTAGTTACACCATTTTTGACATTGGCTTTCACTGTTTTTGATCCTATTTTTATGTTGAGTGTTGCACTTGTTACTGCTTTGCTGGTTTTTTTGTCTGTCATTTTGATGTTTAGTGTTACTTTTTGTCCTGCTTTGAGTGTTTTCTTGTCGGGTGTGATTGTGATTGTAATGTTTGATTTAGTCTCTTTTGTTCTATTTTGGTTATTGTTGGTGTTGTTTTGTTTTTTGATTTGGTTAGTTGTGTCTTTTATTTCCTGTTGTAGTTGATTTACTGTGTTGTTTAGTGCTTGTGTTTGCTGTTGTTTTTGTGTTATTTCTGTTTGTTTTTGTGTTATGCTAGTGTTTTTGTTATTGATTTGTTGTTCTTGTTCTTGTATTGTTTCTTCTTGTTCTTGTATTGTGTCTGTTAATTGGTTTATTATTGAATCTTTGTCAGTAACATTAATTAGTGTAGTCATGGAACAACCCAAGAATTCTTCATTCTGATTATACGTTGCTGTTATCTCTACCGTTCCAGTACTTGTTGGTGTGTAGTTGTATGTGTACATTCCGTATTCATCAGTAACTACTGGTATCTCTTCACCATTGATATTCAACGTGAATGGGGTGTCTACCATGGCGTTGTTATTGTCTTCCTTAAGCACAACCAATAATGGAATATTATCTTTTATGTCTGCATTTTGTTGTGTTATTAGTTGTATTTGACTTACTCTGAAATATGTGTTGTCTGAAATAATGTTATTTCCAGTTGGATTTACGCTGTCGTCACCTTTATGATTTCGAGCATTTAATTTATTATATCGTATAATATTATTATTGGATTTATCAAAATCAATAGCATAATCATGATTTTTTGTTATGATTGTATTATTTTCTATTAATAAGTCAGCTGTTTGAAGTCCATATATTCCCGTGCAATTTTCTGTAATGATTGTGTTATTATTCATTACAATACCGCCACCACTATTTCTTCCATTCCATAAACCACAACCATGACTAGCAAAGTAATCAGCAGTTCCTTCAGTACGATTATGTTCAGCATTAATTATTATATCATTATTGCTCATGCTAATATTTCCTCCACATACGGCCATCCCCATAGGAGCTCTTCCAGTAATATTTATATAATTTCCTGAAAGGGTGGTGTTACATGTACCATATATTTCCATACCGTAAATTTGACCTGCTGAACCAATAAGGGTATTGTTTATAAATGAATTATTCATAGGATGACCACCACTAGGAATAAAAGTACCTCCATAATACTCATAATCTAGCATTTGCATAACGTATGCTACAGCAGGATTACCCGCTGGAGAACTTCCATAACTGGCAGTTACATTAACATAATTGTTCTTGAAAATGTTATTATTAAACCTTAGCTTTTCACAAGTAATACCATTAGCATATGAATGTGCTGTTACTGTAATATTGTTGTCACTTACAAATGAATCTATACATCTAGAATCAAATGCATATGCATAACCTTCTACTTTTGTCAATGAAATATTATTACTTACAACTGTTATATTTCTTCCCTTAGTATATAAAGCATATAATGAAGAATATGTTCCACCAAGACCGTTAGATACTATATCAAGGGTATTGTTTCTAAATATCGAATTATCCCCAGTTATACTTACACCCATAGCATCAGGTATGGCTTTACCACCCCAATTGATACCCGTTTCATCTAATTTAGCACGTATGTTACAATTTTCAATTAAAGCTTTACATTGAACATCTACTGCATTGCTTTTATCTATACCATCTTTTAAAACGTTTATACTCACATTATTTAAAACATAACTTCCATTACCAGTTAATGAAAAGAATGAGTTTTCCTGATAATCATTATCATAAGTAACATTGAAATTTTGAACTGTACAAGTTTTAAACTTATTTTCAAGTGACAAACCAATATTATTTATTGGTGGTAAACCTTTTGCATCCACTGTTAATGTACGATTTTCATAGTTCTTATTATTTCCTTCAATTGCTAAACAATCAACATTATCTGGTATATATTGAAGGTTTATTGTTAAATTATTTTCTGAGGAACTTATCCCCTTACCCAAATAAACAGTACTTTGCTGTACTCTAAAATATTTACTAAAATTATCTGGAGTAATATCAACTTCTTCAATATTAGTGTCAGTTTTTTTATTTTTTTTATTTGATGTCTTATTGATTAAAATATTTTTTGAAGTAATATTTTTAACATTTTTCCTTATCTTATTAGCCATCTTCTGATATTTTCTTTCCATGTTAATTTTATTATCAGCAAGTTTATAATCTTTTACTAGATTCTTATGTTCAACTTTTTTTATATCTTTATGCAAGGTTTTTGTAATGCTTGAATCATTTGTATTAGTTGCTGTTGCTATTGACATAAAAGCAAATAACAAAATTATAAATAAAAGAAATATTTTATTATACTTGGTCATGTTAAACACTCCCATATAATACTCTTATAAAAAAAAGAATTTGGAGAAGAAAATACTTCTTCTACAATAATTTTATGCTTTTAGAGTTTTTGTGATTTTTGCTTCTTTGTATATGCTAGTTGTTTTGCTGATTATTTGTACTTTGTGTGAACCTTTCTTAAGAGCTTTTTTGAGTGTGAGTGTGATTTTTCCTTTTTTACTGGTTTTTTTAGCTGTTAATGTTTTACCATCAACTTTTATTGTAAGTTTAGTGTTTTGTGTTAAAGCTTTTTTACCGGCTTTGATTGTGGCCTTGATTGTGATTTTCTTGTTTTTGTATGATAGTTTTGTTACTGTTATTTTGGTTTTTTCTTTGGCTTTTACTGTAAGCGTGCTTGTCTTGGTTGCTTTTGCATATTTTTTGGTTGCTTTGAAAGTTGCTGTAACTTTATTCTTACCAGTTTTAGTGACTTTAACTGTTTTAGTTGCTACACCTTTGTTGTTGGTTTTTACTGTGTAAGTTTTACTGCCTACTTTAAGTGTTATTTTTTGACTTGCTACTGCTTTACCATTTGCATCTTTGAGTGTTGCCGTGATTTTTGTTTTACTTCCCGTGTATATTGTTGTTGGATTAAGTTTAATTGTAACACTTGTTTTTGTTGGAGTGGTAGTGGTATTTGTATTTGATGTGTCGTTGTTTGAGCTGGTACCATTGGTATTTGTATTGTTGTTGTTTGCTAATTGTTCTTGTGCTTGTGTTAAGTCTTCTTCTAACTGTGAAACTGTATTATTTAATGCTTGAGCTGTGTTTTCAAGTGATTCAATCTGAGTATCCTGTTCATCAAGAATATTATTTAATTTATCAATCTCTTCTTCCTGACTAGCAATTGTTTGATTTTGTTCTTGAACTGTTTTGTTTAAATCTGCTATAATAGCATCTTTGTCTTCACCTACAGTTATTTCTATTGTTTCAGTACTTTCATTGAATATTTTGTTTCCTTCACATTTAATTGTTACTGTTAAAGCTCCAGGAGTAGTTGAAGTTAAATTATAAACAACCATACCAGAATCATCAGTATTGACGGTTTCTGCTGGGTTATCTCCTACTATTACTAAAATATCTTGACCTGCAATAAGTTTTCCAGTCTCCTTATCCTTAAGAATTATAGTTATAGGGACTGATTCATTATAGTTTGCTACACTAGGAGAAATAACTTTCAACTCAGTATTAGTAAATTGATTATACATGATAACATTGTCTCCAGTATTATTAATTGTTAAATCACCTTGAACATTATCAGCATTAGTTAAAAGGTTATATCTAATAGTATTACCGGATTTAGGTATGTCCATAACAGTATCATCATGAGTTGCAAGGATTGTATTGTATTCTAGTATACTATTTGTAGAGTTAATATACATTGATCTGACATAATTTACAGATAATGTGTTATTAACAAAGGTAAAGTTTTCACCATCAGCAAATACTGCATAATCATACGCATTAGCAGAAATACCATCATCTTTATCTACTGAAGTAACAAGAATTTCATTGTTTCTTAAAGTTACATTATCTCCCTCAATGAAAAAACCATTTAAACGAATTGGTTGCTCAGAAAGTCTTTCATCAGGTCTAGCAATTGCTAAATCTATGTTACAATCTTCTATTAAGACATTATTACCATAATGAGGAACAATTCCACTTGAAGAAAGACCTGTATATTTCTCTCTATTTCCTATGGAAATTAAAGGTATATTTTCACAACCATCAGGGATGCTAATTTTAATAGAACAATTCCTTAAAATAACATTATCTGTAATTTTTAAATATTTGTAGTCATTATCTGGATTTATTTCTACTAATATAAAGTTAAAATTTTCATAAGTAATTGACTTGTATGCATCATCACCTAAAGTTACTGTTCCTAAATTGTAAGTTATATTTGTTGCTATAAATTTTAAATCAATGGATTTATAATCAACATTTTCATCAGTAAATCTTACTGTTCTGAATCCACCTTCAAAACTAGAGCCGTCAATGTAATTAAATTTTTTTAAATCAATTACTATATTCTTAATATCCACACCTAACTGGGTAACAGGAATAGGTATACTTCTATGATATACACCTCCTTCCATATGTTGACATAATTCTGGTTTATCAATGTGTAAAACTAACGTTCCATTCTTATACACAGTATATACTAATTCTACATTATTATATGTTGTAGTGTAATTTTGTCCTTCATCAGCTTCAGATTCTTCTGTTTTAATATTTTTAGTAGTTATACGTGTAGGTAAGTTGTTGTTAGGATTAGTATTTTGTTGACAACAAGGACAACTACCGTTACAATTTACTAAATTACTTAATCCATCATAAAATGTAATTGTATTTCCTGTACAATTATAAGTAGGTTTAGTGCCAGATTTCATACTTAAAGTACCAATAGTACTATTTTTTATACAAGTATTCTTTTTATTTTTTGCAATTGTTACTGTTTGACCTGTTGCAATATTTGAATGGAAATGAATATCATTATGCAAAGTTACATTAGCAAGGAATGTATTATTTGTCACATTTGAATTTCCTACTATTGTACTTGTACCATTAATCCAGTTATTTTCGACTATACTATAGTTTCCTGTGGAAAATTTACCAGTAATATTATTATTAATGTATTTATGTCCAAAGTATGATATGTTATGAGTATCTCCCGGTTCATATTGAATTTCATAACTTTCAGACCATGTAGTTGTCACGGAATAATTTTTATTATTTGAAATGTTATTGTTTTCTATTGTGTGATTTGCTCCAGTGATTGTTAATGCATAACACACACCACCAACATCAGTAGCATTTATTACATTATTTGATATTACAATACCGCTACTATTGTTAATTCCATTTGCATTATTTGGATTTCCATTATATTTATTAATGTATACTAAATTTCCAACATTACCTGTACCAAATACAGTATTGTTGTCAATTGTACAATTTTTACCATATGTAATTACCAATGAACTGCATCCTGTATTATTTACTGCATAAAAGTGACTGTTTTTTACTGTTATGTTGATTACTCCGTCTCTCATTGCAAAGAAACCAGTATACATTCCAACACCTTGATTTTCTACTGTTGAATTTATGTGATCAAATGTAATATTAGATGCAGTGGTTGTGAAAACTTGAGTGTTATGGAATTTTAGATTTGTAATATTAGAATTTGATGCATTAATATTAAATTCAATCTTTGTTTGTTGTAGTGATGGAAGATTGTACCCATAAACAGTGTTTAAATCTAATGTGTAACCGTTTCCATTAATGTTAACTGGTTTATCTACTGTATAATTAGATAATGTTCGTGAAACATTTGATGTAAAGTTAAGAGTATCTCCTTCTTGAACATCAGGCCCTAATCCTGTAGATGTGAAATAAGTGTCAAAATTTGAATTATCAATACCATAAGTTGTAGTTTTAACGTTTTTCACATCATTTTTCTTAGTAACTGTTTTAGTATTTTGTTCATCAGTTTTGTTTGCTACTTTTTTGGTTGTTTCCTTTGCTTTAGTTGTTTTTTTGTCTGTTGTTTTTGTAGCTTTTTTAGTTACTGCAGTGTTTTTCACAATTTTTGTTGTGTCTTTTGTAACTTTTTTTGTAGTGCTTGTTGAGTCATCTACATCTGCAGCTACAGCAACAGTCATTCCTAACACCAGAAATGCAAGGAAAATAACCAAATATTTGGTTTTTAACATGTGTTTCCTCCAATAATTTTATATGATTCTCTTTTTAAAA
>JAFRMD010000070.1 GCA_017430835.1 Methanosphaera sp.
TCAATGCTGTCAAGTTAATGTTCAATTTGTGTGACTGTTTTTTTGTGAATTATTTTTTTTTAGAAAGATCTTTTGTTGTTGTCTGTGAATTTGTGTCCATAGTCTACAGGTTCTCTGTTTGTTGATTTTCTTTCTTCTTTTATTGGTATTAAGTGTTTTTGTAGTATTTTGATTATTTTCATTGATGTTTGTTGTTGTTTTTCTATGTCTGTGGTTAGAAGGTTTAGTAATTCTTTTTTGACTATTCCTATTGCTATGTTGAAGTTTGCTTGGTAATCTTTGTATTTGTATTTGTTGTTGTTTTTTCGTTTTTCTTCTATTTCTTGGTTTACGTCGTGTTTGACTGTTGTTGCTATGTTGAATACGTATATATCTGAGTAAAAGTCTTGTTCTATTATGATTTTTCTGCGACCAGAGAAGTTTTCTGTTTGTAGTTTGTTTTTTAATTTGTCGTAGTTGGTTTCTATGGTCCATCTTTTGTTGTATATTTCTTTGAAGTCTTCAATGGTCATGGATTCATCATATATGTTTGTTGCTAATGTTTCTATTTCTCCTGTGGGTAATTGTATGTTTATTATACGTAATCGTAGAATTTCTTTTTTTATTGCGAATTTTTGTAGTTTTTTGTCTTTAAGAGTTTTAATGTATGTTTCATCTAAGGGTATCCATATTATTTGCTCATTTTTTGTCATTTTTGCTCTTTTTTCTTTAAATGTGCTATTTTTAAGTCGTATTACAAAATGTGAATGTTGTTTCATTATTTTTAACATTAATTCTTTGGAGCCATAACCTCTATCACATACTATAATTGTTTTTCGAAGATTGATTTTACTTTTTACATCATCTACATGATTTAGGGCATGTTTAAGCTCTCCCCTTTTCCTATTGCTGATACTTGAACTAAGAATAAATTCATTTAATACATCAACCATTGTGGAAACACGAGCAGTTGCTGTGTGATGGGTATGATCAATATTTTCATCAATGGCAAAATCCTCCCGGATAGTAGGATAATTGGGTAAATCGAAGATGGAACCATCAATAGCAGTTAAATAATAACCTTTAAATGTTTTTAATTCTTCAGGTCTCTTATAAATTGCCTTTATTAAATCATCATTAATATCAATATATGCTTGAGGATCAATAATCATCCTCCTTTGAGAAATAGCTTGTTTAGAAACATCCATATCCATTACACCCCAATACTCCTCCATAAAATACAAAGCCTCCAAAGCAGTAGTACGACCACGATTCCACAGAACATATTTCATAATACATTCCTGAGTCAATTTACGATTACGAACAAACTTATTGTCATCTAAAATATATTTATCACAAACATAACTATTAAAATTTCCCATATTATCTAATAAATTACCACATAAAGACATCTACAACACCAAAACATTATCAATCAAATCCACAAACAATTAAATAAAAAAATAAAAATAAACAATATGCTAATTAACTAAATAATAATATATAACTCATAATATATAAAATTAACTATAAATAATACTTAAATACCAATATAATTAAATAAATACTTATATTATTAAATATAATTAAATTATCAATAGAATTAAGTAAATTTAAAGTAAAAATAGGTTACAATATAAAAAATAAAGGATAATGATGGGATAAAAATTTTAACTTGACTGCCTTGAAAAAACAGTCTCACAAAATGAACGTTAACTTGACAGCATTGAATGATAAACCAATTAAAACATAAATAACATAAAAGTATTACAAAAAATCAAAAAATATAATTTATGCCAACACTCGGAATATAAAAAAATGAATTTTAATATTATCTATAGTATTATAAGTATTAATAATATGGGAAATTTTTCATCCAAAAAAATAGTAGTTATAAAAAGGAATTTGTGTTTAGTCATCTTCAGATAATTTATCTATCTTTTCATTCAATTCATCAATCTTATCCATCAATTGACGATTTTCATCTTTAAGAACAGCAAATTCCTCTTTGACAGTTTTAATTTCCTCATGCAATTCTTTATTGTTTTTTTCAATCATTTTTCTATTGATTTTAACTGTTTCTCTAGTTTCAGCTTCATTTTTTTCATTATAAATGGATGAAAGATAAGCGGTAAATATTGCAGTAACAATAATACCTATTACCATACTAAGCATTGTCAAAGCCTTACCAATAGGAGTTTCCGGAATAATGTCACCATAACCCACAGTAGATATAGTCACGGCAATAAACCATAATGCATCACCAATATTGGAAACCGAAGAGTCTATGAGAATAAACATTGTGGTTGAAACTATTATATAAACTATCAGCACAACAAGCAAAAGCTTGAAAAGATGATGCTGAATAAAATAATACAATGAATCCCAGTCTCGTTTAACATTCCAAACACGAACAACTTTAATTAACTTAAGGAAACGGAAGACTCTGAAGACTGCAAAGTACCTGAGCAATAAGTCAAATGGAAACACTGAAATAAGGGAAATAATGTTCCTGTCATCAATCAAAAACTCCTTAATGCTCCGGTCACTACAATAAAATTCATAGCAAAGATCAATAAAAAGCAGGATACAAACCAGCAAGTCATAATCTGCAATAAGACGTTCAACCCTAAAACTAATTGAATAAGAGGTTGACAGTATAATAAATATAAGGTCAATAACCGTCAATATTAATAGGAGCACATTCTTTAATGCAGTTAACCTGGTGATGTGTTCTTCAGTTAAATTATTTTTCATAGTAATCAGTCTACTTAAATAATTCTTTGTAAACAATAATATTTAGAAGTTATGAAAAGTATCAAAGAGGAAGTAAGGGAATACTTAATGATTTAAATGCTTGCTTAACTGGAAGAACAGGGGATTTATTTAAGTTTTCCGGTTGAAAAAATCTTAAAAAGATAAAAAAATATAATAATCTAAAAAACATAGTAACATATAATAAACGGGGGGATAAGCATGGACGTATTTGACAGATTTCTAATAGGAGATACCAGAACAATAGACTGGTGCTTTGAAAACACACACTTTATTCAACGACTACAAAAATACAGAATATCAAGGGATTACGTAGTGGATGTGATATTAAACGAGGAACCAATAAGGTATGATACAAGCGGACCTGGAAAATATGAGGTAACATTTCCGGCACCATCAAACAAGGACTATAAGGAAATAAGAGTAATATTCGCATGTTGCGCAAATAACATAGACCTGCTGACCATAATCCCCGAAGGAAGAACAAACAGACAAAAAAACAAGTACGCAGATGAAAACTATAAAAAGATAGAGAAGAAACGAAAACAGGCATATGCAAAAAGAAAAAAATTGTACTAAGACTTTCTATTTCTTCTACTATTTAAATTTATGCATATTAAATAAAAATAAATATAGTAATATGATATATTTTTAAATAATTCATTTTAATAACTCATTTTTTTAAATTAAAAACAATGCTGTCAAGTTTAGATTTTTGATAATTTTTATCGCTTGTTTTTATTATTATAACCTTATTTTACTTTAATTTTATTAAATTCTTTTGTTTATTTATTTATATTTAACATTAAAAGTTTATATTTACTTATATCTAATTTTAATAATAAATTATAGTTATTTTATATATTACTTGTTATATATTATTATTTAGTTAATTCACATAGTATTTATTTTTATTTTTTACTATTATTTGATGTGGGTTTAACTTATATTATTTTGGTGTTTATTATGTTTTTAAGTAATCATTTGATGGATAATATGGGTAATTTTAATAGTTATGTTTGTGATAAATATATTTTAGAGAATAATAAATTTGTTAGAAATCGTAAGTTGCCACAAGAATGTATTATGAAATATGTTACTTGGAATCGTGGACGTACTACTGCTTTGGAAGCTTTGTATTTTATGGAAGAATATTGGGGGAAAATGGATATGGATGTGTCTAAACAGGCTATTTCTGAAAGAAGGATGATTATTGACCCAAAAGCATATATTGATATAAATGATGATTTATTACAAAGAATATACACAGAACCAGAATTAAAAAAGTTTAAAGGTTATTATTTAGCAGCGCATGATGGTTCCATATTTGATTTACCTAATTATCCCACAATACGTGAAGATTTTAGTATTGGAGAAAATATCAATCATTCCAAGCACACTGCTACTGCCAGAGTATCTACAATGGTTGATGTACTAAATGAATTTATTCTTAGTTCAACCATTACCAGTAGAAAATCTAGTGAACTAGACTTGGCCATAGATCATTTAGATGATGTTAAAAACATAATAGACCTTGAAAAAACAATATCCATATGTGATAGGGGTTATGGCTCTAAGAAATTAATGTTAAAAATAATGCAATTAAATTCATATTTTGTAATACGACTCAAAAAAACCACATTCATCGATCAAAGATATAAATTAACCAAAAATGATGAAATAATCGAAGTACCCCTAACTAAATCATTCATAAAAACATTACCTGATAAAAAATTAAGAAACTAGAGTGTGCAACAAATGGAAAAAATAGCTAGTGAAAATCAAACTAAAAAAAGTAATGTGAATTAATAGTATTTCAGAAAATCTATGAGTATAATCTTTTAAATAAATCTTATCCAAAAATTTATCATTGGTAGAAATCAAATATAAATATTATGTTAATCTTTAAAAGTTATCATACTAATTTTTTTTTAAAAATAATAAGTGGGAGGATTAATGGGTATGAATGAAAAAGCTAACGAAAATTCTTGGATTCCATTAATAGTTGTGGCTTGTGCTTCATTTATCGTAGTATTGGATTCTTTATTCATGAATGTTAGCATTTCTCGAATTGTTGTTGATTTGAATACTGATGTCAGTACTATTCAAATGATTGTGTCATTTTGTACTCTTATTACTGCTGCATTGATATTGCTTAGTACCAAACTACAGGACATAGTTGGTAAAAAGAAACTGTTCTTAATTGGTGTTGCACTTTTTGGTATCGGGGTATTTACTGCACTAATAAGTTCAAATGTTATAATGTTTTTTGTTGGATGGTCAGGGATAAAAGGTGTTGCTGCAGCATTAATGTTGCCTGCCATAGTTTCAATAATAAGTGGAACATATTCCGGTAAAAAACGAACTATTGGTTTGGCAACTCTGGGAATAATGGCAGGACTTGCAGATACTGTTGCTCCACTCATCGGGGGGGTTATTACAACTTTTTTAAGTTGGAGATATACTTTTGCATTTGAATTAATATTCATTGTCTTTATTTTAGTAATGCAAAACAAAATAACTGATTTCAAACCTACTGAATCTAAAAACGATTTGGATATTATCGGTGCTATAGTTTCTAGTATAAGTCTTGTTTTGCTTGTGCTTGGTATTTTGACTCTGACTAAGGATGTTACTACCAGCATAGTTGAGATAATTTTGGGATTAATTGTCTTAGCAATCTTTATATGGTATGAACTCAAAAGAAAAAGGTCAGGCAAGGTGCCATTGCTTGATGTTGATTTATTCAGAGACAAACATTTATGTTTGGGTGCATCTTTTAAGTTATTATATAATATAATAATATCTGGAACATTTTTTGTAATGGTTCTGTTTTTCCAAAGTGTATTGCAGTTAAATCCATTCTATACAGGTTTGGCTTCACTTCCGTTTGTTCTGGGTTTGTTTATTTTTTCATCGGCCACTCCAAAATTAATTGGAAAACTGAATCATAAGAAACTCATGACAATAGGAAGCATAATATCAATTGTTGGATGTTTGATTTTAAGTTATCAGTTTAAATTAAATATTTCAATGCCGGAATTAATTCTAGGACAGTTTTTACTCGGAGCAGGAATTGGTTTTATAATGGCTTTAAGTGCGGATGTTGCATTATTTGATATTCCTGCTGAAAGCCAAAATAACGCATCAGGTATTATTACAACTGGTGAAACATTAGGTTCATCAATGGGTACAGCAATTATTGGAATAATTCTAATTCTTGGAGTTATGGGAGGTATTAGTACTGCAGTCGATACCTACGCACCTGATCATTCAGGAGATGACCAATTCCATCAGGAAGTCTATAATCACTTCCAAAAATTAGATACTCTAGATGGACAAGATAGTATTGTTGTGAATACTGCAGATATAATTATTCAGAATGCAATGGCATCCGTAATGTATGTATTGGCCATCGTGGTAGGAATTATTTTAATTCTAACGTTGCAGATAAAAGATAATAATATTAAAAAACAATGAGAGTTTATTCTCTCACTATTTTTTTTGGATATTGTAAAATTGTATAGGCTTTTTTTTATATATTTTTTCGGTTGTTTAAAGAACAAATATAACACATTAGTATAAACTAAAAATTATTAAAGTAATTCCATACTTTTATAAATCTACTACCTCTGTAATTGGGTCTTTTAGGATCATATTAAACTAACCACTAATTATAATCATTATTTTTATTATTTATAAAATTTTAATAGTTATTTTTGAATTTAGAATGATTTAGGGACATTTTTTTTAAAAAGTAATTCTAAAGTTTGAGTATAGAGAACAAAAAGTAAAAATTTTAAATCATCAATTTTGTTTCTAATAGAAACTTCATAAATCTTTTTCCGATAGTAATTATTCAATAATTTCTTTTATTTAATCACATTACTCAATTTATGATAACATTATTATTTGCTAGCGATATTTAATCAATATCTATTATTTAAATTCTGTGAAAATATTTATATACCATTATGGTTATATTATAAAAACAAGAAAAACCGACTAACAGTCGAAAAATTATGAGGAAGAATACGAGGTTAAAAGAATATAAAAAGAGTAAATATATTATTTCGGAGGCAATTATGAAAAAAGGTGAAAAAAGGAAAAAAATGCTCTTAAAGATAGCCTATGATATGTTTCTAACAAATGGATACGAGAACACCAGCGTTGATGAAATCATAGAAAAAGCACAAATAGCTAAAGGCACATACTACTACTATTTCCAAAGCAAAGAACAGATGCTCGAAGAAGTCATAGACATGATGATTGATAATGAGACCAAAATGGCAGAACAGATTATCAAAACAGATATTTCAGTACCACAAAAAATAGTCGGGATACTTACATCGATGAAGCCTACCGAAGAAGAACAGCCCATAAAAAACACTCTTTTCCAAGAGGAGAATGTGTTAATGCACCATAAGGTTAGGAAA
>JAFRMD010000071.1 GCA_017430835.1 Methanosphaera sp.
AATCCCAATAAATTAGATAAATACCTATTTTGTAAAAGATACTGCATTTAATGGTTGTTCTCCTTAAAATAAATAACACATTAAAACTATGATAATAATATAATAATAGCAACTATTAATTTAGTACAAGAAAATAAAAAAACGATTTACAGTTCTGTAAAAAATTAATGAAGGTCAATTTCAACTGTAAATAAAAAAATAAGTATTGTTAATAAATATAAAAGTAATACAACTATGTTTTATCAGTAAGATTCTGAACACTGCCTTCTTAAAGTTTTTTTAGAGTTAAAAAGTAGGATGATTATATTCCAAAGATTATATTCCATGTTTAATTAAAAAAAATGGATAAAAAAGAGTTTAAAATATATATGTTAATAAGATAATCAATGTAAACAGTATTACTACAGGTATTAGAGACAATACAACTATAATTGTAGCAAATTGCCTGTAATCAAAGGAATGTTTCCTTAATATGAAATAATCCTGTAATTTATCCGGATATAAACTAATTACAAGAACTATTAACTCAACAAATACCGCAAGCATAACCAATATAATCAATATCGTATCATTGAATACCGTTAGATCTAACAACAATGATATGATTATAATGGGAACAATTCCCATATTCACAAAGTCCAGATAATACTTGACTTTACCATCTTCACTGGAGTATTTTAAGTTCAAGACATCATTTCTGAATATCAAGAAGACTGCAAATAACAACATGCAAACAATCGGTATCAAAGTATTGTATAGGTTAACACCTTTTAAATTGTTATAATCAAATAATAAGATTATTACTGAAAAGAGTATTATCAAATAACCAAGATACTTGGCCTTTAACCTATCGAATGTACTGTTAATATATATTTTCTTTGATAAGCCTAGTTTATTGGATATGACAGGCCCTACAAACCACACCAAACAATATATAATCAGTATCAGTATAATTGTATAATCCATAATTTAACCTTTAATGCTTATTATATTAAACTTATTTAAAAATGAATATATAAATGTTATTCAATGATAATAATCATTTTGTCACTAGCCCAGTGAAAAAATTATAAGCTAAACCTTGAATATAATAAGTATTATATATTTATTGAAGGTGATACGTTGAGTTTAAACACGGCAGAAATAATAAACATTGAATCGCTAATAGACTATCAGGAAAAATCAGTAGTGAGTACCGAGATAATTAAGAAAGAAACCGGTACCGTTACACTGTTTGCTTTTGATGAGAATGAGGGATTAAGCGAACATAGTGCACCATTTGATGCATTGGTACAAGTTGTTGATGGTAGTTTAACAATAACGATTGATAAGGTTGAACATTCACTAAATAAAGGTGAAATTATTATAATGCCTGCCAATATACCTCATGCATTACATGCAAACACAAAAGTAAAAATGATTTTAACAATGATAAAATCACAGTGATTTTAGAAAAATCAGATAAAAAACCGTTCCATATTATAAAATAAATAAAAAAAGTTAGATTAAAGATTAGAATGTTAGAGAAAAGATAAAAATGATAAAAATTATTAGACAACACCAAATTATCTTATTATCTAATATACCCTCCTCTTTTTTATCAGCATAATCGTTTCTGTAATTAATGTTATTTGGATTGTTAATATACTCCTCATTAATTATATCAGCAACGGCATCGGGGTCTTCACACTCTTCGATATCAAGTACCCCGTCCATAACCTCATATGCCTGGTCTTCATTAAATGATTCTGATGGCACACTAATCACCCAGCGTCTTTTCATTAAATTCCCTGAATATCTGATGTAATCTAGGATCCAACTTGGAGATACAGAACTGACATATCGTACTAGGAACACTATAATAAGCTGCTGCAACTGAACCTGCAATGGCTGCCTGAGTATCAGCGTCACCACCCAAAGATACTGCATTTCTTATTGTGTCCTCATAACTGTCAGCCTCCAAAAAGCATCTTAATGCCTGGGGAACTGATTTTTGACAGGATACTTCAAATGAATAATTAGGACGAATATCCTCCAATGGTGTTGATAAATCATAACCGTAATTATTTTCAATGTAATCCTTAATCTCATCCTTGGAATAATCGTTTCTTGCCATGAATATGGCTGATGCTGTAGATACTGCTCCTTTAATACCTTCAGGATGATTATGTGTAACCTCGGCAGATAACTTGGCCAATTGTATACAGTCATCCAGGGTGCTTGCATACCATGCTACTGGACTAACACGCATGGCAGATCCATTTCCCCAACTGTTGTAGGCTTCAGGTTTTTCATCCGTCAGCCAAGTTGAAAATCGTCCACCATAGCCGGCCCGTGGATACTCTGAACCAAGTATCTGCATTTGACTTATTAGAACATTTTTGGTGAGGTTTAAATCTAGTAGTAACCAATTTGCAACTGCTAATGTCATAACGGTATCATCAGTGAATCTGGAATTACTAGGAAATAAATCAAAATCCTTAGTTTTTACTGGATGAAACTCATATGATGAACCGATTATATCACCGCATATAGCACCTATTATTCCTTTCATATTAGCATCTTCCATAATATTTTTTTCATTCATTATTATATAGGATAATTAAGTATTTAAATGTTTTAATTTTTTGGCAGTATTACATTTCGGTCACTTTTTTTAGTGTTTTGTTTTTCATGAATGTTATTAGTTTGGAGATTATTCCTTCTTCTGTTTTGTATTTTCTTTTGTCTGCTTGTGGTAATGATAGGTTAAATGTTAATTCTG